>DATAMF010000037.1:0-8398 GCA_036260665.1 Aggregatilineaceae bacterium | reverse complement strand
TGGTTAACACCATACTTTCCCTGTATACTGCCAAATTGATTCCCACTATCAACCCTGAACTTCAATATCTATAGAGGAGAGACTATGTCTCATACCATTCGCATCCGAGGTTTGTTCACGCTGGCCGTGGCCATCGTCGGGCTTCTCTTTTTGACTCTGAACCACAGCGTGTCGTTTTCTTCATCGACTCCCACTGCCATGCCTTCTCCTACCGAAACCTGCCCGCCCATCGTGCATAAGGTCACCATTACGATGTCAGATGACGTTATCGCAGTGGGCGACACGTTTACGGTCACGGTTGAATCGTCAGGTTTCGCTGGGCTGGCCGACGTTCGCCTGATTAACAGTTATCGTCTCGCGAGTATCCCTGATCTGGAAATCATGGAGAGTGGACCAATGGTGGAAGTGCTGCCCACCTCGCGGGGCAGTGACACCGGCTATGGCACTTTTGATCTGAGAGCGCTCAGGTCGGGTCCGCTGGTGCTGTCGGCTGAAATTTATGGTGATGCCTTCTTCTACAGTGGGGATACATGTTTCGCCGCCACGCATTTTATGACGGTGCAATCAGAGTCGCTCAACCTGTTTATCGCGCCCTGAGAAACCATTTGATAGGACGGTTAAATTCCAAAACACTTCGCAGCAAGCCGCGCCCCTTTCTATGCATAGCGGGGATGGGATAAACCAGCTTTTCAAATGGTTTCTCATCCCCCGCCGCAAACAACTAATTCCTGCCCCGAAACGTAATAGCATTCAGTTGCGTTGTTTTGTGAGCAAGGACAAGCTGAATGAAACGCGTTTTGATGGTTATCACGCTGGTGGCGTTACTGCTCGGACCTTCGTTCGTCGTCACGGCTCAGGAGCCGGTCACGCTGCCGGAACCGACAGGGCCGTATGCGGTTGGACGGATGACGTTGTATTTCGCGGACGAGACACGCCCGGAAACCCTCACGGATGATCCCGATGATGTGCGCGAATTGATGCTGTATGTGTGGTATCCCGCTGATCCCGATCCGGCGGCGGCGGCGGCGACCTGGCTCGATCCCGATCTGGCGGCAGGCGTCGCGGCGATGTTCGGCCTCGATGCGGCAGTTTTGGATCAGATCAAAGTGCATGCGCTGCAAGATGTGCCGGTGGCGGCTGAGCAGCCCAGCTATCCGGTGTTGATTATGTCGCATGGCGGGCGAAATTCGCACCCCATTTTTTACACTGCCTATGCGGAAGAACTCGCCAGTCAGGGCTATGTGGTGGTCGGCATCACGCACACCTATAACGCGCTGGTGACGGTGCTGCCCGATGAGCGCGTGCTGACGATGCTGCCCGACGCTGATCCCCTTGTCAGTGAACTTCCAGCGGATGCACCTGTGTATGATCAGTTAAGCGAAGCCTGGGAGCGCGCCCGACGTATCCTCGAAGTCACCACCGCGGATGCGCTGGCGGTTCTGGATTACCTGACGGAACTCAATACCAGCGATCCGCTGTTCGCGGGGCGGCTGGACCTGGAAAAGATCGGCATGTTCGGGCATTCATTCGGCGGCGCGACGACGGTTGAGGCCATGGCGCGCGATACACGCATCAAAGCGGGGGTGAATCTGGATGGCAGTTTGTGGAGTTACTATCCCGATGGGGTGCCGGGGGCGCTGCTGTTTGTGAACGAAGAAGGCAGCGATGTCAGCCAGCCGATCCCGATGCCGGCTGAGGATGAAATCGACGTGGCAGGGTTGACGCCGGAACAGGCCGAGGAACTGCTGGCGGAGTTCAACGCGGCGTACAGCGCGTATACTCATACGGCTACCGCCTATTCGGTGACCATTACGGGGGCGGCGCATCTGAATTTTGGAGACAGCGGCCTGCTTGCGGCTGTTTTTCCCGATATGGCGGATGACCTCGGCCCGATTGATCCGGCGCAGGCGCTGCGCATCACAAATGATTATCTGCTGGCGTTTTTCGGAGCGACGCTGCGGGGTGAGGCGAGCGATTTGCTGACCGCGACGCCGTATAGTGATGTGAGGCTCGATTTTCATACGCCGTAGAAAGGAACCCCTCCCTAAATCCCTCCCTGCTGACGCAGAGCGGGACTTGGTGGCGGCGGGAGGGGCCATACTTCGTCGTTCAGGCAATTGAGGCGTTTAGGGGTTTCCTGTATTTTTGGTGTCCCACAGATTTCGATGATATACAAGTGCTGTCGGTCAATAATTTGGGATAGGATACGGTCATGTTCAGCTATGAACGAAAGAGGGGAATATTATTAACTCTGCTTGGAATATTGATGATTTTGAGTGTTTTTGGATTGGTAGATTTATATGATATGTTGTTAAAAGAGCGAACTCTTTTAATACAGTATCCGAAATATGTTCGTTGGTTTTTCAAGTTTGTAGGACAACCGGCGTTTATCACAATGGAAATATATACGCCTATTTATCTATTTCATAGGTTTCGAAATTTTGATCACTCTTCGCATTACGATAAGCGATTAAGCACTCTGAATGAGATAGGGAGAAACATTATTGTCATTTTTATTATGTTACTGATTTTTTATTGGTGCTTTTGGTGGTCTATGAACCCCGTTCTTCCATGGGAGAATTGGCAATAGTAGATCGTCAGAGCGGGGCGTATCGCAATACGCCCTAGCTTGAACCTCACCCCCTCGGTCCCCCTCTCCAGCCAAGCTAGCGAGGGGGAAGTCAGGCAAAAATTGTCGGGTGGGGAAGACGGTATCTACAAAAGCACGTTGGGGAAACGAACCTCGCCCTCTCGGTCTGTTTTTTAGGACAGGAAGAACTCGATCAGCAGGGGGGTGAGGGCGGCGGGGGCAACGGCGTGATCCTGGCCGGGCAGCACGCGGTGCTGGGCGTTGGGTAAATCCTTGATCAGCCGCTGCGCGCTGTTGGCGAAGAAGGGGCCGCTGTTGCCGCCCGTGATCACCAGGGTGGGCGCGGTGTTGGCATACCAGCGTTGGGGCGGCAGCGGATTACCGGACATCAGACCGTCCATGATCAGGCTATCGTAGACAAGGGTGTGCGCGATTTTTTCCATTTCCTCCCACATAGGCGTCGTGACGGCTCCCTCACTGCCCACCGCAACGGGGGCAAAACGCATCTGGGCGACAAATTCCGCCGGGACGAGTACGGCCTGCGTCATGAAATATTCCACTGCATCCCCGCGCCGACCTTCGGCTACGGCCCGCTGGAGATATTCGACAAGATCAGCGGGGGCAGGGGGACGGCTGGCGTCCGTAATCAGCGGAGGCTCGTACATCACCAGCTTGTTCACCTTGCCGGGGAGCTTACTCGCGGCTTCGAGCGCCAGCACCGCGCCGGATGACATGCCGTAGAGATAGGCCGATCCGCCTGCGGCATCGATCAATGCCTCAATATCTTCGACTTCGCGCTGAACGGCATAGGGTGGGGTGTCGCCGCTGTCGCCGCGCCCCCGGCGATCATGGTGAATGACGGTGAAATGGGGGGCCAGCAGGTTCGCCAGGGTCGGATCACCGCGCTTACCTAACGCGCCGCTCACCAAAATCAGTGCGGGGCCGTGACCCACCTGATCATACGCAATCGTGGTGCCATCGTGGGATGTAACAGTTTGCATAGCTGCTCTCCTTTGATTTGTTCAGCAGATCATAACAAAACGGACGAAACAGAACAACAGTGCTAATGGGGGGGAGATCGATCCAGGGGAAAAAATCGAGATAACAAAAACGTCTGCACCGGGAAAGATGCAGACGTTTTTTGAGGTTATGGCACGTCCATGATCATCTCAGCCTGGACGGGGGCGATCTCCACAATATAATCCCCGGACGTGTCGCCCACGCGCGTCACGATCAAGCGGTAGGTTCCGTACTCGGTGGGCGTCACTGCTTCAATCGCATAGACGCTTGCGCCAGCCGCTACCGGGGTGTCTTCTGCGACCACGTTACCCGCCGGATCGAGCAGCATAATATCCAGTTCCAGATCGCGCGCAGTGACTACGACGAACACCGAAAACACCTGGCCTGCGTTGGCCGGAATCTCATACAACGCTTCGGGGTTGGCGGTATCTAAGCTGCCTTCAGCCCGCGCGGGAATGCTGAGCGTGGCGGTGGCAGGTTCCGCGTAGGTGATGATGCCCCACAAACCAACGCCCATTAACACAACGGGGATCAGGAGTAAGGTCAGGTAAATGCTGCGGTTGCTCATGGTGTGTTGCCTTTCATTTATGCCAGCTATACGGAAACTCGCCGTTGGCTGGCGATTCGCTTCGCCTTCCAGATCAAGTGGGAGTAACACAGATTATAACAAAACAAACGAAATAGAACAAGAGTGCTAAATTTTGTTGCTATAATTAGGGCAAGATGATAGGAGACAGCATGAATCGGACTGACCGCTTATTAGCGCTGGTTTTAGAACTCCGGGTGCGGGGGACGTGCCGCGCGGAGGATTTAGCGACGTTTTTTGGGACGAGCAAACGCACGATTTACCGCGATATTCAGGCGCTCAGCGAGATGGGTGTCCCGGTGGTGGCGCTGATGGGGGAAGGGTACAGCCTGGCGGAAGGGTATTTTCTGCCGCCGCTGAGTTTCACCGCCGATGAAGCGACGCTGATTCTGCTGGGATTGTCAGCGGTGCAGAGCAGTTTTGATCGGGAGTACCAGGCGATTATCGACGATTCCCGGCGGAAGATTCGCGCGGTGCTGAGTGACGATACGCGCCAGCGCGCCGATAATTTGTGCAACAGTTTGCTGCTGACGAATATGCAGCCGATTTCTCCGGCGGAACTCCATTTGCTGCGGCTGCTGCGGCGCGCAATTTTCACCACGCAGACGGTGAAATTCCGGTATTTCACGCGGTATCCTGACAAGGTGAGCCTGCGCGAGGCTGATCCGTACGGGTTGGCGTGTCTGAACGGAACATGGTATCTGACGGCGTACTGCCATCTGCGCCAGGACCGGCGTATGTTCCGCTTATCGCGCATGCAGGATGCCCAACTGACTGCACGACATTTTGAGTATCCAGCCGACTATGTCATTGGCAGCGAATCGCGCCGGGATGATCGCTCGCTGCGTATCAAGCTGTTGTTTGATGAGGACGTGGAACCGTGGATTCTGGAAGATCATTTTTTCTACATCGATCAGCGCGAACTGCATCCTGACGGCGTGCTGGTCACGCTGCGCGCCCGGCAGATTGACGAGGTGCTGCAATGGATTCTGGGCTGGGGGCGGCATGTGCGCGTGCTGGAGCCGGACGAACTGCGGGATCGGATGCGGGACGAGGCGCGGGCGATGCTTGACAATCATAACTGACATAATGGTGTCACAGCGGGGGTGGATCATAGGGGTATTGATGAGCTTCAACCTGTGAGGAGTACATATGAACCCCATAACCTGGTTTGAAATCCCCGTTCAGGACTTTGAGCGTGCTGTGAAATTCTACGAAGCGCTGCTGCAAGTCTCGCTGCGGCGCGAGGATTTTGGCGGCATGATGAACGGTATTTTCCCCTACGAGGAAATGAAAGATACGGGCGGGGCAGTGACACAGGTTCCGTATGCCAAGCCGGGCAGCGACGGCCCCATTGTCTACCTGAACGCGTACAGTGTGACCATTTTGGATCAGGCCCTGGCGCAGGTGGAACAACTCGGCGGCAGCGTGGTGATGCCTAAAACTGATCTCGGTCCGATTGGGTATATCGCGCTGGTGACGGATACGGAAGGCAACCGGGTCGGGCTGCACACGGTCAAACCGGAGTAGGCATCCGGGGAAATGAGCGGGGTCGTTTGTCAATTGCCCCGAAGAACCTCACCCCCTGCCCCCTCTCCAACCAAGTTGGCGAGGGGGGAAAACGGGCGCAGCAAGCCGCGCCCCTACAAAAACGTCGGCATACCCGCCCCAAAAGCAAGGGGAAAAAGATGCGGGTAATGATTATGAGGAGTAAGACCTATGATGAACGCTGTAACGTGGTTTGAAATCCCGGCTGAGGATTTTGAACGCGCTGTGAAATTCTATGAAACCCTGCTGCAAATCTCGATGCGTTGCGAGGTAATCAATGGGGAACCGAATGCCTTTTTCCCCTTTGACGAGGCGGAGAAGGCGGTGGGCGGCGTAGTAACCAAAGTTCCGCATGCCAAACCGGGCAGCCAGGGATCGATTGTCTACCTGAATGCGCACAGCGTCCCGATTTTTGATCAGGCGTTGGCCCAAGTCGAACAACTTGGCGGCAGTGTGGTGATTCCCAAAACTGATCTGGGTCCGATTGGCTATGTCGCCGTGATCACGGACTGCGAGGGCAACCGGGTCGGGCTGAGTACATCCAAGCCGGAGTAGGTATGCAGGGGGAAAGGATCCCTACCCCCGGCCCCTTTCCCCACGCGAGTGGAGAAAGGGGAGCAAAGCGGGCGGGGCAAGCCCACGTCCCTACGGATGGCGGGCATTTGCCATACGCCCCTACGACGAGCCGTTGAGCTGTGCCTCGAAAGAGTGGGTAATGTATAGCGCTTTTCTTGGGATAGCCAAATAAAAACGTCTGCACCGGAAAGATGCAGACGTTTTTGGGGATGTGCAGATGGGTTATTGCACGTGCATGATCATCTCAGCGTTGACGGGGGTGATCTCCACAATATAATCCCCCGATGTGTCTCCTACACGTGTTACGATCAATTGGTAGTTCCCGTACTCGGTGGGCGTCACCGCTTCAATCGCATACGTGCTTGCGCCAGCCGCTACCGGGGTGTCTTCTGCGACCACGTTACCCGCCGGATCGAGCAGCATGATATCCAGTTTCAGATCGCCCGTGTTGACCGCGACGAACACCGAAAACACCTGGCCTGCGTTGGCCGGAATTTGATACAAGGCTTCGGGGTTGTAGGTATCTATGCTACCTTCAGCTCGCGACGGGATATAGAGCGTGTTGGCGATAGGCTCCGCGTGGGTGATGATGCCCCACAGACCGCCGCCCATTAGAATGCCGGCGATGAGGAAAAGGGTGAGGTAAATGCTACGGTTGCTCATGGTATTTGAAACTCCTGTTTACGCCTGTTGAATGCGGGCGGTATGTGAACTGGGGGTAAGCTGATAGCTGACGGGACTGTCCAGATCGAAGGCGAGCGTTGTGGAGAAATCACTGCTGGCGCTTGTCTTTGACTGGTTTTCCGCAGCGGCGGCTTTGAGCGTATGGGGCACAGTCAGCACGACATCATCAAACGTCGCGGTTGCTGGCGCGGCGCTGTAGAGATAGAAGCCTACTTTACCAACGGTGTGTTCGTCCTGCATATCGGCGGCTGAGCTTACAAACGTTCCATTGACGTAGACCATAATGGAATCACCATAGATGCGCACACCGAGCCGCACCGGAACGTTTTCTTCCAGGGTAATGAGCGATTTGGGCAGTAAGATACTGCGCTGTTCTGTCTCTCTCATCGACCAGATACCCCATACGCCCTGACCACAGATGCTCACGACATACCCGCTGGTGCCGTCGTCGCGCAGGGCCAGGCCGACACAGGCATCGTCCACATTACTCAGGGTAATGGTCGCTTCCAGGTACATGTCGGTGTAGTCATTCGTCGAAACGATCACCTGCCCTGTATAGGGTGCTTTGGTCTGAAGTTGGTAATGATCATCCACGATGCCAAAGGCGAAGCTGTCGGTATCCTGGTTTTCCAGAGGCAAAGCCAGATCGCCCGCGTTACCATCGAACTGATCCCACGCAACCAGGCCGCTGTAACCCGGCACCGCGAGCAGTTTAAAATCGCCGCTGGTCTGGCCGACGCGCGCCACACTGATGCCATAAGCGCCAGCCTTCTTCGTCGCGATGCCTTCGACCACCACCACGCCCGGTTCATCTTCCAAAAGCGTCGAGGTATCCACGGGCTGCCCGTCGGGATCGGTGACGGTGAACATCAGGTTGAGATCGCCGGACTCACGCCAGGCGATGACCGAAAAGAACTGGTACTGGCTGACAGTCAGTTCATAGATGATTTCGGGGGTGCTGTCGTCCAAAGTTGCTTGGGTATCCTGCATCAATTCCAGGGCGATGCGGGCTTGATCAGCCTGTACACGTCCGGGCAACCCCAGGCAGAGGGCGGCGATCAGGATCACACTGAAAGTAACTGGACGATTGAACAGACGAGACATGATGTCATTTCTCCGTTTTTGATGATAAATATAGGATAATTCCGAAGCGTGACCAGAGCGTGACCATGATCATGGGCAAAAAATACTCGCTCTGGGGTGGGCGGAGGCGGTGTGCGGGCAAGCCCTATCCCCGCACGCGGCAAGTCGGGGTGGAACGAAAAATTAACGGGGCAATTCATGAATTGCCCCCTACGAACCTCACCCCCTGCCCTCGCCAACACGGGTGGAGAGGCGTTACCCATCAGTCGGAATAAGGGGGAAAATGGGCGGCGGGCGGTTGACCCCTATCC
>DATAMF010000571.1:0-4834 GCA_036260665.1 Aggregatilineaceae bacterium | reverse complement strand
GCCGCAATCGGGCACGCTGCCCGCCGCGCCGCCGGTGGTTTTCGGCCAGGATTATGGGCCGTCTGGTCCTCCCGCGCGACGGACAGCGGCGAGTAAGGGCCGGGCATTTCCGCTCAGTTTTATCTGGTATGCGCTGCGGGCATGGTGGCATGAACGGCGGTGGCTGACGCTGCTGCTGGCGGTGCTGTGGTGCATCATGAGTGTGGTGGTGGCGGTGCTGGTGCTGCGGCTGGTGGTGTGAGAACCCCCCTTCCCCGCGCGGCTAACCATTACCCCTAAGTCGGGGCGCTGAAATGAGGGCAGGCCGATTCAAGCCTGACTCATTCCAGCGGCAATAGGATCGCATTATCCTGTACCACCAGCTTCCCATCCCGCCGATCAACGGCGGCGCGTTGCACCGTTGGATAGTCGTACAGGCCCCACCACAGCGCATCGGTTTTCTCAGGCGGAACCAGATCAAACATGCTCACCAAATACTGCCCTTCGCGCCATAAATGCGTCGGATACGAGGCCAGCGGCGGCTGATCCGCATTCCCCACATCCTCACCCTGGCGCATCCAGTGCAGCATCAGCGCAAAATCGGCGGGCGGATCGCGCAGCACTTCCCAATACAACCGGAGTTGGTAGCCGTCCCCGGCCCGGACCAGATCATAAGCCCGGCACCGCAGCCAATCGCCAAACACCAGATCGACCCGCTGCGCCCCGGCTGGCAAATCATCCGTGCCCTTCTCATCGATCCGGACCTGTTCCAGGCTCAGACGCGGCGCAGTGTCCACCAGCAGCGGATCACCGTCCACCGCATACACGCGCACCACCAGATCGCCCACATACGGCGGCGTATCGTCATCCAGGCGCAAAATGTGCTGGTCGATGATGTACCGATCCGTCGGCCATTGAAGCGTGGAAAACCCGCCCGGAGCATCGTGATCGCTGGCGCTCCATTCCGCCTGGGTGAATGAATCAGCCAGCGCCAGCCGGACATGCCACTGCTGGTCAAGCGGAGTCAGCGCCTGCCAGTACAGCGTGACGAAAAGCCAGTCATCCTGACTCATCTGGGTATCAGAGATCGTATAGCCGATCAGTTTCAACTGGGGCGTTCCGTCCGCATCAGCGAACACGGTGCCCAGCGCCTGCTCCATCCCCGCTGGTGTGTCGCCCGCCTCGCGGAACCAGTCGGTATGCGGCACAATGACCCCGCGCAGCACCACCGCCACGAGCACCGATCCGATCAGCGCGGCGCTCGCGACTTTCACATCCGAGCGCGGCACCCGCCCGATCATCCGACGGCGGCGCAGGGGGAAAACCAGCAATCCCACGCACCCGCCGAGCGCTATCAGACTCAGGCTGTTCCCCATCTGTTGAACACGCGTCCCGGCGTACCACACCTCAACCGTATGCGCCCCCGCCGGAAGGTCCACCGCCATCAGGCCGTAGGGTTCGCTGATAATCAGGCGAGCAGCCTGACCATCAACCGTCGCCTTCCAGCCGGGGAAATACATCTGGTGGAGTTCCAGGCGAAAAGCATCCGTCGAACTGACCTCAAAACCGCTGCCCGTCCGGTGTTCCCCCTCGACAGCCGTCACTTGGGCGTTATCCGGCAGCGTGCGATCATTGACAAACACCTGCCACGCCCAGTCCCGGTAACAATCCGGGCACGGCGCAAAATCGGGACGCTGCTCGGCCCATTTTGGCAGATATTCATTGTTGGAAACGCCGCCCAGATTTCCCGACTGCACTTCATACTCGATGCTGCTTGCCGGAGTCACGGTGCCCAGATCGGATTCGTTCGCATAAAGTGGAAACATCAGCGGCAGCACGGCGGCAAACAGCACCCCGATCAAACCCGCCACGACCCAGGCGCGCCAGCGGGTCGGAATCACCATCATCAGCAGCACTGCACCAGGAATCAGGGCCACAGTCAGCACGCTCAACAGCCGCCAGGGGAACAGAATCAGCTTCGACTGCGGCACCGCCTCCCACAACCACAACGAGCGGTAGGTCATCGCGTACAGACAGATCGCCGCCAGCAGCAGGCCAGCCAACACATGGCCCCGCTGCCAGCGTGTCAGTTTCACGCGCGGCGACAGGGCTACCACCCCACCCAGCGCCCCCAGCACCAGCGATCCCAGCCCGGCGCTGAAGGTAAACACCACATTGAGCGCCCCCCGATCCGGAGCCTGGACCAGGCCGATCAGATCGCGCAGCCGGACAAAATTATCCTGTAACTGATACTGGTCGGCGGCGGCCTGAACATGAACATGATGCAATTCAGTCACGGCGGGCAGCCAATACGCCGCCGCCAGCAGCAGCCCCAATCCATACGCGATCAGCACAGCCGCCAACCGTCGGCGGCGCTGGTCGTACGCGAGCACCGCCGCAAACACGCTGTATCCTCCGGCTAACGGCACGGCAAAAGCGCTGGTCGGATGGTGGGTCAAAATAAGCGCAGCCAGCAGCAGGCTCGCCACCACAATCGTCCCCCGGCGCGGAGCCAGCGCACAGCGCGCGAACGCCCACAGGACCCAAACGATCAGCCCCATCCCGATCAGTTGCGACACATTCCCTTGAATGAATACTTCATAAAAGCGCAGCGGGGCCAGCAGGCAGATCGCCGCCCCCAACAGCGCGCTGACTCGGTCGGTGAACAGGCGGGCAAATAGATACCCCCCCAGCGGATAGAGCAGCAGACCAAGCGCCTGAAACACCAGCAGCACGCTGACAGCGGGCACCCCTGCCGCAACCAGCGCTCCCCCGGCGATATGCCAGCCCGGTGTATAAAAATTGCCCAATGGGTACCCAAAACCGAAATGCAAGTGCGGTCCCCAGCGCGGAATCAGCACGCCCTCTTTCAGATTCAGCGCTGCATTGGTCAGGCGCATCAGATGCAGCCAGGCATCATGCGTCCCCGGCAGTCGTCCATCCAGAAGTGAGGTCATGGCAATGATAGGGATCGCCAAACTCATCGCGACGATCAGCATGCCATCCATCGACAGCCCAGCAGATTGTTTTGATTCGATCACAGAGGCACCTTCTACCCGCAGCCGCTTCTGTTCAAAAAAGAAAGCCCATGCAGGCACAGCATGAGCTTTTTGGTGGGTGACAAGGGACTCGAACCCCTGACTTCTTCCTTGTAAGGGAAGCGCTCTAACCAACTGAGCTAGTCACCCGTTACGTCTTGCATTATAGCCGTTGGAGCGCGCAAACGTCAAGTGTCGGCGGCTGATAGGTCTTAACGTCATCCCGCCTGGGGGAGTATTTTGGGGGTTTGACAGCAATCTGACAGCAACGTATGTCGCCCGGGCGCGCCCAAAAACACAACAGGGGAGCTTCTCACTCCCCTGCTGGGCAAACGTCATCGCCTTTATGAGTGCTTTTGGATTTGACAGCAATCTGACAGCAATGTGCTTCGCCAGGGCATACCAACAGGAGAGTGTAGTATGTCCAAAAGATATAGTGGCGAAGGTACAATTTCCAAACGGCGTGATGGACGTTGGCAAGCATCGCTGCAAGTGAATGGCATCCGCCGCACAGTGTATGGCAAAACCGAACGCGAAGCACGGACAAAGCTACGTGACTTGCAACGCGAAGCGGACAAAGCCGGAAGCCTACCCGACCCCGGTAAACGCACTGTAAAAGACCTTTTTGAAACATGGCTGACCACTGCCCCCAATCTGAAAACATCCACTAGGGTAAAATACCGCTGGTTCCTGGAGACCTATGCAAACCCTGCCATTGGGAATTTGCGCCTGAACCGTGTAGCTCCTGACCGGCTTCAGAGTTTGTACGCAAGTCTCTCACCCTCCACGGCTGAAAAACTTCATCGCATCCTTCACCGCGCATTTGAGGTTGCGCAATTGTGGGGATGGATAACGACCAATCCGTGCGACCGTGTGCTCAAACCGACTTATAAAGCGAGACGGAAAACGCTGCTGAACCAAACCGAACTAAACCAATTTTTAGATGGCACAGAAAACCACTGGCTTCATCCATTATGGGTACTGCTGATTGGAACCGGGTGCCGTATCGGTGAAATGCTTGCCCTAAAGTGGGAGGACGTAGGGCAGTATGAATTGATGATATGCGTGAGCCACACCTTACACCGCATTAATGGGGACTGGGTTCTTGATACGGTAAAGACCGAGAATTCAGTTCGTAATATCGTTCTTCCCATACGGGCGACTACTGCGCTTCAGCAACAGAAACAACAACAGGAAACCTGGAAAGAAGCGGCTGGTTCAAAATGGGTAGATTGGGGCCTTGTCTTCACAGGTGAAACAGGCAGTCCCCTATTCGCCAGCACGGTACAGCATGCCCTCAAGCGTGAATGTGAACGTCTGAAATTGCCTCTCATCACCCCGCATAGTCTGCGCCATATGCATGCAAGCTTCCTGCTAAATGAAGGGGTGCCCATTACGGCGGTGAGTGCTCGTCTCGGCCATGCTACGCCACAGATTACAATGAAAATTTATGCGCATGCGCTACCCGGCCAAGATAGGCTTGCTGCCGAGGCAATTAGTAAAACAATGAGCGGAAATGAAAAAACAGAAGAAATCTAGTCGAACCCCGTAGTACGCACATTATTTTCGCTTTCGATACTGGGGCTTAATGTGAGCGCTCGCCGAGTTCTTGCCCGGCGAGCTTCCAAATTCATCCCAGCTAATTCACAAAAGTGCCCCTCAGTTCACTTTGGGTTTTGATGTGGATACCCTAGACTGGTTTTCCCAAAAGGAATTCCTTGACAAGTGTTATCCGCCGGTATACAATCTAGATGATTAGCTTGGATAAATATAAAAAACCAAAGTGGAGACAGCCTTGAAAACATATGACGGGAATT
>DATAMF010000566.1:0-1750 GCA_036260665.1 Aggregatilineaceae bacterium | reverse complement strand
TGGTAGTCCATTATGCCGGGCATCCCGCCGACCTCGACGCCTTCACCCAGATCGCTCAAGAGCATAATCTGGCGCTGATCGAAGACTGCGCGCACGCCGCCGGTTCCGAATATCACGGCCAACCCGTCGGCACGTTTGGTGATGCGGGCTGTTTCAGTTTCCACGCCGTCAAAAATGTGACGATGGGCGAAGGCGGCGCGCTGGTCGTCAAAACCCAAGAACAGCACGAGCGCTCAATGCGGCTCCGCTGGTGTGGCATTTCCAAAAGCACTTGGGAACGCGCCCGCGCCCGGACCTATTCCTGGCAATACGACGTGGACGAACTCGGCTACAAATATCATCTGAGCGACATTGCCGCCGCCATCGGACTGGTGCAGCTTCGCAAAGCCGAACAGCACCGGCAGGCGCGCCTGCACATCTGGAATTCCTACAATCAGGCGTTTGCCGATCTGCCCGTCGAGCCGCTGGCCGTTCACGACAACGTCAAAAGTACCCATCTGATCTACGTCCTGAAAACGGATCGCCGCGACGAATTGATGGACTTCCTATCCGCGCGCGGCATCGGCACCAGCGTTCACTACTACCCCAATCACCTCTTCAAGCTCTACCGTCCCTATTCCGCCGACGTGCCCGTAACCGAAGAGGTTTGGCAGAAGTTGATCACGCTACCCATCTACCCCTCGCTGACCAGCGACCAACTCGAAACCGTGATCGAGGGTGTTCGTGCGTTTTACAAGGGCGGCTAGCTGATGAAACTGACCACCGTCATCTGCAACTACAACACCCGCGACCAACTCGCGCGGGCGCTGCAATCGTTGCTGGACACCACCGCCGATCTCGCACATGAAATTATTGTCGTCGATAACGCTTCCAAAGACGGCAGCGCGGACATGGTTCGCCAGGATTTCCCGCAGGTCAAAGTCATCGAATCCGGCGCGAATCTCTGGTTTACAGGCGGCAACAACCTCGGTATGCGTGTCGCGCAGGGCGACTATGTCCTGATCCTGAATCCTGACACAGTGATCCAGCCCAACGCCCTGCAAACGATGGTCGCCTATCTGGACTCCCATCCCAACGTGGGCGGCATCACCTCCCGCATGATTTTCGGAGATGGCCGCTTGCAGCGTAACTGGTCCCGTTTTGCGACCTATCCCGATCTGCTGCTGGGTTATACCGCACTCGGCCTGCTCCTCAAGCCCTGGCGTGATCGTCGCCGTCAGGTCATGTGGTACGCGGACTGGGACCGCGCATCCGACAAATCCGTTGAAGTTGTGCCCGACTCGAATCTGATGGTTCGCCGCCCCATTCTGGAACAGATCAATTACTTCGATGAAAAGCTGAAACTCTATTTCACCGAAGACGACATCTGCTGGCGCATCATTCACGCCGGGCACGAAATTCACTATGTCGCCGGAGCCACCATCATTCACGATGAACACGCCAGCGTGAGTCAGGTGCAGCGCTTGGCAACCCAGGTCTATTTCCGCGACCTGATTACCTACACGCGCAAACATTTCGGGTCGCTGCGCGCTTATCTGCTCGCCGCCCTGATCTATCCGACCCGCACCGCCATGAACTGGAAAGCGCGCCTGCGCGGTAAGTGAGTCATTATTTACCATCGAAGTTCACCATCCAAGTTAGTCGGTGAATGACGATGACAGCGCCGAACATTCGTGCTACGATGAGCATGCGCCCTTCGCGCGATCGTTAACAACCGCACAGACCTTTTTCATGCTTTTCTTCCCGTGGC
>DATAMF010000323.1:0-8287 GCA_036260665.1 Aggregatilineaceae bacterium | reverse complement strand
AGGTGCGTCTGGACAGTGGCCGTTACCGCTACGATGCGCTGCCCGGCCAGCACGATGACTGTGTGATTAGCCTGGCGCTCGCCTGGCACGGTCTGACATCCGGCACCCTGTCCGCCATCAGTTTCGTCTGATTCGTACCGTAATCCGTAGGGGCGCTGCTTGCTGCGCCCGATTTCGTAGGGGCAATTCACGAATTGCCCCGCATCCGAATTAACATCCCGCCTTCAAGTCCCCTCTCTAGCTTGGCTGGAGAGGGGATTTAGGGGTGAGGTTCGTTCTGTAGGGGCGTATTGCGATACGCCCCTCCCAAAATCACAAGGAGTCCACCGATGCCACCCAACCTGATTGATCGCACCCTCCGCCGTATCGGTTACATCAAATTCCGCCCATCGAGCGTGATCCACCGCGTGGAATCCCCGCTGCTCACCAACGAGATCGCGCCCGACATCGCCCACGCGGAGAAATACGCCAGCGTCTATGCGGGTAATCCCTGGGTCTATGTCGCTGTCAACCGGATCGCCGAAGCCGCGGCGCTGGTCCCTTTCCGCGTGGAGACCTCGCCCGCCGGTTCCGGCGACCTCGCCCTCCACGCTCACCCCTTCGAGCGCCTCCTACGCCATCCCAACCCGCTGCTGAGCCGCTTCGAGTTGATCGAGCAGACCGTCGGCAACCTGGAAATTCACGGCAACGCCTACTGGTTTCTGGCGGGCGAACCCGGCGGCGCACCCCTTGAAATCTGGCCCCTCCGCCCGGATCGGATCAGCATCGTTCCCGACACGCTGCGCGGTGTGCGCGGGTATGTCTACGAAGTCGATGGCCGCCGTATCCCGCTGGAATCCTCCGAAGTCGTGCATTTCCGCCGCTGGCATCCGTCCAACGACTACTACGGCCTCAGCGCCCTCGAAGCGGCACGTTTAGCCGTCGAAACCGATCAGGCCATGTCGGACTGGAACCGCCGCTATTTTGGCGAAGGCATGGCTGTGCCCGCCGGAATCGTGACCATCAAAGAGCGCGTGACCGATGCCGACTACGAGCGTCTCAAACGCGAATGGCGCAGCGCCTATGGTGGCCGCGAGCGGAAAACCGCCTTTTTACGCGGTGCCTCCGTCGAATGGCAGAATGTCGGCCTGAGCCAGCATGACATGGATTTTCTGAATGCGCGCCGCTTCAATCGTGAGGAAATCTTTCAAATCTTCGGGATTCCGGTGGGCATGTTCAGCGAAAATGCTACCGAAGCCAACGCCCAGGTCGGCGAGCGCGTCTTCATCGAACGGACCCTCTGGCCCAAACTCGTCCGTATCGCGGAAAAGATCACCACCGATCTGCTGCCTTTTTACGGCGCGAACCTGACCGGGTGCTTTGAGGACATCCGCCCGCAGGATCGCCGCACCATGTTCGAGGAAATCCGGGTCGCGCGCGGCATCCTGACCACCGACGAACTCCGCGCCCGCTATTTCCAGCTCGGCCCCTTACCGCCACCCGAACCCGCCGCCCCCGCCGAGCCTACCGAATCCGCGCCCGCCGCATCACCCGCCGCCGATCCGCTTCCCACCTCGGCCCCCGATCCCACCACCTAACCCACTCGTAGGGGCAATTCATGAATTGCCCCGCTATTCCCATCCCCTACCGTTGCGCACAAAAAAGCCCCGGCATTTCACCAGGGCTTTATCACATTTTACATGACGCTTAGCGCACAACATTCGTTGGCAGTGCCCGCCCGTTCCACACCTTATCGTAGTTCGGCCCGACCAGATTCGCCGGAACCCAGAAGAACCGCCCGGCCATCATCCCCCGGTAGAATTGCCCAGACTCATCGAGTCCATAAATCCAGATCGTCTTCCCTGCGGTCAACACGGTGGTTGAGGCCGCGTCCATCTTGGGAGCCGAATACACGGGTGTATCGCTCAAAATCTGGCCGACGGCGGCTTGAGACGGAATCTCAACCTGATCTTCACCCGCAAAGGTCGGGATTGTTGGGCAGTCGTAGCTCGTTGAATAGATAATCTGCTCCGCGTAACCGTTACCTTCCCAACTGATATGTACCGCCTTGATCGGGTCCATCACAGGCGCAGAATCGAAGGAGTCAGTATAATTATCATGCCAGTGATCCCCAAGATCATCATAATATTCATCTGCATAGAGCAGATTTCCAAGCGCATCGACCACATAATAACCGTGATACTCTTCGCTGGCTCCGGTATTATCCCGGTCTACATCATATTCCATATTCACAGTTATCGAATCGCAGCTCAGGGAAAGCGAACCCACTGCATTGCCGATAGCTTTCGCCGGTACAGATGGTGTAAGTGCGGCAACCAACAAAACAATTACAACCAAAGCAAGCACTTTGCGCATCATTTTATTCCCCTCTCTAGGATGCCAAACAGTACCTTCCATTATACGCCATAGTACTAAAGGCACAACTTCCCCTAAAACTCCTGCTTCCGCTTGAACACGCAAAAATACGTGTTCGTCCAGGGCCGCACCGCTGTGCCTTCCGTCGTGCCCACCGCGACATCCTGGTTCGCCCCCACCACCACCGGCTCAATATGCATCAGTTCCCAGCCCTGGTGCCCAAGCTGATTCAACTCCGGGATCAGCGCTTGCGGTGCGAACTTCGGCGGATTCTCCATCCGCATCGTCCGTCGCAAATACTCCTCATGGACGCTCGCATCCGCGCGCAAAAACGCCGTCATATATTCCCATTGATCCATCGTTACCTCCCAAACTCCACCGCCACCGGGATCACCTCATCCTCGACAGCCGTAAATTCCACCGTTTGCGTCTGCTCCGGTGCCGACTCCCGCGCAACTTCCACTGTCCAATCCCCTAATCCCACCAGCAGCGTATCCCCCGACGTGGCCTTCACCGTATTCGTCAGATCACCCTGCGTGAACGTCAGCATCAGCGTTTCGCCTTCTGCCCCACTGACATCCAATGTAATCGCGCCCAACGTCACCGGAATATCCTGTGGCGTTTCGGCAGGCGTTTCCGGCGGAAATTCGATTCCCGTCACCCGCGCCGGACCCGGACTTTGCACCACCAGTTCATACGGTCCCAGCGGCACCGGCATAACATCCCCGATCCGGTAGCGAAATGTGAACTTTTTCTCCGTATTCGTGAAGATCACCGCCAGCGGCGGCATCTCATCCACGGGCGAACTGATCACCGGATTCGCATACGCCCACACGTTCACCGTGCCCACCGTCTGATCCGGCTGCACCGCGACACCGTACCCTTGCGTCACCTCGGCCTGATTTTGCCCCGCCGTGACTTGCACTTTACCTTCTGTCGTTGCCACTTGAGTCAGGTTATTCGGGCGCACAAACACCAGAAAATCCGTCCCCCGAATCGAAATCGACGCCGCTGGCGTAATGATTTCGTGCCGTGAATTCGCATCCAGCACTTTATCCACGCTGTTAAGCGTCTGCCCCGCCAGCATCGTCAGATCGACGTGCGTTGATTCGCCGGATACTTCCAATGTCGTGACTTCCACCACCGTTCCCGGTGCGAGTCGCGTTTCCGCCCCCTCGAAGAACGTCAGCACGCCTTCCCCATCCTCGGCCATCGCCACCCGATCCCCCACGCGGACAGGTTGCGGATTGGCGAGTGCTTCAATCGTTTGATCCGTCCCGTCCGCTGTCACCGTAGCCGATCCCAGGCTGACCAGCAGTGTTGCCACACTCTGGGTCCAGACTGCTTCGCCGCTGGTCGGCTCGCTCTTCTTTTGATCCTCACCTTCGCTTCCGCATGCCACCAGTATCAGAATCAGGACGATGATGAAGGCACGTTGTTTGACCATCCCTGGCTCCTTAGTTTTTTATGGCTTTTTTGTATTTTCGACGACTGAATCCACATGCAGTTCGTACACAGTGACCGCTTCCGTTTTTCCTTTCAACATCAGGTTGTGAACCTCCACCGGAGTCACGCGGTCCTTGATCAAATCATAGGTCCGCTGCCCGATATAACAGGTGCCGCCGCCTGCCACGCCGCACAGCCGCGACGCCACGTTCACCGAATCCCCAATCGGCGTATATTCCAGCCGTTTGCTCGATCCCACGTTCCCGACCACCGTCGGCCCCGTGTTGATCCCGATCCCAAACCGCACTGGAGTCGCAAATTTTTGTTCGTCGTTCAGCCGCTGAATCGAATCCAGCATATCCAGCGCGGCGCGTGTCGCCAGCCATGCATGATCATCTTGCAGATACGGCGCGTTCCAGAACGCCATCAGGTTATCCCCGATATACTTGTTAATTGCGCCGCCGTACCCCATCACAATATTGCTCATCTCTTCCAGAAACACGTTCAGCAGCGTGACGACTTCCGTCGGTGCCAACCCTTCCGACAGCGTGGTAAAGCCGCGCACATCCGCGAACAGAATCGTGATCTCGCGTTCCTCGCCGCCCAGTTCCAGCTTGCCATGATCGAATTGTTCGACAATTTTCTGCGCGATTTCCGCCGACACATAGCGGCTGAACAGATCGTTAATCTGCCCGCGCCGCCGCTCCTCGAATACATAAATATTGATCAGGATTCCCACAAACGTCAGGCTCAGCGACATCGCCGGGAACACGATCTCTACCACCAGTCCCTTCATCGGGAACGCGATATTCGCCGCCCACACAAACGCATAGACCCCATACGCCACCAAACTCAGCCCAATCGCCACATACCACCGCACGAACGGCAGCACCATCCCCGCGATGACAGCAAACAGGAACGTGATCAGCACCTGTTGGCCGAGTGGTTGTTCCCGCAGCGGCAGCGGCGTCTGTTTGATCGACAGCGAGAACAGCCCTAAATCCAGCTTGGCCGTTTTCTGGAAAGCGGGCAGCGACTGGTACAGCGTCTCAATCGCGTTGGCATGAATCTCCACCCCGAACATTTTCTCCCCGGATCGCACGCTCGGCGTCGCGTAGCTGTCCGGCAGCGCCGTCGCATCCAGCGCCCCGATCAGCACAATCTGATCCTTGAACACCGCCGGATCAATGCGCCCCTCGACCACATCCGTAAACGAGTACACCGGAAAAGTGCTCCCCGCCACGCCTGCATGCGACGGTGGCCCGAAAAAATTAATCAGCATCCGCCCAAAATCATCCGTGTACAGCGTCGGCAGGTTTGGGTTCCCAAAATCGATCTCATTATTTTTCAAATCAAGCTGCACGAAGTTCATCAGCGCGCCGCTGTAGTTCATATACGCCGCCATCGACAGCGCGGGCAGCCGTGTCTCGCCTTCCGCGACAAACAGCGGCATCCGGCGCACCACGCCATCATCATCTGGCACCACCGCCACATGTCCCAGCGCGACCCGACTCCGCCGTTTCGCGCAGGTCTGTTCGAGTGTCGCCGTCGGATGATCAAACCCGGCATAGGCGATCAATTCGTGCGCTTCCGTCACCCCGACCACGCCCGCGCTGGGTGCAACCGGCTGCACCACCCGGCACGACTCATCCATCGCCGCCGCCAGCACCGCATCCTGATCGGTGGGATCGGCAAACAGCACATCGAACACGATCACCCGTGCTCCCGCCTCATCCAATGTGCGGATCAGATCCGCGTGCAGCGTGCGATCCCATTCTACCGTCGAGCGTCCATATGCCCGCAGGCTGGCGTCATCAATCGCCACAATCGTGACGATCCCCTTGGTATCGCGTGGATTAGCCCGGTATAACTGGTCTTGTAAGGAGGTGCGAATCGTCTGGAGAAAGTTGCCCTGCCACAGCCCCAGCGCCATGACAGTGCCGATCACCAATCCTACCACCAACCCGCTGAGCAGGCGGCGCACAGGTCGTTTCGGAGTGAAAAAGAGCCAGATCAGGCGGTGCATAGTCGTATCTCATGTGGGATGCTTGAATATCCCGCATTATACTATTTCACCGCTTACGCGCCATCCGACAGCACAATATCCAGCCCGTACAGCAGCGCCATCGCTTCCGGCAGCGAAAATTTCGTCTTTTTAAGCGTGTTCAGCGTCGCGACAATCGCATAGCCTCGTGCCCCTGTGAAATCCGCCTCAGTCAGATTCGTATGCATAAACCGGCTTTCAGAGAAATCCGTCTCCCGCGCATCCATCCGTGTCAAGTCGGCGTCCGCAAAATCGACATCATGCGCCACGCATTGGGTCAGCTTCATACCCTTCAGACTCAGCCCGATAAATGTCGAATAATTCAGCACCGATTCCACGAAATGCACCGAATACAGCGTGCTGGTTTTGGCGCTCCATTTCGCCTCTGTCCAGTTGATCCCGACCACCTTGCATTTTTCAAACGTCGTATCTCGAAACGCCGATCCGTTCAGATGCGCCAGGCTGAGGTCGCACTTCTGAAAGGTACAGTCCACCAACCGGCAGTTTTTGAACGTCGCCCCGTTGAACGTACACTCCACAAATCGGCAGTCATAAAACTCTTTCCCCGCGATCTCCTCCCCGCCGTGCTGCACCTTCTTAAACACCTGCTGCTGATATTCCGTTTCCGCGCCAATATCCACCATAATCCGCTCCTTTTGTTACGCCCCAGGATCATTACCCCCATCGCTCGATTCAGCCAAGTTTTCGTTCGGGCTGTTTAGGCGATACCGTTGGCGAACGGGCAGATTAAATGGATAGTCATTGTAGAGGAAGGTTTGATGCACTTTAAAAAATTAGGCCGGATATAAAACACGCTCGGCGTTGCTGGTTGTAGGGGCAGGTTTGCAAACCTGCCCTGACCAATAGATGCGCCAACAAAAACTGCCCCAAACGGGGCAGCTCGATGACTCACCTGAGATGTTGAATTACAGCAGGGGCCGGAACTTCGGTCCATAGACGATAATGCCGCGATCTCCGTCCGTCCGCAGCTTGCGGATCACCATTTCCACCCGCATCCCAATTTCCACCGGGCCATCCACATCCGTCAACTGCGCTGTGATCATCGGGCCTTCGTCCAGCTTGACCAGGGCCAGCAGATACGGTGCGAACTGCTCGAAATCCTCACTGGGCGTCGTCACTGTCGTAAAGCTGTATACCGTGCCCTGGCCGGACAGCGGGAATAGTTCAACCTCGCCCCCACGCGGTTGTGCCCGCCGAAACTGATCCCAGTATGCCAGTTGGTGCTGGACGCGTTGCTGATAATCGCTGGTTGGTTGTGTTGATTCCACCATACCGTTTTACCGTGCAGCCTTCGCGTATCCTACTTCGTCCAGTCGCGGCTGCTCTGCCATTTCAAAGCGATACAGTTCGACGGGCTGAACGGCGGCAGCACTCTGCTGTGGGATCACCACTTCACCAGTTACCGGGCAGCGAGTCGCCAGCAGTTGAACGCGAGCCGTTTTGAGTCGCCAATTTCGTGTGATATCCATGATCAACCTCTTCCTTGTTTCGTATGCGTTGCTGAACCCACCATTTGTGACATTTTATACACGCTGCTGCCTCTCAAAAGCTACCAGTTTCCTGATCTGATAGCTTTTGACAGTATTTTTAGGGGGATTTAAGAAGAAGGATTACGGGGCAAAAACCGCTTGGATATACCCCGGCTGGACCTGGATCGTGGACAGCGTCAGATAATCCGATGCGGCATCCACCTGGGACATAATCGCCCGGTTGAGTCCGTTCGTGACGATCTCCAAGGCGCTCAGTACCGCCTGCTCCGTGATCATCGGCCCGTCGCTTTGGCGTGTCGGCGCGAGTTCATCCAGCGCGATTCGCCCGTTTGCGACGGTCAGCAGCGCTTCAGTATCGAGTCGGGTTTCTTCCTTCAGAAAGTCATTATAAAACACCAACTCGATTCGGATGCGCCCGTTATATTCGGCCTCGACAACTGGCGGTTGTTGCAGCGTCGGGTGTCCCGCATCCTGATAGGCCGTCAGCATGGCGTTGGCTAAGTCGGCGTTTTTCGCCGTGACGATCAATTGATCGCCTTCCATCACCGCCCCCGCTACGACTTCAGCCGTAGGCGTACCGCTTGGCAGCGGCGTATACGTAGGAAAAACCGTTTGCGTAGGAGGTCGGACATAAGTCGGCGCGGGCGACGGTGTCCATGTCGGCGGGTAGGTTGGCGCAGGCGGCAGCGTTGGGATGAGCGGCACGGGTTCCGGATCAAACTCAATCGGGTACGCGGTTGGCGTACCCGGTTTGTCGGGCGGCTGTTCCTTTTTTTCACAGGCTCCAGCCGCCAGCGCCGCGATCAGCATCACGCTAAGCAGGGAAAACCACCGTCTCAACGACTATCCCTTCTGCACTAACCTCAAGCTTCACAATTCCAAATCGCGTCCCTGCCCCCACTGTCTGCACCACCATGTTATTCAGCATCGT
>DATAMF010000516.1:0-5360 GCA_036260665.1 Aggregatilineaceae bacterium | reverse complement strand
GGCACTTTACACCCAGCAAGATAATCGAATTGGGCAGCGGCTTCTCGACGCTGGTGACCGCGCAGGCTGCCAAACTCAAAGGTTGCACCGAAATGGTTGCCATTGAGCCATATCCGAGCGACATTCTAAAGCAGGGTGTTCCCGGTCTGAGCAAGCTGATCCCGGCGCGCGCCCAGGAGATCGAGCTTGACTATTTCGACCAGCTCGGTCCCAATGATATTCTGTTTGTCGATACGGTCCATGCCGTAAAAACCGGGGGCGATGTCAATTATCTATTTCTGGAAGTGTTCCCGCGCCTGCGGCCCGGCGTGATTGTTCACATCCATGACATTTTTCTCCCCTACGAATATCCTAAAATCTGGCTGCGCACGCGTAAAGTATTCTGGTCCGAGCAATATTTGCTGCACGCCTTTTTGATTTGTAACAGGGAATTCGAAGTCTTGTTTGGCAGTCACTATATGACCTCGAAGTACCAGGAATTGGCCCGTGCCACCTTCCCCGAAGTGCCGAACGGCTGGCAGGGCGGTAGTTTCTGGATGCGTCGAAAATTGGAGGAACCGAATGCCGAAGATCGTCACAACTGAACAGATGCGCGCGATTGAAAAAGCGGCGGATGCCAAAGGCCACCGCTATCCCGCTATGATGGAACAGGCGGGCCGCGCTGTTGCCGAGCGCGTCAAACAACTGGTGATAGGCATCCCGCAGCCCCGTATCGCCATTCTGGTCGGGCCGGGCAATAACGGCGGGGATGGCCTGGTCGCAGGCCGCGTGTTAAAAGAGGAATTGGAAGATGGAACGGTGGGCGTGTTTATGCTCCAGCCGCGCGATGAATCAGACGAAGTTTTTGTCGCCGCGCGGGATGCAGGGTTGTTTCTAGCCGATGTGGAAAACGACAAACCAGCCTACCGCGTGCTGCAAAATCTGGTCGCCAACGCGGATGTGGTGGTGGATGCACTGTTCGGCACCAGTCTGCGCCTGCCGCTCAAAGGTGATGCGGCGGCTGTGCTCAAAGCCGCGCACAAAGCCCTGACGATCCGCAAAACAGAGAGTCCCGCCCCCGCCTATATGACTCCCGCCGACCCGGACCAGGACGAACTGCGCCGCGCCCCGGTTATTCTGGCGGTAGACTGCCCCAGCGGGCTGGACTGTGACACAGGCGAACTGGACAGCCACGTGCTCCACGCCACCGAGACTATGACCTTCGGCGCGGCCAAACCGGGATTATTCGTCTTTCCGGGCGCAGAAGCGGTGGGGGTGCTGCATGTGGCCGACATCGGCCTGCCACCCAAACTAAAAGAACTCGAAGACATCCCGCTGATCCTGGTGGGTGCCGCCGATGCCGGATCGCGCCTGCCGGAACGAAGCCGCAACAGCCACAAGGGGACGTTCGGCAAAGCCATGATTGCCGCCGGAAGCCTGAACTATATCGGCGCGGCGTATCTGGCCGCCAGCAGCGCGTACCGGGCCGGGGCCGGGCTGGTCACGGTGGCTGCCCCGCAGATCATCATCCCGACGCTGGCCGCTATGCTGCCTGAAGCCACCTGGATTCTGCTGCCGCATAATATGGGTGTGGTGAATGAGGGTGCGGTGCGCGTACTGCGCCAAGAAATCGAAGGTTACAGTGCGCTGCTGCTGGGGCCGGGTTGGGGGCACGAAGATGTCACCGGGGAATTTTTGCGCGAGCTGTTGCGCCCCAAAGAAGAAATCCGCCACGCCCGCGCCATTGGGTTTGTCCCGCTGGAAGCCGAAGCCGCTGCGTCCGATGCCGCTGCCGCCAAGCTGCCGCCCATCGTGATCGATGCCGATGGGCTGAATCTATTGGCGGACATGAAAAACTGGCCGGATCTGGTGCCCACCAACACCATTCTGACACCCCATCCGGGCGAATTTGCGCGGCTGGCGAAGCTCACCACCGACGAAATCCAGGCGAATCGCGTCCAGATGGCGCAGCAGGGCGCGTCAGAATGGCAGTGTGTGGTGGTGCTGAAGGGCGCGTTTACCGTCGTTGCCGCGCCGGATGGACAAACTGCACTGCTGCCTTTTGCCACCTCCGCCCTCGCCAGCGCCGGAACGGGTGATGTGTTGGCGGGCGCGATCACCGGGCTGCTGGCGCAAGGACTGGAACCGTTTGATGCGGCAGTGGTGGGTGCGTGGCTGCACGGCATGGCCGGAGTCCGCGCCGAAATGATGCTCGGCACAGCGGCCAGCGTCACCGCGACAGATGTGCTGGCGCTGCTGCACGAAGCCTACGCGCTGGCCGAAGAAACACGGTAAAAATATCATCCGGGGCAGGTTGGCCGAATCTGCCCCTACTCCACCACGCTCCAATAAATCCGCAGTGCATTCGCATCGACCAGTTCGCCCGTCGGCAGGTAAAACAGGTTCGCCGTCACACGATATTTGCCGCTGGTACTCGGATACGTTTCAAAGGCAGTCTCATAGGTGCGGGTCCGCGCCACAGCCCACCCCAACGCTTCTTGGTAGTCCAGCCAGACACTGGCAAACATCGCATCCGGCAGCACATATCCAGCGGGCGGCGTCAGCGCCGGATCGAGGGTCACGCTGTCATCCGCCGTGAATTCAAAGTAGGTGTTGTAATCGTACAGGGCGTAGACCGTCGCCCCACGCCGGAACAGCGTCCCGTTCTCAAAACGCTGGTACAGCAGTTCGACGTTTTCCTGCGTGTAGGGGCAGCGCGGCGCGAGGTATTCATCGAACGGGCAGCGAATGTTGATCTCAAGCGTATTGTCGGTCATCACATTCGGCGCGTGCAAATAGATGCCGAACGTCTCGGTATAATACGGCGGAATTTCGATTACCGTCGTGCCCACCGAGGGAAATAACTCCGTCTGTTCGTACAGGCCATCGTTGCGGAAGTAGGACAGGTAAACAAAAGGCACTTCCGGGTCCAGCCCAGACACTTCCCAACTGATCAGCACGCCGCTGTTCCGTTCCGCCGGGTTGGGATCAGCGCGCAGTTTGATCACCTCTACCCCATCATCAACTTCCACCGCCGTTTCAGCATAGACGGGCATCCCATCCGTATCCCAGTAGCGTGTATCGTCCGCTTTTTCAGGATACAGGTAAAAGATCGCCTGATCATAATAATCCCCCGGAATCGTCAGCGAAAGCGATCCGCTGAGCGGCAGATCGGAGAACTGATCGGGGATATAAGTTAGCATCGGGTGGCTCATTTCAATCGAGACATGATCCACCGCTTCGAATGTGTCAGGAACCGACCACGTCAGCGTCACCGTCTCGCCCGGGTGGACCACATCGGGCGACGCGGAAAACAGAATGTCATCCCCCGATTGGCGGAAGCCGCCCATCCATAACAAACTCACCAGCAGCAGAATGTGCAGCATCAATCTCGCTCCTTGCTAATGAATCGGAATCAAATCGATCTCAGTTTCGGGTTGCAGCGCCACATCCTGCGCGCGGACCCATCCCCAGCCGACACCCTCAATCAACACATTCCACCAGGCGTAATCCTCGCTGCGCCCGTACAGTTGGCCCACCGTCCCCACCGCCAGATCACCTTTCGATGTCCCGCCGAGATACTCATACAGCGGCGTGGTGGTCAGCACCGTGACCGTACAGGCGGGCGGCACGGGGGTAACTTTCCCCTCCGCCGACAGGCTGTCGTACGCCCCATCCAACACGGCATGGCTGTAGCCCTGCGCGTAATTTGGCGCGGACTCCGGATTCTGCGCGTACCAATCCAGCGCCATATTAGCCTCCGCGTAATACGGATTTTCGGAACAGTCTGCCGGGGTTTCGCGTTCGGCGGGGGCCAACCCGTTCAGCACGCCGCACAACCCGGTCAGTAAAATAAACAGTAACCGCTGCATGATCCACCTCCTCTAGCAGTGTACCAGCATCTATCAATGAGACACTCGACTGCTGCCCGGCGTTCCCCTGACTTGGCGATCTGCAAACCGCCGCGCTACACTGTGTTTTGTTTTTTCTGATGAATTAAGGTGTCTCTTATGAACCGGCTCTATTTCGTCCGTCATGCGGAAAATGTCGCCAACCTCACCAAAGAATTTTCATACCGCCAGGTCGATTATTCGCTGACCGAAAAAGGCGTGCTTCAGGCGCAGCAAACCGCCGATTATTTCCAAAACATCACCCTGGATGCGGTCTATGCGTCGCCGCTCAAACGCGCTGTCGAAACCGCCCAATTTATCGCCGCGCCGCATCACCTGCCCGTGACAATTCGGGAAAACTTCCGCGAGATCAACTGTGGGCGGTTGGAGCGCGAACCCGTCAGCGCGAAAAACTGGGCGCTGTATATGGACATCACCGCCGACTGGCTCGATGGTCAGCCAGAGCGCGCCTTCCCCGACGGTGAAAATTTCCCCGCGCTGTGGACCCGGATTCGCGCCGGGTTTGCGGAGATGTGTGCAGACCGCGACCATCAAAATCTGGTGCTGGTGGGACACGGTGGCTGGTTCGTCGCCACGCTGAACCAGTTCTGCCCCGCCGCCGACATCAACCTGCTGCGCGGCGCGGATGCGGTCAACTGCTCGATCACGGAGATGCTGATCGAGCCGCACACGCTCACGGGTGATCTGGTCCGGTGGAACGATCACACCCATCTGCACGGCGACGCGGCGCAGATCGTGCGCGGGTGGCCCCAGCTTGATCAATTACCAGATGTAACATAAGATGAACGAACGGCTGAATTATGGGTGTGGATTTCTCACAGCGGTGCTGGTGGGCATGATACTCGGCACGCTGCTCCTGATCCTGGTGATCAATGGGCTGTGGGGCGGATTGTAAACAGGGAGATTTCCGGGCGGCAGTTATACCGCACATGCGGCGCGATCATCCCCACGCCGCGATTGGTATACTGGATCATCGTGCCGATCTGATACTGCCCCGCCGGGTAGTGCTGCGCCAGCCAGGGCAGAAAAACCGGTCCCTTCCCCGGTATGATCATCTGGCCCGCGTGCGAATGTCCCGACAGTTGCAGGTCAAACCGCCCGGTGGCCGCACTGGTCACGGCGTAATCCGGCTCATGCGCCAGCAGAATCGCCGCGTGATCATCGTCACGCAGTTGGTCCAGCACCATGTCCAGCCGGTCTTGCTGCTCCCAGATGTCATCCACCCCCACCACATGCAGCGCCGCCGCCCCGCGCCGGATCGAATGCACCGCATTCCCGATTTCGCACACCCCGGCCTCAGCCAGAATCCCGCGCACGGTGGGCGCATCCGTCCAGTAATCATGATTTCCTAACACGGCAAAGGCGGGTGCTGCCAGCTTGCGCAGCGGTTGGATCAAATCCGGCGCGTAACGATCCGGATCGCTCGTCACAAAATCCCCGGTGAGCACGATGAGATCGGGCGCGGCGCGG
>DATAMF010000320.1:0-2842 GCA_036260665.1 Aggregatilineaceae bacterium | reverse complement strand
CTGGATGTGTGGCTGATGGGCTACATGATCCCCACCGAGCGCGAATTCGTGAATCCCGACTTTTGCCGCCTGGGGACCCTGCTCTCCTGCGCCGAAATGATCCGGGGCGGAACTACAGCCTTTGCCGATATGTATTATTACGAGGCGGACGTGGCAAAGGCGACAGCGGAAGCCGGATTGCGCGGCATCTGCGGCGAATCGGTTATGAAATTCCCCTCGCCCGACGCCGACAGTTACGAAGACAGCCTCGCCTACACGCGCCGCTTTATCGAAGAATGGAAAGGCCACCCGTTGATCGTGCCTTCCGTCGCGCCGCATGCGCCCTATACCTGCACCGACGAAATTCTGAAGGCCTGTACCGATCTCGCGCTTGAATACGATGTCCCCATTCAGATTCACATTCTCGAAACGCGCCAGGAAGCCGAAGACAGCCAGAACGAGTTTGAAAAGAAAGTTGTCAACCGTGTAGCCGATCTAGGTGTCTTCCGCGCCAAAACGATTGCCGCCCACTGTGTCCACGTCGATTCCGACCAGATTCGCCTGCTGCACAAACATGCGGTCGGCGTGGCGCACAACCCCACTAGCAATCTGAAGCTTGCCAGCGGGATCGCTCCCATCCGTGAGATGTTGGAGCGCGGCGTGAAACTAGGCATTGGGACCGACGGCGCAGCCAGCAACAACGACCTGGATATGTTTGAGGAAACTCGCTTGGCGGCGATTCTGGCGAAGGGCGCAACGTATGATCCCACCACGCTCCCCGCGCGCGATGCGCTGTTGATGGCAACCCGTTGGGGAGCCGAGGCGATTGGCTTGGGCGACATCACCGGGAGCCTGGAAGTGGGCAAGCGCGCCGATATGATCACCATTAGCCGCAGTTCACTGCACAACTACCCCCATTTCAGCCGGGATCCCAACAGCGTCTATTCGCAGGTGGTCTACGCCTGCCATGCCGCTGATGTTCAGCATGTAATGGTTAATGGCCGCTGGCTGATGCGCGATCGCTGCCTGCTGACTCTGGATGAGCAGCAGATTCGCGCCGAAGCCGAGGATTACGCCCGCCGGATTGATCAGTTTGTCATGGCCCGTGAAGGCAATATCCTCAACAAGCTGATCGCCATTGGCGGCCTTGAACAGGAAGAAAGTTTTGAGATTCAGGTGAAAGCCCGTCTCGACGACGAAAATATCCTCGAACGCCTGCTCAAGCATTCCCATGTTCAGATCGTGCGCCAGTCACACTATCGCCAGTACGATACCTATCTGCTGTTTGACGACGAAAAACAGGGCCGCGTCCGCTATCGTGAAGATGACTTTATCGACGAACACGGCCAGCCTTCCAGCGTCCGCACGCGCTTAACCTACACGGTTCACGACAAAGAGCGTGAATTCGATGATGCGGTGCTGCTCTCCCATTCGCGTTTTATCGCCCCGGCAGATCGTCCGCTCCGGTTCTACCGTGAATACTTCCAGGCGAACCACGAATGCGAAATCCACAAAGAGCGCCGCCGCTGGCACATTCTCTATAAGGGTGTGTTGTTTTATGTGAATCTCGATGAGATCATGGTTCCGAAAGCGTCCAACCGCTATATTGAGATCAAATCGCGTACTTGGTCCCAGCGTGATGCGGAATACAAAGCCTCCCTCACCACCGAAATCCTCGTCGATGTGTTGGGTATTCAGCCCGACGCGCGCCTGCGCATGGAATACGTCGAGCTGTGCAAAGGTTAGGCCGATCCAAGAAAATAATTCTCCCCATCCTGTGGGTTTGACTCCCCTTCCCTGAGGGAAGGGGCAAGGGGGGATGGGGTAAAGAAAGTATTGGCGCAGCCTTAATCCACCGGAGAGGCGTCAGTTTGAGACGCCTCTCCCTATCAAGCGCGAAAAACCATCCTGGTCTACAATGAGGGCTTGATACCGTTTGAAGAGGCCGTTTGATGGATCCTGCCGTTGTTTCGACGCGCTTAATGCCCGCCCGCGCCGTAGAAATTATTGATCGCGCTTTCCGCGTTTATCGTGAAAATTTTGTTACCTTTGCCGGAATATCCGCCTTGATCAGTGTGCCGCTCACCGTGATTCGGATCGGAGTCCAGCAGTCGTTGAAGGTCAGCAGTGATGCCCCATCCTGGTATGCCTTTTCCGAGACTCTCAACCGCTTTGTGCTGGTTTTTATGGTGCTGGTCCTGGGTTATGTGATCCAAATTATTGTTGTGAACGGCCTGATCACGTATATCTCGTCCGAAAACTATCTGGGGCGCAACCCTACCATCGCCCGCGCGTTTCGCGACTCGAGGCGGCGGTTGGGTTCGCTGGCCTTAGCCTTTCTGCTCCTCACGATTCTCTTTTTTATGCTGCTGGTAGCGGTATCTTTTGCCGGGGCGCTCTGTTTTCCGTTGTTTTTCACCATGCCGGTTCTCTTTTATATCGGCTTATCACTTTACTTTTTTATCGTTCCGGTGATCATGCTCGAACGCGTCCCCATCAGTAAGGGGATTCACCGCGCGCTGCATTTAGGCAAGGCTCGTTTTTGGCCGCTGTCCGGTTTTGTGTTGTCCATGCTGATCATCAGCGGCCTCATGCAGTTAGCCGCCAATTCGATTACCAGTTTTTTGTTCTCAGCCTCTGGTGACATAACCACCACCGTGACCGCCGTGCTTCAGATGATCTTTTCGATCCTCACCATGCCTGTCTTGCCAATTGGCTTGACTCTTATGTATTATGACACACGAGTACGCTTGGAGGGGCTGGATCTGCTTATGTTGACATGGGACAGGCCCAATGCGCGTCCCAGCGACTTTTATTCACCATCGCCGCGCGGTTGGCTGTTGAACCGCCGTGATTTTCTCAA
>DATAMF010000492.1:0-4723 GCA_036260665.1 Aggregatilineaceae bacterium | reverse complement strand
ACAATTGCGCGCGAACTGGTCGTGCCTTGATCCAATGCCAAAATAGTTTTCGCCATAAAACTGCCCTTTCAATAATAGTCTCGCTTGCTCATTATAGTGCAAAAAAAAGACGCCCAGATCATATCCTGAGCGTCTTTGGTTTCCCGATTTGCCAGAGCTTACTGCACGCAGGAACTCGGCACGTACCCGTTTTTGTACCCCGCGACAAAAACTTCGCTCCAACTGCTGCCATCGCCAGCGGTTTTGGCTGTCGTATTCACATACCAGGTCTGCCCCGCGCGAATCCGGTTTTCCCCAACGGGTGATCCGGCTGGACTGTCATACACCGGCGTATCACAGGTGATGGTGCGAAGCTGGAATCCAGCGGGAATCGGCGCGCCCTGATACGGATAGTCCGGCAGTCCGGCGCAGGTTCCCGTATTATGATAGACGAGTTCTTCTGCCAGCCCGTTCCCCGCCAGACTCACAATTTTGACAATCAATGGATTCCATTCCGGCGCAGCGCTGTAGCCGACAACGATCCCGCCCGGCGAATTGTATGTGTATCCTACCAGGAAGGTATCGGCTTCATAATACAGCAGCTTACCCGCGCCATCGGTGATAGTGATTTCAATAGCCTCTGCCCCTGCACCTGTATTATCTCGATCATAGGTGAGTGAGTAGGCCGAGGCCACGGATGCACTCACACAGTCGGGTACAATATTGATATTGGTGGACAGCGCTTGAGCTGGATGATAACCAATCCCTAAAACCGCAACGGCGATTAAAGCGAAAACGATGAGTTTCAGCTTCATGTATGGCTCCCCGGAATTCAAAAGGACATTATCTGCATTATAAAGGATAATCCGCCGCACATGTTGCTAAAAAGCTGCAAAAAAGACGCCCAGATCAGGTCCTGAGCGTCTACAACCAGCGGTTAACTTACTGCACGCAGGAACTCGGCACGTACCCGTTTTTGTACCCCGCGACAAAAACTTCGCTCCAACTGCTGCCATCGCCAGCGGTCTTGGCTGTCGTATTCACATACCAGGTCTGCCCCGCGCGAATCCGGTTTTCCCCAACGGGCGATCCGGCTGGGCTGTCATACACCGGCGTATCACAGGTGATGGTGTGAAGTTGGAATCCAGCGGGAATCGGCGCGCCCTGATAGGGATATTCTGGCAGTCCGGCGCAGGTTCCCGTATTCCGGTAGACGGATTCAGCCGCCAAACCATTGCCTTCGAGGCTCACGATAGTCACGATCAGCGGGTTATATGCTGGTGCTGCAACATAGGGCACGGTCACATCTACCGGACTAGTAAAGCTGCTTCCTACGTCTCTGGTGAGAGCCTCAAAATAGAGGACCGTTCCGACCCCATCCGTAATCGTTATTTCTACGGCCTCAACCCCTAAACCGGTGTTATTTCGATCATAGCTCAGGGTGTATGGACCAAATGCGGTGGCGCGATCACAGTACGGTACGAGGTTGATGCTGACTGATAGGGCTTCTGCGCGTTGAAAGCCAACTCCCCAAATGGCAACGGCGATCAAAGCGAAAACAATGAGTTTCAGCTTCATGTGTGTGGCTCCCCGGAATTTAAAAGGACATTATCTGTATTATAGAGGATAATCCACCGCACATGTTGCTAAAAAGCCGCAAAAAAGCCGCGCAGTGGGCTTGCTGCGCGGCGATAGGGATGGTGTAAGTTACTTGATGCGAGGCAGGCGCACGTACACCTGATCGTGCTCCACCTTCAGCCGCAGCAGCGGCAGCCAGTGCGATTGCAAGGGCGATTGCCCGCCGCCGACATAAAACCCCGTTTTTAAGCTGTAACGCGCCCCCGTATTTGGGGAAGTGATCTCATCATTGAGGACTTTGCCGTGTGCCATCGAACGCGCTGTCATCGGGCAGCGATCTTCGAGCGCATACAACCCGCTCTCGCAGACGATGATCAGAATGGTGGATTTCCCGATGTGGAAGGACTTTTTCCCCCGTTTCGGGAGATCGCTGAGCGTGCAAATGAACTCGTAGCCTTCCGGCGCGGATACGACTGCCATCACCCTCCTCCTTCCTACCCGCTGCGTGTGCAGGAGCCGGAGCGATGTGCAGAGGGTAGGCTGCACTTCCTTATCTTCAGTATAGCATAGCTGTGCATCCCCGAAGCAGTATCATTCAGCATTTTGGGCAGCCCATCATGCTCGTGATAAAATCTACAAAGTTTCACGTTTTTTTGAACGAACTAAATCGCCGGAGAATAGTCTTATGGCCTACGCCGATCTACGCGCCTTTGTCGCCCGCCTTGAAGCCGCCGGAGAACTCATTCGCATCACCACCCCCGTCAGCGCCGCCCTGGAAATCACCGAAATCACGGATCGGGTGAGCAAAGGTCCGGCGGATCAGAACAAGGCGCTGCTTTTTGAAAACGTGGAAGGCAGCACCATGCCCGTGCTGATCAACGCCTATGGTTCTGCCAAACGGATGGCGTTAGCGCTTGGCGTAGACGATCTCGAAGACCTCCGCCATAACCTCGGACGCCTGATCGATCCCAAAATTCCTAGCGGTTTGCGCCCGATGGCAAAGCGCGGCCTGGAAATGGCTGGCGCGCTGCGCAGTCTCGGCCTCGGCCCCAGGTGCACCAAAAACGCCCCCTGCCAGGAAGTAGTCATCACCGACAATCCATCCCTGGACATGCTGCCGATCCTCACTTGCTGGCCGGATGACGGCGGTCCGTATATCACGCTGCCGCAGGTCATCACCCGCGATCCGATCACCAAAACGCGCAATGTCGGCATGTACCGCCTGCAAAAATACGACAGTCGCACGCTGGGCATGCACTGGCAGCGGCACAAAGGCGGCGCGGATCACCAGCGTGAAGCGCAGACCGTCCAAAAGGATCGCATTCCGGTAGCCGTTGCGTTGGGCGGCGACCCGGCGCAGATGTGGTGCGGATCGGCTCCCTTGCCGCCGAACATTGATGAATATCTGCTGGCGAACTGGCTGCGCGGCAAACCAATCACATTCGTCAAATGCATCACCCAGGACATCGAAGTTCCTGCCAATTCCGAGATCGTCATCGAGGGTTATGTCGATCCGAACGAGCACCGCCCTGAAGGGCCGTTTGGCGATCATACGGGTTTTTACACCCCGCCCGATCTCTTCCCGGTGATGCACGTCACCGCCATCACGCACCGCGCCAACGCCATCTATCCGGCAACGGTGGTCGGCCAGCCGCCGATGGAAGATTACTGGATGGGCAAAGCCACCGAGCGCCTGTTCCTGCCGCTGATGCAGTTGTTCATGGGCGAAATTGTCGATGTGAACATGCCCGCCGAAGGAGTCTTTCACAATCTGGTAATCGTCAGCTTGAAGCCGCGTTTCCCCGGCCACCCGCAAAAAATTATGTATGGCCTGTGGGGTTTGGGCCTGATGATGCTCGCCAAAGGACTGCTGATCGTCGATGCCGATGTGAACGTCCACGATCTGCAAGCCGTCGCGGATCAGGTGATCAACAATGTCGATTGGCGGCGCGACATTACGTTGGTGGACGGTCCGGTGGATCAGCTTGATCACTCCGCCCTCCGCGATTCCTACGGCGGCAAAATCGGCATCGACGCCACCCGCAAACCGGACCGCGCGGCGGTTCCTCCCCGCGAGTCATTACCCGTGAAACAAATTGCGGACATTGTCGGCGATCATTTTTTGATCTGGCGCGATCAGATCATCATCACCCGCGTCGACAAATCCCGCCGCGCTGTGCATGTTGTATTGGCGGCTCTGTGGGAAGTTTGCCCCACCGCGCATCTGATCGCGTTGGATCACACGGTTGTTATTAGCCTGGATCATTTCTCCGACGTGGCGTGGCGCGTCCTGGGCAATGTGGACTGGCGGCGCGACATCCAGATCAGCGGCGGTCCTATCGATCATTTTGCGCCTGCCGACGCCCCGCGCGGCCAGATCGCCATCGACGCCACATCTAAAGGTCCCGACGATGGACATCCGCGCGGCTGGCCGCAGGAAATCGAGATGAGCGCCTACATCAAATCCCTCGTGGATGCGAAGTGGGATCGATACGGTATTTCATCATGACCAACGAATCACACATTCAGCACCTCGTTCAGCAGGTCATCGACTTGCAGCTTGTCCCCGCCGACGATCTGCCGCTCACCTATTGGGAAGGGCAGGATCACGTGCCCGCCTGGGTCGAACTCGTTCGTATCGGCGCGCCCGCGATTCCCTACCTGCTGCCTCATCTTGACGATGCGGCGGTCTGCGGTGTGCTGCGCGAATTTGGTGATCTGGCGGTTGAGCCGCTGCTGCGTACCCTGGATACCGCGCCCGACGATCAAAAATCGGACCTGCTCGTGATTCTCGGCTGGCTGGAGTCGTCCGATCCGCGCATCAATGAGACCTTGCTCCGGCTGGCCGATCACTCCGACCCCCTGATTCAGGATGTCGCGCTGGCCGGACTCGCCACCCGCCACCATCCCCAGGCTTATGATCGCTGGGTGGACAAACTGAACCACCAGCCCGAATTTTCAACCCTGCTCTTTGCGATTCAATCGCTGTCGGTGCTGCGCGATCCCCGCGCCGTCGATCACCTGCTGCCACTCTTGGATCGGGACGATGTGCGGCATGTTGTGGTGTTGGCGCTCGGCAGCATCGGCAGTCCGCGCGCCGCCGCTGCGCTGCGCCGTGCCGCCGAATGCGAAACCGACCCGGCCATTCTGGACAATATCAACTGGG
>DATAMF010000487.1:0-2440 GCA_036260665.1 Aggregatilineaceae bacterium | reverse complement strand
CGTCGCTTGAAAAACGAACCGATCGACATCGTGTCCCAGCGATCATCGTACGCGTAACCCATCACATACCCCGACAGCATGAAGAAGAAGTCGACCGCGAGGTAGCCGTGGTTCACAGGGTTCACGGGGTCGGAGTCGAAGATGTGGAATGCCACCACGATCAGGGCGGCCACACCGCGCAGACCATCGAGAATCGGCAGCCGGGTTTTAGACAACTTGCCAGCAACGGGGAGACTTGTAGCGATTTGAGATGACATGGTGGGTAGGGAGGACGAGACCTGTGAGCATAGCTCGGCGCCATCTATGTATGCGCATTTAACTCGGCCCAGATCTTCATCACTTGACGCATCATGGTCGAAACACGCGACCTGGACAACTGCTGAATCGTCGGATGCGCTATGAATTCAGAATGCATCGTGCACCGTGCCGAGCTTGTTTTTTTGGAAGGACTAAAACAGGGAGTAAGACTTGCTCAAGCACCTGGTGGGAGGACTTCAAACGAAAGAGCCGTTCATGGCCTGCCACCCTTGATGGTGCACGCCATTGGCCGACCACGAACGGCTCCCCTGATCCTCCTCTGAAGTTTTACGCCCCAGAGGAACTCCATTTACTTTCGCTTGTGACTCGTTGGCTGTCTGATCGTGCCATCTCCCCAATCCTGGACTTTTCTGACCCCAGACCGTTCCCACCGACCCGCCGCCCCGTTCTCCGCAATGGTTTGAGGTTGCCAGCAATCGCCAGTCGCCATTCAAAAATCAAAAATTAGTCTGACATTAATCCCCCCGTTCAGGTATGCTAACACCCGTTTATGCCTAAGCGCACAGACATTCATTCCGTTCTGATCATAGGTGCAGGCCCGATTATCATCGGGCAGGCTTGCGAATTCGATTATTCAGGCACTCAGGCCTGCAAAGCCCTGCGCGAAGAGGGCTACCGCGTCATCCTCGTCAACTCCAACCCTGCCACTATCATGACAGACCCGGAGTTCGCCGATCGCACCTACATCGAACCGATTACCCCGGAATGCGTTGAGAAGATTATCGCCCGCGAACGCGAAGAAATGACCCGGCTCGGCGTCACCGGCAAGCTCGTCCTTCTCCCCACGCTTGGCGGCCAGACAGCCCTCAACACCGCCATGGCCCTCGTCAAACGAGGCACCCTCGCCAAATACGACGTCGAGATGATCGGCGCCAACGCCGAAGCCATCCAGCGCGGCGAAGATCGCCAGGTCTTTAAAGACCTCATGCTCGAAATCGGGCTCGACGTCCCCGTCAGCGGCGTCGCACACAACTTTGACGAAGCCCGCGCCATCGCGGAGCGCATCGGCACCTATCCCCTGATCATCCGCCCCGCATTCACCCTGGGCGGCACCGGCGGCGGCATCGCCTACAACCAGGAGGAATTCGCAGAAATTTCCCGGCGCGGCATCGAACTCTCCCCGGTTTCCGAAGTCCTGATCGAGGAATCACTCCTGGGCTGGAAAGAGTTCGAGATGGAAGTCATGCGCGACCGCAAAGACAACTGCGTGATCATCTGCTCCATCGAAAACTTCGACCCCATGGGCGTGCACACCGGCGATTCCATCACCGTGGCGCCCATCCAGACGCTCACCGACAAGGAATACCAGATCATGCGCGACGCCTCCTTCGCCGTGATCCGCGCCGTCGGCGTGGAAACCGGCGGGTCCAACATCCAGTTCGCAGTCAATCCCGATTACGGGCGCATGGTCATCATCGAGATGAACCCCCGCGTCTCCCGCTCCTCGGCCCTGGCCTCCAAAGCCACCGGATTCCCTATCGCAAAAATCGCGGCCAAACTCGCCGTCGGATACCTCCTCGACGAAATCCGCAACGACATTACCCGCGAAACCCCGGCCAGTTTTGAGCCATCCATCGACTACGTTGTCACCAAAATCCCGCGCTTTGCGTTCGAGAAATTCCCGCAAGCCGATCCTACGCTGAACACCCAAATGAAAAGCGTCGGCGAAGCCATGGCCATCGGGCGCACGTTCAAAGAGTCCCTGCAGAAAGCCCTCCGCTCACTCGAAGTCGGGCGCAGCGGCTTTGGCGGCGACGGCAAAGCCTGGCGCATTGGCGAGAAAGTCTATGGCGACCGCGAGATCCTTCCTTTGGAAGTCAGTCGCCGGAAGCTCAACCTTCCCAACAGCGAACGCATCTTCTTCATCCGGCACGCATTCCGCGCCGGCATGACCGTCGAAGACATCTTCCAGGATACCAAAATCGACCGCTGGTTCCTGACCCAGCTCAAGGAACTCGTCGACTTCGAAGAAGTCCTCGCCGCCGAACCCCGCGCATAACAGAGCGGATCCCGCAGTCGCGGACCCGGGAACGAGGGTCAGAGGTCAGAGGTCGAACGCCTTTTTTGTCGCGTCCTTTGTAGGCCGGGTGACCTGCTGGGTGACCTCACCCGCAACTGCGGT
>DATAMF010000479.1:0-3813 GCA_036260665.1 Aggregatilineaceae bacterium | reverse complement strand
GTCGGCATAGTCCCGGTACTTGGAGACATCATCCCAATGCGATTGCCGCAGTTGGATGAGGAAGTCTAAATAGCTGGTTTGTGCTGGATTGAGGATCATCTTAGTTGTTCCATACGCCGCCGCTACCCGACAGCATCAGATCCGTGAGCGCCCACACAAGCGCATCCATCCGGTTCGGTGATGCCATGCCAGTATTCGGTTCCCATAGACAGAGTTCGTTTTCCAACGTCAGCAATTGCCCCACATGATGCACCATCTTATGCTCATACTTGGCCGCAATCGGTTCGGCGCGCACGGCTTTCCCTCGGCTGGCATGTACTTCTTTAATTCGTATGTGTTCCCCACCAGGCGCGCCCTGTACCGTACTCTTCACCATATCCCCGCCGAAATTCGCCTCAACAACCACGCAATCCGCTTGGAGGGCATGATACAGACGGACCACCTCTAATCCCCATTCGCCGGGCGACCCCTGAAAACTCGCATCAGCGATCACATACCCATGACGGTTAGCGCTTCCTAAACCACCTGCTACAATGCCGCACTCGACGCGCCCGCCCGGTGGGTCAACCCCGATCACGATTCGCCCAAAGTCAGGCGCTTTCCAGAGCCGCAGTTCCTCTAATAAATCGCGTTTCCATAACGCTCCAGGCGCGGCGTCAATGTCTTCTGCTAAGATTTCCTGTTGGTATGCCTGAGCAGTCATATCGCCCGCTAAATCATCCAAGGCCACTTTGCTAATGTGCGGATTATCGAAACTGGTAAAGTGGAAAGCGGCCCACCGCCGCGTGGTATCATCCTGCGCCCGCTTAAACATTTTTGCCGCGTGTTGAGGGTCGCGCGCTTTGGTGCGTGACCGACTGTGTAGACTCGGCGGTGTATAGATAAATACCGCATCTCCATTGTTATCCGCCAGCATGGGCGCACCCACCACGCCCCACGCGTCCTCACTCATAAGTTGATATTCATCTAAGATGAGCAGGTCGGCATAGTCACCACGCAGAGTATCCGCATTCCAGGCTGTTTTCGCTCGAATCCGGTTCAGTGTACCGGGGCGCTCAATGAGGTGCTCGGTTTCATTTTTGTAAAGAGCTTTACTCTTGACCGCCTCATTAAGCGCGTTCTTCACCTCGTACCAAAAGCGCTCCACCTGATCAATCGTGGGGGCGGCATACAACACCCGCTGCCCTGCCATAAAGCCCAACACCGCTAACGTAGCCGCGCCTACTGTCTTGCCGCCGCGTCTCCCCGCCCGAATGACTTTGCGTTTAGCCTTGCTGTAAATAAAACGGTCCTGCTGCGGGTGAGGGCGTCTTATCGTGATGGGTATTTCAGTCGGTATCGCTACCATCAGCATCCAGTGACTTGACCTCATCGGCGTACACAACTTTAAACGTCAACGGCTGCCCCCCGCTGGTCACGTCCGTTTTGGACGGCGCATCCAGGCCCAGCAGCTTCGCGCGGCGTTCCATGATGCGCAGCACACGATCCACCGCGCCCTGATCTCCATTGATCGCCTTGTTATACATGGCGTTTAAAATCGCATCCAATCGCGCCACTTCGATAATGCGCAGTTCTTCGGCTTCAGTCTCTTCAACAGCCTTCAGTTCAGCCAGCGAGTCCTTGATGTCTCTGAATACCGTCGCCACGTCAACTTCTAACTGCTCGGCAATCTTGCGGTACGACAAACCGGACTGACGCAAGTCAAGCGCTTTCACGCGCCGTTCTGCCGCCTTCTCTTTCTGCCCCGCTGGTTGATTGCCGAGTCTGCTTTTTTTACCCATGTTGTTTAGTTAATGTGTTGGCTAACCCTTGTCCCTCAAATGCACATCCATACCCCTCACCCATCCTCACGCCCGCCGTCCCTGCACCAGCGCCTGCCACACGTCCGGGCGACGGTGCCTACAAATAAAACACCGTCTCTAATGCCGCCCACCACAGACCCGCCAGCGTTGCCAATTCCGCATTAGTAGTGAAATGCAAATGATCCCCACCGGGCGTAATGCCGCTCAAATCAGGACCAGCAAGAACATTAGCGTTATCGCCTACCGCCTCCGCAATCGCCGCGTTGATCGTGCTTTCGTCATAGCCGATACCGTAGGCGCTCAGGTCTTCGAGTTTACAAGCCATAAGCTTGACCCCCAGATCACCATTAATGGTGTTAGCGACGGTATCTAAACCAGTGTTGTACGTCGCTTGATCGGTGCCTGATGTAACGTTCGATTCCCCCTGCCACCACAATACGCATTTGACGCCTTGCACCGCATTCTTGGCGCGATGCGCCATACTGCCGTATAGGGTAGTCCGCAGGTAGTGATTGGCGTTGGGCTGCCAGTCTGCAATTCGTGTGCCGGTCATGGCACACGGCACAAAGGCCACAGGTACGCCCTGATCCGCCATAATGAGGGACGCCAGCAGAACCCAGCAGGAACCGCCGACAGTGACATCTTTAGACACTGCATCGACCTGATTTGTGCCGATGTCAATTGGATCGGTCAGTTCGCGCCAACGGTAATCGTTGCCAAACATTCCAGCCTTAAGGCTGGCGTGGCTATACACCTGGTTATTTGCTCCCAACTGCACTGCATTACTCTGCCCAGCGATAACAAATACATCTCCAATGCCAACATAGCTTAATGTTTTTGTCGCCGCCCCCGCCACACGAATCTCTAGATCACCTTGCCCAGCAGTGAGAGATGCCAGTGTGCCCGAAAAAGCGCGTGTAACATCTGTGTCAATCGTGGTCCACTCGCCCCCGTTCCAGCGCGCCTCCACATCAACCGGGCCATTAATATTAATCACGCCTGTGATGTCTATGTCGGCGTGATCAGTGACGTCCCGCTGGACAACTGCATACGGTCCAGGGTTGCTGATTACCACGTCATCATTCGTTACGGTGATGCCCGTTTTCTCAGAAAGCAGAGCGCGTAAAGTCCTCCGCTGCGCGTTGGTCAACGCATTCTTAAAGTGCATCACGGCGTACATATCGCTGGTCGCGTTGATGGTGTTTACCCCGCCGACTTCGAGAGTGGCGCTTGCCGTACCGTTTAGGTTGCTTGTAAAAGTTCCCGATGCAACCACAAGCCCATCGATCAGGATTTCGCCCGTGTTATCGCTTCCCCGGTGTAACTCCACAATATGCCAGTTGTTGAGCCAATCGCCCGTAATAGGGGTGGTGAGACGCCCTTGTCCCGGCGTCGAGTTGCCAAAATCCCAGTAAAAAGCACCGGAAAATGGGCCTAAAAAATAGTATTCATTCACGGTAGATCCGGCTGTCCAGTTAAAGTGCCCCGCCGCCGCATCCGCCGCTGCTGGCTTGAGAACGAGTACCGTAGTGCCTTGCGAGTTTGAGAATAAAGTTGATCCGATGACACTGGCTTTTGTCAGGCTGCCCGCGCCGCTGAAGCGCACGACGGGGAGCGTCGTGTTGAGTTCGTTGGTCTGATATGTGACCGCCGTGCTGGCCTCGCGCGTCACGTCGAGCGCATTGGCGCTTTGATCGTCCCAGGCTGTGACATTGGTTCCATCCGCCAGCGCCGCAATGTCTCCTAAATCCGCCTGTAGCCAAAAGGAAGGAGATAAAGTAGTGATATAGTCCTCTAGAGTGGGGGCAGCCCCGTCATCCAGCAGCCCCGGCACATTCAACACCAGCAGCCCCATACCCATCAGCCCACCTCCCCAACGCAAAACGCCGCGTCAGCGGCAGTGTGGACATATGCGCAATAACGGCGTGCGTTCATAGGCATCCTATACAGGGGGGGCAAAGAAACGAGTGACGTACCGTAAACCCAGGCAATGGGCGGGCCGGTGTCGAGT
>DATAMF010000450.1:0-12038 GCA_036260665.1 Aggregatilineaceae bacterium | reverse complement strand
TTTCGGCGGTGATATTTCGCAGATTGTGCGCCTGCGCGCCGTGAATGGTTAATCGTCGCCCATTGATCTGCCGCTTCACCGGGGTGATCGCAGGCTGGCGTCCCGCGAGATAGATCCCGGTGATCGAATCGGGGACCTGTGCAACTTTCTCCGGCGTGCCAGCCGCCACGACATAACCACCATGTTTCCCCGCACCCGGCCCAATATCGATGACATAATCCGCCGCGCGCATCACATCCAGATCATGTTCGATTACCAGCACCGTATTGCCAAGGTCGCGCAGCCGGATGAGCGCATTGACCAAACGCTGAATATCACGGGGGTGCAAGCCCACCGTAGGCTCATCCAATACATACAGCACCCCGGTCAATCCTGATCCGAGCAGGGCTGCCAGCCGGAGCCGCTGCGCTTCACCACCCGAAAGACTCGGTGTTGCCCGTTCCATCGTCAGATAACCCAGCCCGATATCGACCAGCCGCCGCACCCGTCCGCCCAATTCCCCCACAATCGGTTCGGTCACGATCAAAGCTTCTGGCGAAATCAGATCCGGCAGTTCCTCGATCCAGAGCGCCAGATCGCCCAGAGAATACTTCGCGAGTTCGACAATCGACAGGCCATTGATCGTCACCGCGCGGCTTTCGGCCCGCAGCCGGGTGCCATCGCAGTCGGGACAGGTCCGTTTCGTCAAGAACTTTTCCAGCTTTTCGCGATAGTTGATATCCTGGGCGCGCTCGGTATAACGCCGCAGTAAATTGGTGACGACTCCTTCAAACCGCCCCTCCTCTGACCTAGTTGGTGGAGTTTTGCCAGGAACACGGCGGACAAAACGCGGATCATTCACGCCGTAGAGCAGCAAATCGCGCTGCGCTGGCCCAAAGTCGCCAATGGGGATCGTGGTATCGAACACGAATCCGTAATGCTGTCCCGCCGATGTCAACGCTTTACCATAATAGTTGACATGGAATTTATCCCAGGACAGCACTCCACCCGCCTCAATGCTGAGGCTTGGATCGATCAGCAAACTCAGATTGGCATCAAGCACTTCACCCAAACCCGAACACGTCGGGCAGGCTCCGGCGGGCTTATTAAACGAAAAATGAGCCATCCCCAATTCAGGAATAGGGGTGCCGCAGTGGGGGCAGGGATAGGTGATGCTGTCCTCGAAACTTTCCTCCGGCTCATCTTCCGAGGACTCATCCGTCCAGACTTCCATCTCCCCAGCATCATAGGCGGGCGGCACCTCCTGACCGCACGAGGGACAGGGTCGGGAACCAATACGCGCGAACAGGATGCGGAGAAAGGTATAGACTTCGGTCGCGGTTCCCACGGTCGAGCGCGGGCTGCGATTCGTCAGGTGCTGATCGACACTGATCGAAGGGGTTAGCCCTTCAATCAAATCGACATCCGGCTTACCTAAATAGTCCACCATGCCCATCGATTCCATGAATTGGCGTACCGATTCCTTGTAGATGGTATCGAATGCCAGCGACGATTTGCCGGAACCGGAGAGCCCGGTCAGTACGACAAACTGATTCTTCGGAATCTCAAGGGAGATGTTTTTGAGATTGTTCAGCCGAGCGCCTTTGATCGTGATCCGGTCATGCATAGATTCGTTTTCCCTCGTCTTATCTGGATAGATAAATAGAAGTTGGCTGTGAGCCAACTTCTATTACTATCATACATCCCTGGTGTGCAATTAGAGGGTTATGAGGAGAAAGGCCACTAAACCACACTTGATCTACCGGAAAATAGAAGAAACAAACCCTCCACAGGAATACTAGAGTTACAATCCGCCTAGGCAGATTGCACGATCATATACCAGCCTCTGCCTCAACCGGCAGCAGCGCATCGGGAATATCATCTTCGACCCGGCGAATACGCGGGTATAAATAGGTGATGAATGCCGCCGCCGAGGATAACAACCCCAGAATAGTAATCAACAAGCCGATCCCGCGCCCTGGGCCAGTGCCGAAAATCGGGCCAAGCACATCCGCCAGCGCGCCATTATCACTCATCAACGGCTCGAAAATATCATCTGCTAACGGACCTGCCAGCAGCAGGGTAATCAGGCGGACAGAATAAGGAACGATACTGCGAATCGCGAGTACTCGACCCTGCATCGCGTGTTCGACTTTCGCTTGCCACAGGGCTTGATCATTCCCCTGGATGAGCGGCAGCAAGGCATAATAACCAAAGCCGCCAATCGTAATCAGGGTAAGCGAGGGCCGCAATCCAGCCAGCGCAATCAACAGGCCAGAGAGTATCCCCGGAATCAGGATGCCAAGCATACGGCGCTTCGGCCCACCCCAGATGCCCATCACAGCAATGCCGACAAACATCCCCATCGCCATAACGGACATAGCGCGCCCAGCCGAATCAGGCGATCCAGTTTGGAACAGCAGCGGAGTCGCGAGAGGATAGATCAGTTCCAGGAAAAAATTGAAGATCAAAAAATAGACAAGCAGGCCGACTAAACCGGGACGCGCTGTGATATAACGCCAGCCCTGTTTGAAATCCTCCATCACCGATTTCTGCTTTTTATCACTTATCTGGCTATACGAAGGGATGGAAATTGCCAGCAAAATGACACTCGCCAACACAAAGGTAATGAAGTCGATCAGCAGGATGCCTTTTAATCCCACACCCGACATCACATACAGACTGCCCGCCAAAGGGGGTCCAATCAATTCAGCCAGCGCATCACCGATCTGGGATAGTGCACTCGCTCGTCCAAGCTGGGCTTTGGAAACCAGCATCGGGATTAGGGCTTTCGAGGCAGGCCACTGGAATGTACTCAGCGCTGATCCGGTTCCGGTCAAAACATACACATGCCAAATCTTAAGTTGACCGCTAGCCACCAGTGCGAACACAAGCACCGTCACAAGGGCTGAACCCGCATCCGCAGACAAAATCACGACTTTGCGATTCCAGCGATCCGCCGCAACACCTGCCAGCGGCATCAGCGCAAGGCCAAGCACCGCATATACCAGCAAATTGAGACTGAACAGACTCACTGAGTCGGTGCGTTGGTAAATCCAAACTCCCATCGCGAAGCTGGTAAGCGCCGATCCCACGGTTGATAGGACTTCGCCTGCCCAAATCCATAAATATTTACGCATGATGACCTACAGTAAGAGTATTTTTTCAGGCGTGACAGAAATTTCTTTGTGACATTGGTTGCAGCGTAAACCACCCAACGAAACGGATGTAAGCGTCGTCCTTCCACACGAAGGACATACCAGCACGTCGGTCACCGCACGGCTACCAAGGGGAGCGGAACTACCCGCTTTACGTGCCCAGACACGATCAAACAATTTCCACCAGGAGATAATCTCGATCTGCTCAAAGCCGAAAGTTTCCAGCAGTGCGGTGAATGTTTCGGCGCTTTTTACTTTCGCCTTTCGCCCCGATGCTTCTGTTCCGCGCGTGGTCAGGAAAATACCGCCAGGGCGCAGCACGCGCGCCAATTCATGCAGTGGTTGTTCCATATTCGGCATCACTTCGAGCGCTTCCATGCAGCACACGACATCAAAACTGGCATCTGGAAATAGCAGAGGGAGCGACGGCTGCCGGATCAGAGTTACCCGATCCTCAAATAGGGTGAGTTTTTCCGCTGCGCGTACCAGCATCTCACGGGAAATATCAAGAGCAATAATGTGTCCCTGAAATTCCGGCTCGCTCAGCAGAGCTACGGGGAGACGGCCTGTCCCGGTGGCAACATCCAGGACCAGGGTATCAGGATGATCTATTAACAACTGGACCAGCGGGCGCGCTAAAACCTCGGCATCATGGGCCTGACTTTCGCGTTTATCGCTGTCGTATTTTGCCGCCCAACGATCATATAACCAGCCCTGAACCCGTGGACCAAGATGAGTCGCCTCATAAAAATAAATTTCGCGATCCAGAATCACCAGAATCGCAATCACACTAACAATACCTACAATCCAGCCGCCCATCGTTCAATCTCCTGAGTCCAGTTCATGGTATAGGCAATCGATCCTAAACACAAGTAGCCATTTTACCTGAATTTCAGTACACTCCTCTTTAAATTAGAGAGATTTTATGCATCGGAGGAATGATGTCACCGCGCGAAACGTTTGAACGGGAATTGAAGGATCTGCGCGACGAAGTGGTCAAAATGGGACTGATGGTCAGCAGCCAGGTGGACACAGCATGGCGCTCCTTTGCTACAATGGATACGGAACTGGCAAAACAAGTGATCGAAATGGATCACGCAGTCAACACCGCGCGTTTTACCATTGAAGATCTCTGCTTCAAATTGATCGTGACCCAGCAGCCTGCCGCACGGGATCTCCGCAATATTATGGGCGCGGTCAATCTGATCATCGATCTGGAACGTATCGGTGATAAGGCAAAGGATATTGCCAATACCATTCCATCGATCCTCAAAGCACCCAATCGCCGCCGTCCAACAGAATTGATGGAAATGGCTCCTCTAGTGCGGCAAATGCTGGATCTCTGCATTCAAGCGTATGGCAGCGAAACCACTGAACTGCTTCAACAAATTGCGGATCAGGACAAAGAACTGGATCGGCTGTTTATTGAAGTCGTGAATCAAACGATTGAAGATTTCGCAAAAGCGACCAAAGAAAAGAAGGTTACCGCGACCTTTGGTATTTTGCGGGCAGCGCAGCACCTGGAACGGATTGGCGATTTAGTGACCAATGTTGCCGAGCGGATTATGTATGTCTCTACAGGCAGTGTACAGGAAATCAAAACCCACCAGCGCGATTCTGTCGATTAATACCATCCGGGCGAGATTGCTTAGTCTCGCCCACTCGTCACTTTTGGGTTCAATTTGTGTTATTACAGATGAACCTACTACCTATAGGAAAGAAGTGACGAATGCCCGCACCCCTGATCGTGACCGATTCCACCTGCGATCTGCCTCCTGCTCTCTATACCCAATACCAGATACAACTCGTTCCCCTGCGCATTCTGTTCGGCGCTGAGAGTTATCTCAGTGGGGTTGATATGAAGCTTGCGGAATTCGTCGAGCGTTTAGGACGTGGCGATGTTCACCCCACCAGTTCGCAACCCACCGTCCATGATTTTAAGCAGATGTACGAATCGCTGGCAGGACACAACCGCCCGATTCTCTCGATCCATATCAGCGAAGGGCTGAGCGGTACTGTCAATGCGGCGCGCCAAGCCGCCAAACAACTGCCCAACCAGGATATCACCGTCTACGATAGCCGGACAATCTCCGCTGCGCTGGGCTTACAGGTGCTCACCGCTACCCGCGCCGCCCAAGCCGGATACACGGTCGAGCAGATCCTCCCCTTGCTGGCAAAAACGAATGCAGCCAGCAGCCTTTTGTTTACGCTGGAAGATTTAACGTACCTCGTTAAAGGTGGGCGAATCGGGGCTGTACAGTACCATGTGGCGCAAGCGCTGCATATTAAACCGATCATCACGGTCAGCAAATCCGGCGAGACCGAGGGAACCTATATCACCGCTGGACGTATCCGCAGCCTGGAAAAAGCAGTCGATGGATTCGTGACCCATATCGTGAAGGATGTTGGCGAAGGAAACAAACTGCGCGCCATGACTTTTTATGGCATCGGCAAAACGCCGGAACTCGCGGCGCGCATTCAGGAAAAACTCAAAGAGCGCTTTGACTGTGTTTTTCTCGCCAGCGCTCCCAGCACACCCGTCTTAGGTGTCCATGTGGGTCCGCTAGCGCTCGATATTGGGTATGCTGCCGGCGATTGGGATATCTAACGTAACTGCTCATACACCGTGGAAAGCAGTTTACCAGAATCATTATCATAGCTGAGTTCCCAGATCATGATCCCACCGAGTCCCTGATCGCGAACATATTCCGCTTTAGCGCGCAAGGACTGAGGATCTTCGTAGCTGATCATGATCTGGTCGGCTGGACTGTAGAGCCAAGGAACTGACGCCTCCGCATCCCAGTACCGTTGATAAACCCCTACATAATTTGTTTCAAGATCGCGATAATCATAAATACCATCGCCCCAAGTAGCATCGGGTAATCCGGTAAACGGCTGGTACAGCCCATGCTGAATATCGGACACCCCAGACCAGCCATGCGCGTAAAAAGGCACTCCCACCACGATCTTGTCTGCTGGAACCCCAACCGCCAGATACGCCTGCACCGTCGCATCCACATTAAACTGCTGTCTCGCAATTTCATCTTCGCTCGGATCAGCGGATGAGGCATAGAGTGCGGCATGGTGATTCGTGATCGGACTCCAGCCGCCATGAAAGGTATACGTCATCACGTTGATCCAATCCAGATACGTATGGATCTCTGCAAGATCAAAATTCGCGTAAAACTGCGGTGTCGCCGGGGTGGCAATAGTTAACAGATATTCTCGACCATCCCGCGCACTTTGCGCATCCAGTTGGGCGCGGAACTCGGCCAGTAGTTGCGTAAAAGTGTCGCGATCTTCCGGGCGATTGCTGTCCTCATACAAACTGCCGCTCACCGGGAACTCCCAATCGATATCGATGCCATCAAACCCATAGGTGAGCATAAAATCCACACAGGACCGGACAAACAATGCACGAGAATCGGCTGTGAGCGCTGCATCCGAAAAATGTTCAGACCACATCCAGCCGCCCACTGACATCAATATTCTGAGATCAGGATGAGCCTGTTTTAACAATTGAAGTTGTTTAAAATTGCCGCGCAGGGATTCGCTTTCCAGATCGCCAGGATACAGATACCCGATATCGGCCCATTCATCACCTAAGATACATTCGCCCTGCTCCGAAATATTGATAAAAGCGTAGTTGATGTGGGTTAGTTCCTGTGCCGGAATATCGGTCACAAAATACTGGCGGGCATAAATGCCCCACGACGTAAAATAGCCCACGATGCGGTAGCTGGGATCAGAGGCTGAGGTTTGAGTACGCGATGTAGTCGCACCTAACAAAACAAACACTACAACGATAAGGCGTTTGAGCATAATTTTCCCTATGGAATCAGACGTTCTGGATGGGTATAAATCCGCATGCTGCCCTGCCGGACATAACCGACGATGGTCATCTGCCAGGCGTCCGCCAATTCCAGGGCTTTACTGGTCGGTGCGGTACGGCTGATCACTAGAGGAATATACATCCGCCACGCTTTACTGACCATCTCCGAACTGATCCTCCCACTGGTGAGAATCATCCGGTCATGGGTGCTGATTCCCTGTTGCAGCGCCTTGCCCATGAGTTTATCCACCGCATTATGCCGCCCAACGTCTTCGGCGCTAATCAGCGGCTGATCCCGATCTGCCAGCAGCGCGGTATGGACGCCGCGCACCTGATGATACAGTTCCGCCGCTGTCTGCAAATCGTGCATGCGGTTGAATACAACATCCGTCGAAGTTCTAAAATCCGTTTCTAAGGGAGGGTACGACACAGTTAATTCTTGCAAGGTGATACCGCCGCTGCACCCTGTCGTGATAATTACGCGCTGCGGCGGTTCAAAATCGGGAGTATGCAGCCATACATCCACCACCGTGCGGTGCTCATTCGATTTAATCAACCCGACATCGGCATAAGACCGAATAATCCCCTCGTTGAACAACAACCCCAGCGCCAACGCCTCCTGATCAAAGGGGCTGCACAGCACCGTAGCTAACGACTGCCCATTCACATAAATGCTGAGCGTCGATTCTGCAATCACACCGCCATCGACCTGCTCCACGCTGTCCCGTTTGACAATCCAATAGGGCCACGACAGTGCACCCATCGGTTATTCCTGACGCGGCTGACGTTTGCGCGGTTGGCGGGTCGATTTCCAGATCTCGTCCGGGCTCCACCCCTGCTCCAACCCATACTCAATCTTCGGTTTGAGCGCTCCAGTAGGACACACCCCCACACACTGCCCGCAAAACACACAGGGCGACTCCGGTATGCGGATCTCAAACGCAGTCGAGATCCTGCTGTTATAGCCGCGTTCGCCCAGCGTTAGCGCAAAGGTGTACTGTGCATCCTCGCCGCAGACCTGCATACAGCGCCAGCACAACACGCACTGACTGTAATCACGCACATAAAATGGATTGTCATCGTAGAGAGGAAATTCGCGCGGCTGCGCATCGGGAAACCGTTTGGTATCGGCGTGATAGTCGGTCATATAATCCTGAATCTGCGGAGCTTGACTCAAATCCACCGCCGAATTCAGCATTTCGAGAATTGTGCGGCGGCTGCGTTCGACCCGTTCATTTCGAGTATCGACCTTGATCCCCGGCTGACAAGCGGTGACACAGGCGGGTTGCAGCAGTCGTCCACCATTCACATCCACCACGCAGATCCGGCACAGCCCGTTGGCAGTGGTCGCATCGTGATAACAAATGACCGGGATATCCTGCTGGATCAACCGCGCCGCTTCTAATATCGTTGTACCTTCAGGGACGTTAATCTCGACTCCATCAATTGTTAAAGTGATATCGCTCATCGGCTCAACTCTTCCCACTTCGCCAGGGCGCTCATCACGGCTGATCCGGCGGTTTGCCCCAACCCGCACAACGAAGATTCCGTCATCGTGCGCCCAATATCAATCAACCGCTCGCGATCCCCTGGATAGGGTGTCCACGACCGCTCCAGAATTTCCATTTGGCGCTGTGTTCCTAACTGGCAGGGAAAACATTTGCCACAGCTTTCATGCTGGAAAAAGCGCGCCAACCGCAGCATCACATCGCGCAGATCGACCGTATCACTGAATACGACAATGGCCCCTGATCCAAAGGAGCCGCCAATCGCGCGCAGATCTTCAAATGTCAGCCGGACATCAATTTCGTCCGGTGTTAAAAAGGTTCCTGCTGCCCCACCCATCAATACCGCTTTCAGATTGCCAACCAAGCCACCGCAGAAGCGATCTAATACCTCGCGCAGCGTGATCCCCGGCGTGATCTCGTAGACACCCGGTTTTTGCACATGCCCACTGACCGATACCAGTTTGGTCCCAGGGCTTTTTTCCGTGCCCCACTGGCGGAACCACACTGCACCATGCTGGACAATACCCGGAACCGCGCATAATGTCTCAATATTGTTGACTACGGTGGGTTTACCGAATAAGCCTGCGGTGGTTGGATAAGGCGGTTTGATGCGTGGATAGCCGCGTTTACCTTCAATCGCTTCAAACAGCGCGGTTTCTTCGCCGCAGATATACGCTCCCGCGCCGCGCCGGATCTCGATCTGGAAGGAAAAATCGCTGCCCAGAATATGATCCCCAATCAGATTTGCCGCTTCAGTCTCCCGCAGAGCCTCATCAATTCGCCACTGCGCTTCGGGATACTCTCCACGAATAAACAAATAACCCTGAGTAGCCCCAATCGCATAAGCACAGAGAAGCATCCCCTCGATCAGCAGATGCGGACGCTGTGCCATTAGTGCGCTGTCTTTAAAGGTGCCCGGTTCGCTTTCGTCACCATTGCCCACCAGATAAGGTTCAACTCCGGCGGCTAGTCCCGCCTGCCGTGCGCCCGCCCATTTGATCGCGGTGGGAAAGGCCGCGCCGCCGCGCCCGATCAAGCCTGCATCCTTCACGGTTTGGATCACAGCATCGGGAGTCAGATTGAATAAGGCGTGACGCAGCGCCTCGTAATCGCCATACTCTACTAAGGACTGCGCTTCACTACCGTGGATTCCGTCTAACAGGATCAGCGGATCGCCACCTATATGGCTAAAACGCTGAGAATGCGCCAGCATGTTGTAAACGCCGTAGACACGACCATAGGCTTTCTCACCAAAACCCTTCCGGCTCACCAGCACCGCAGGCGCATGATCGCACATGCCCAGGCAGGTCGTCGCTTCCGCTGGCAGCATATGGCAGAGGTAATCGGCTCCCTCCAACGCACACACGGGATCAGTGCAAACGCGAACTACCATATCGTCCGTAGGTTGATCGGAAAACAGGGTGTAAAACGTGATCACGCCGTAAATATCAGCTTCTGGCACATGCAGGAGATGTGAAATCGCGTGAACGGCGTCCGGCCCAATATAACCTTCTGCCGTTTGGACATCCCAAAGAATGGGGAGCAGCGCATCCCGCCCGCGCCCCTCGTATCGTTGCAAAATTTCTTCCATAAAAAATCCTTTTTAACTCGTCGCTAAACGCGCTTGCGCTAACTCTTCCTCCGTATTCACGTTAAAAAACGTCATTCCTTGTGGATCAAAGGGCTGGTACTCAGGCTCGTCCAGATATCGGACGCGCACATCTTCATAAAAACCGATGACTTTTAATCGATCAGCCTCGATCCGTTTGCGGATCGGATCGCTACAGGTTTGACGGTAAATCGAGTGGGTGCTTTGCGGATACGCCTCAACGCGAGGCGAAATCACGTCAAACTGATCCCCCTGTATGAGCGAAATCATGTAGCGCAGCAGATCGGAACTCACAAACGGCATATCACACGCCAGCGCCAGGGTATACGGTTGGTGGCTGTAATGGAGTGCGGTGTAAATCCCACCAAGCGGCCCCTTCTCCGGCAGCAAATCACCCACCATCGGCAGTTCTAAATGGGCATATCGATCTGGCTGGTTTGTGATCAAAAGAAGTTCATCCGGCTGAATCTGATGAACTCGATCCAGCAGGTGCAGGATCAACGGCTTGCCGTGCAGTTCTACAAAGGATTTATCCGTCCCCATCCGAGAACTTTTGCCGCCTGCCAGAATTGCTACGGTGATCATGGATACCCTGCCTAATGTGCGTAATGAGTCGGATCTTTAATCGTGCCGCGTTTGTGCAAGGGGATGTCTGCGCCCTCGCGTACTGGTGCATCCACCTTGCGCAGCTTCACCGCCGCCATCTTAAAATCGGGGATTTTGGCACGCGGATCGATCTTGTCCAGCGTCAGCAGATTCGCCGCCGCCTCGACAAAATGGAATGGTAAAAAGACGGTTCCAGCCGGAGATCGCCCGGTGATCAATACACGGCAGATCACGCTCCCCCGCCGCGATGACACTTCGATCCAGTCGCCAGATTCGACCGCCAGTTTTTCGGCATCCTCAGGACTCATTTCCAGAATCGGTTCGGGGAAGATATCGTCCAGATGCGAACGACGTGTCATTGTGCCGCCGTGCCAGTGGAACAGGACTCGCCCTGTCGTTAAATGGTATGGATAGTCTGCATCTGGCAGTTCGCTGTCCGTGCCATAATCGAGTGTCCAGAATTTACCCTTGCCACGCGGAAATGTGTCCTCAAATAAATAAGGCGTGCCAGGATGATCCAGCGCGGGACAGGGCCAGTGGACACCGCCTTCCTGTTCCAACCGTTCATAGGTGATACCGTACAAATCGGGCGTGACCGCACGCATCTCGTCCCAGATCGCTGCCGCGTTGGGATAATCAAATCCCGCGCTGGTTGAAATCCTTAACAATGTTTCCATCCGAGTCGCGATCTCGCAGATGATCTGCCAATCGGGGCGCGTCTCCCCTATTGGCGGGATCGCCTGTCGGACACGCTGTACACGGCGATCACTATTGGTGAAAGTGCCATCTTTTTCCGCGAAACTAGCAGAAGGCAAAATCACATCGGCATATTCCGCTGTTTCGTTCATAAAAATGTCGATGCTGACCAGAAAATCAAGCGCATCCAGCGCATGTCGGGCATGGGCCAGATTCGGTTCGCTCATTAGTGGGTTTTCGCCCATGACGACCATCGCCTTAATTTTTCCGAGCAGCGCCCCATCGACCATTTCCGTGACGGTAAGCCCTGGGTCTGGCGGCAGCGGCGTATGCCAAGCCGCTTCAAAACGAGCGCGAATCGTTGGATCGGTAACCGATTGGTAGGCCGTATAGACATTTGGCAAACCGCCGCTGTCGGAACATCCCTGCACATTATTCTGACCACGCAGGGGATTCAATCCGGTGCCCGGTTTGCCAATATGCCCGGTCATCAGCGCCAGATTCGTCAGTGAGAGAGCGTTATCCGTGCCGTGGGTGCTCTGACTGATGCCCATCCCCCAATAGATCGCGGCCCGGTTGGCATTGGCATACAGCCGCGCCGCCTCTCGGATCTGATCTGCCGGGACACCGCTCACACTTTCGGCCCATTC
>DATAMF010000444.1:0-7400 GCA_036260665.1 Aggregatilineaceae bacterium | reverse complement strand
AGCAAACTTGATGTATCGGACCGGACCCAGGCGGCGGTTTTGGCGCTGCGCTATGGATTGGTTGAATAAGGCTGCTTTACCCCTTTCCTCAGAGAAGGGGAGTCGGAGGGCCTAACTGCGCCGTTAGAGGAGAAAATATCGATGGCAAACCAACCGTCAGTCTCAGATTCTTTTGCACTGGCGTCACGTTTTTTAAATGCGTTTCTGACCCTGAGTAAAACCCTGGTTATCAATCCGGCGATCAGTCGGTACGAAGAACTGAATATGTCGCAGATTCGTATCCTTCAGTTGGTTCATGATAACCCTGGCATCCGGGCGGATGTTGTGATTGAACGCCTGGAACTGCCCCGCAAATTGCAAAGAGTCTGATGCTGGCAATGGAAAAAATGGGCTTGCTGACGCTGGATCGCCCCTCACCGGAGGTTCCGCCCGCGCTGCGATTGGGGGAGCAGGTTCAACGTCTGGCCTTTCAGGTGAAAGCCACCCAGCTTTCGATTGTAGCTGAACTGCTTGGTAAGCTGCCCGAAGCCGACCGGCTGATAACGATTGACACCCTGGAACAACTGACCCTCGATAACTGACCTCAAGCCCCTTCCACTTTTACAGGTTCCCGGCTGCAACGCTGCCGCGATTTTGCGGCATGGACGCGGAGCGTGCCGGGTTCTTTTTTCCTGGTTAAATTAAGGCAATATGAAATTTGTGAAGGTTTCTTTATGTGTTGGACAGGCGATAGAATCCTGGATTATACTATAAACAGCTACGGGATGATTAAAATAAAATTAAAATCACGAGGGGAATACAGGGGACGTATGAAGGTTCTTCGTTTTATCCTACCGCTGCTGCTGATCCTGGGGGCGTCGGCTCCGGTACGATCAGAAACCGATGATATTACCACCAAAGCGACCTGTGCCGAAATCGTTCGCACCGCTTTGGAAGTGGTAGATGAACAATGCCAACAAATAGGCCGGAATAAAGTGTGTTACGGCCATAATCTCCTCAAAGCACAACCTCATCCACAGATCAGCCCCTTTGAATTTGAAGACGAAGGCGATGTGGCGGATGTGGTGGATATTCAAAACCTGCAAGTCAGCGGCATGGATATGGCCGCTCAAAGCTGGGGCATCGCGCTGATGCAACTGCAAGGGGAACTCACGGGCGCTGCACCAGAGGATATCACGCTGCTGCTGTTTGGGGATGTTGAGATCGAAAACCAGGTCGTGATCGGAAGCACGTTTGATGTGACCGTGATGGCCGACAGCCAGGTGAACGTGCGGAGCGCTCCACAAACCGATGCGGACGTGGTCGGCAAGCTGCAACCGGGCGACGTCGTGAGCGCCAACGGGCGGATTACGGATGGATCGTGGCTGCGCGTCAGTCTGCCGGATGGATATGGATGGGTTTACGCGCCGCTGGTGAGCAGCACTGAGGATGTGAGTCTGCTCGAAGTGGTGCAGGACGAGGCCGCCGGATTTGGCCCGATGCGGGCGATCAAACTGAGCACCGGGATTGATGATGCGATGTGTGCGGAGGCCCCGAACAGCGGTGTGCTGATCCAGACACCGGAAGGCATGGCGCAGGTGTCGCTGCTGATCAACGGGGTTCAGGTGGAACTGGGATCGACGGTGTATTTCCAGGCGGAACCGGGCGAAGCGATGATCGTGCGGGTGGTCGAAGGACACGCCACGCTGACGGTAGGTGAAGATACCACTACCATCGAGGCCGGATTGGAAGCGTCCGTGCTGCTGGATGATACACTCAGCCCGACGGGTCCCGCAGGCGAGGTTGTGCCGTACCGGATGGCGAGCGTCAAAAGTCTGCCGATTGAACTGCTGCCGCGCTCGATTGACATCTTCCAGAATGTGGACGATACCGCCGCTGACATAGAGGCAGAGACAGAAACAGCGACGGAGATAGAAACAGAGGCAGAGGCAGAAGCAGAAACCGGGGAAGATGTGGAAACCACAACCGGAACGGAAACCGGAAAGCCTAAAGACGACGACGGTAAAAAGACGGCTTCCCCGGAACCCACTGTTCCCGCCGAGGATACAGAAGTTCCGCCAACGGCTGCGCCGCCGACAGCGGTGCCACCGACGGCAGTTCCACCGACGGCAGTTCCTCCGACAGCGGTGCCACCTACAGCAGTGCCGCCGACAGATGTGCCACCCACTGATCCGCCGCCACCAACGGAAGAGACGATGGTGATCTGCCATAAGGGCAAAAACACACTCACCATTCCGGTCAGCGCGTGGCCGGCACATGAAGCTCACGGCGATACGATAGGGCCGTGTCCTGAAGGATAAACAGATGGGACCGGGCAGCAACCCGGTCCTTTTTTATTTTTTTGCGATATTCGAAGCCTCAAAGCGGTATAAAGATTGATGGCTGAAGACACTTGAACATTAAGTATTTCTAAATTCTGTAAATATCCTGGCTCATGGATTGGATTTTCAGTTATATTCAATGTAACAAGCTCATCAGGGGAATTGCCATGAAAGCTTTCGGATTTATTCTACCATTGCTGCTGATTCTGGGGGTGTCTACACCCGTTCGATCAGAATCCAATACATCCATGATCAATGCGCCATGTGCTGAAATTGTGCGTACCGCGTTTGAGATGGTGGATACGCAGTGCCAGCAAGTGGGCCGGAACAAAGTGTGTTACGGTCACAGCCTGCTGAATGCACAGGCACAGGCGCATGTTGCCGGGTTCCAATTTGAGGCTGAAGGCGATGTGGCGGATGTGGTGGATATTCGGACACTGCAAGCCAGCAGCATGGATTTAGAGTCGCAAAACTGGGGCATCGCGCTGATGCAGATTCAAGGGGAAACCGCTTCGCAAGAGGATTTCACCCTGCTGCTGTTCGGGGATGTTCAGATCGAAAATGAAGTCGTAGTCGGCAGCACACTCGATGTCACCATTGCAGCGGACAGCCGGGTGAATGTGCGTCTCGAACCGAAGCCCGATGCGACGGTGATCGGTAAGCTGGAACCGGGCGATGTGGTGAGCGCGAATGGACGGAATACGGATGGCTCATGGCTGCGCGTCAGTCTGCCGGATGATGGATCCGGCTGGGTCTATGCGCCGCTGGTGAGCAGTACCGAGGATGTCAACAGCCTCGAAATTGTGCAGGATGCCACCGCCGGATTTGGCCCGATGCGGGCGATTAAACTGCGCACGGGCATGAACGACGCGCTGTGCGCCGAAGCGCCGGACAGCGGCGTATTGGTGCAGACGCCAGAAGGCATGGCGCAGGTTTCGCTGCTGATCAACGGGGTTCGGGTTGAGCTGGGATCGACGGTGTATTTCCAGGCGGAACCGGGCGGCGAGATGGTGGTGCAGGTGGTCGAAGGCCACGCGATTGTGACGGTGGACGGCGAAGAAACGTTGATCCCGGCGGGGTTTGAAGCCGCGATGCCCATGGATGCCGATCTCAACGTGACCGGACCCGCAGCTAGCGCGGAGCCGTATGGCGTGGAGCGGCTGATGAGTCTGCCGATTGATCTGATGCCGCGCGCCGTTGAAATTCATGCGCCGGGCACGCCGGAAGACATGGAAGCGGCGATTGAGGCGTTAAAGCCTCCGGTGGTTATTCCGCCGACCAGCGTGCCGACACCGCTGCCCACTGCCGAAGTCGCGCCTGCCGATGTGCCAGCCGAAGAAACAACTACTCAGGAAGAGATGATCACCATCTGCCATAAGGGAAACACTATCACGATCCCCATTAGTGCGTGGCCCGCACACGAGGCGCACGGCGATACGATGGGCGCGTGTCCGGCATAAGGTTAACAGGCTGGATGAAAACGAGAAAAGACCCGTCTGATAGCAGGCGGGTTTTTTATGTTAACGGTAAGGCTCATAGTCGGGGTTGGCGGCATCAAAGCGCTGGCGTCGAACATCGCCAAGTTCTTGTTCAAACAGCCGCAAATGCTCGCCCAAGGGATCTTTTTGAAGCTTGGCCTTTCGCATAGCAGCCAAGAGGTCTTTCACCAGATTTTCCAACTCATTGATATGTTTTGTGGAAACGGTATCGAGGTCCATCACGTGCTCCTGCGCTTAATCCATATGATTGGCGCTTTGTATTGATGCTGTTATTATACTTATAACTCACTTCGTTTGCAAACATTTGGCGGCAGCACCGCTGGTGCCTGAACAAACTTAAGGCGTGAATTTGAGCGGCGAACGTGGTAGACTCATGAGGTTCGATGGACCACTCTCTTTCGTAGGAAATCATGAAAACTCCACGTTTTGCTGTTCTGATGATGTTTTTTGTCAATGGCGCGCTGTTCGCAAACTGGGTGGCGCGGATTCCAGAAGTCCAGTCTAAATTTGATCTGAGCGAAGGTGAACTCGGACTGGTGCTGCTGTGCGGATCGGTGGGCGTGCTGGTTGGGCTGGCGCTCACCAGCAGCATGATCGCACGATTTGGCAGCCGGAAGGTCACCACCTACGGCGCGGTGATCATGGCGGCGGCAGTGTTTTCGCTGGCGATTATGCCGCATCCGCTGGCCTTAGGTGTGGGGCTGCTGCTCATGGGCGCGTTCCAAAGTGGGATGGACGTGGCGATGAACGCGCAAGGCGTCGAGGTGGAGCGGCGAAGCCAAAAACCGCTGATGTCCTCGTTCCACGCGGCATACAGCATCGGGAACTTTGCCGGGGCAGCGATTGGGGCCGTGATGGCGCAGTTGGCGGTGAGCCTGTCGGCGCATTTTGCGATAGTCGCGGTGGTGTTTGGTGGATTAGCGGTGTTTGCGTCGCAGTCGATGTTGGATATCCAGGGCGAAACTACCGGCAAACGTGAAGCCCCGTTCCAGATTCCGGCGCGCGTGCTGTGGCCGATTGGCTTGATCGCGTTTTGCTCCGGTCTGGGCGAAGGCTCAATGGGCGACTGGAGCGCGGTGTATCTGAAAAAGATTGTGGGCACCGAAGCCAGCGTTGCCGCGTTTGGGTTTGCTGCCTTTTCGATCATGATGACTATCGGGCGTTTTTCGGGCGACTGGCTGACCAGCCGCGTTCATTCCACCCGGATTGTGCGGTTTGGCGGGCTGATCGCGGGATTGGGGCTGCTGCTGGCGGTGCTGGTGCCGGAAACGCCTATCGTCCTGCTCGGATTCGCGGCGGTGGGGATCGGGCTGGCGAACGTGATCCCGCTGGCGTTCAGCGCGGCAGGCAACACACCGGGCATCTCCTCAAGCCGGGGACTGGCAGGCGTGGCGACGATTGGATATGCGGCCTTCCTCGCGGGGCCGCCGCTGGTGGGCATGATCGCGGATGCACTGTCGCTGCGCGTATCGTTGGCGATGATCGCGGCGCTGGTTGGCCTCATTTTCGTGTTCGCAGATGCCATTCAACCTCGACGGGAAGCGGCTCAGCCGGTAGTGGTGGCGGGTGATTGATTGAATTGTGCAGGGCAGGTTGGCCAACCTGCCCCTACGTAACGTGTTTGATTTGCCCTTCTCAAAGTTCGGACAGCCGGGCCTTGATCTGGTGGGCTGCGGCGCTGAACATGAATTGATCGGGTTGATCTTTGCCCTCTGGCAGCGTCACACCGTCCGCATGGATGCCATAGCGCTGCAACACCTGGTAGAGCGGGGTTTCTGCGCCGCGCTGCGTTTCACGGTCACGGACCCACTGATTATCGATGCAGAATACCTGGGTGGGCGGGAGATGCTGCTCATGCTGCAAGTAAAGCGCTTCCAGCGGCCAGGGATCGAATAAGACGGTGAGGGCGAACGGATCGTGGCGGCGCATCATGGCGGCGGCCAACGCGACACAGCCGCCGTGCTGGTGGCCGCACAGCACCACGCGTGAGGCCGGAAGCTGAAAACGGGCCATGATCTGATCGACAAAGGTATTCATGTAACCGCCGCAGGTGACTAACACCGCACCTACGGCTTCGGTCATGGCGGCGAAATCCGCATTGCCGCTGCCGTGCATGGGGAAGACGAACCAAAAGCGGTGATTCTCAGTGGCATAACTGACCTGTTCGCCCATGAGCGGTTCGGGCGAGATGCCGCCGTCGCCCGCCCAAATGTAGGTGTGGGGCAGTTCGCGGCGGAGATCATCGATAAACGGCGTGATCTCGTTCCCCGATGATGCGCGGGTGTGAAAATAGAGCAGGGCTGAATCGACATTGTCTGGTACGATCTCGATCATCATTTCCTCATGGTTGATCTGATCCCCTCCCCCCCTTTGGAGCGGGTCTGAGGGGAAAAAAGGCTTATTTCGCGTCGTGAGGCGCATTTTCGCGTCGTGAATTATGGCACGGCGCGGGATTCGCCAAACAAACACCTCCATCTATAATAGCACGGATGTTCGATTTTGTCATGGTCGTGGATGGTGAACTTCGATGGCTAAGGCTGCGCCAAGATTTTCTTGACCCCATCCCCCCTTGCCCCCTCCCTTAGGGAAGGGGAGTCAAACCCATAGGATGTGGAGAATTATTTTCTTGGTTCGGCCTAACTTGAATGGTTAATTCCTAAACGAGGAAAAACGATGGCACTCTATGTTGAGGAAACCGGGACACCGGGCGCACCCAGCCTTGTTTTTTTGCACGGCGTGGGGGCCAGCGGCTGGATGTGGGCAAGACAAACCGCCGCGCTGACCGATTTTCACTGTTTGACGGTTGATTTGCCCGGTCATGGCAAGAGCAACCAGGAAAGCTGGGTGTCGCTGGGAAACACCGCCGATCAGATCGCGCGGATCATCCAGGCCCAGGCTACGCACGGACGCGCGCACATCGTCGGGCTGTCGCTGGGCGGGTATGTCGCGCTGGTGCTGCTGGAACGGCATGCCCCGGTGCTGGATCGCGTCATTCTGAGCGGGGTCACGGCTGCGCCGATGCCTAACCGGGTGCTGCTCAGGCCGCAATTGTGGCTGATGTCGATCCTGCTGCGGCGGCGCGGGTTGGTGAAGCGGCAGGCTGAAGCGCTGCACCTGACGCCGGATATGCAGGCGGCTTTTATCGATAATCTGCTGGCGATGTCGATGGAGGCCTACCGCCGCATCTGGAAAGAAGCGGCAGTTTTTCGCGTGCCACCGGCGCTGCGCCAGGTGGACAACCCGACACTGGTTGTGGCGGGCAGCCGCGAATCAAAAATCATCACCCCGGCGGTGGGTGTGATCGCGGGGCGGATGCCCCAGGCACAGGGACGGCTGGCGCCGGGTGTGGGACACGGCTGGAATGTTGAGGCTCCTGATCTGTTCAGCGCGATGATCCGCGCGTGGGTGAAAGGGACACCGCTGCCCGCCAGTTTACAGGTGGTGCCCGGACACTAAGCGGGGCGAGCCGTTGATCGGTGTCTCAGAAGACGTGGGTAAGGGATAGGAAAGGGGATGCAAAGCGAACTCTCATAGGCACCAAGTTAAGGGATTTACCCCTTTCCCCACTATCGTAGAGAAA
>DATAMF010000436.1:0-6591 GCA_036260665.1 Aggregatilineaceae bacterium | reverse complement strand
GCCGGTGAGAATGCTCACGCGGAACATGAGCCGCTTACGCAGCGAGGGCACTTTGCTGAGGTTTAGTTCGCCCGCAAAAAAGCCCTCACTCACGGGACGCACCAGCGCGCGCACCGGCTCCAGCCAGTCTGTGACGCCTTTCCGGTACTGCTCGTTTTTCATGGCCATTGTCATGCAGACAGTAAAGGTGGCGAACGGTGTCCGGCTCAATTCCATCCGGTGATCGCGCACAAACTGCATCGCTTCGGGCAGCCATTTGGCCCCTTGAATGGCGCTGCCTGCTATCACCGCCTTATAGGGAGCCAGATCGCGGACTTCGGTCATGGGCAGAACGTCTACCTGTGCGCCGCTTGCGGATAAGGTTTTGCCTACGGCTTCCGCCACGCCAGCAGTCGATCCCCCACGGGTGGCATACGTCACCAGAATTTTGCCTGACATCGTTATGGTCCTCGTTGATATACTTTAGGTTCACACTAACAGGAGCATTAGGCTGTAGCTAGTGTCACAAATCGTTAATCCGCTGGTCGTTTGTGAGATAAATTGACTTGACCTACAATGGGTAGGCATCACATATTTCTATTAGGAGGGGCAATGACTGGCCGTTCGCTCACACCTCAGACGATGGACCAACTCCTCACGGCCCATGCCAGCTCCCTGCATACACTCGACGTCTCGACGATCACGGTATCGCCCCTCTTTGAATTTTTCGCCTCACTCAGCCCCGATGTACGCGCCCAATGGTCCACTGAAATCCAGTATGAACCGGGGGAGATTGTCTTTGGGGAAGGGGACGATGGCGATTTTCTGGCGTTGATCTGGTCCGGCCAGATTGCCATTATCAAAGGCCAGTCCGAAACGCTCACGATCCTGGGCTACCGGGGCAGCGGTGAGGTGATCGGAGAGATGGCGGTGATCGAAAAGCAAAGCCGTTCGGCGACAGCGGTCGCGCTGGAACCCTCCATTTTGCTGCATATTGATCGCTCCTCTTTCGAGCAGTTGCTGGTAGCCAACGCATCGCTGGCGATGAGCATGATGGCGATGCTCAGCGCCCGGCTGCGATCCTCTGATCACGCGCGGAGCATGCAAACGCAGGTAGAACAAAAGATGAAACACGATCTGGCGACGGCGGGCGAGGTGCAGCAGCGCTTTTTGCCGGAAGCGATGCAGTTTGTGCGCGATCACCGGATGGAATTGAGCCGGACACCGTTCGCCACCTTTACTGTCTGCATGACAATGGCCATGAAAAACGCGCAGTACCGGAAAGGCGTCACAGACTGGCTGGAGCCGGTGCGCGTGCTGGTGCGGCCCGTGAGTGAGGGCTTTTTTGCGGGCGAACTAAACCTCAGCAAAGTGCCCTCGCTGCGTAAGCGGCTCATGTTCCGCGTGAGCATTCTCACCGGCGTGTGGTCCGAAGGCGATCACCGGGATTGGGAGGCGATTCACGCCTGGGCCACCGATCTGGCAGGCAAGATTTAGCCGGACACCTCTTTTCTCAGCGCGAATTTTAATCCGGCCTGAAACCCAGGCGCGGCGACTTCGCAGTGGTTCTGATCTTCAAAAATGTGTCTGACCAGCGCGAATCCCTCGTAATGGCGGCCTTGCAGAATCGCCGCCATCCGCAGCGTATCGCTGAGCGTCTGATCGCTTAGGCTTTCTTCATGCTCGCCCACAAACAGATAAACTCTAGCGGGAAGACGGCGGTGAGTTTTCGCAAAGGCTTCTTCCTGCTGAAACGTGAAGCGCTTGCCATATGCCAGCGTGGGACTGCCGATGATCAGCGTCTCAAACAGCTCCGGCGAAGTGAACATCCCAAACAGCGCAAACAACCCGCCGTAGGAATGCCCCACCAGCATCCGCCGGGCCGGGTCCGCGCGGTACGTTTCTTCGATGAAGGGGATCAGTTCATCCTTGATAAACTGGTGAAAATTCGCGGCGTCTCCATTCGGACACGGGCGGTTATGCGCCGCCTCCATCGATTTTTGCACCGCTTCATCCTGAACGGGTGTCAGATCGTGATCCCGCCGGGTGAATGACGTCCGAAACGCCTCGGTAGGATCGGGGTCTTCGGGATACCCAATCCCCACCACAATCGCGTCCGTCGTGCTTCCGCACCACGCCATCGGACGAATGATGTCCGTCACCAGGCCAAAATACCAGTTACCATCCAGCACATACACCACCGGCCAGCGTTCCGGCGTATTGTTAAACGGCCATATTTCGTCCGGCGATTTCGCGTACCCCAGCGGCAAACTGATCGTGATCCGGTAGGTCCGTCCCGTGTGCCGCGAGTCCATCAAATGCATTTCGCTGCCGAGCATGGTTACAGGTTGTGCAGTCATGATGTGCTCCCAGGTGGCAATGAGTGATCAGAACAGATTATCTACTTTTTCGCCCCAGGTTCCCACACCAAAAGCACCCCGACGGATCGAGGTGCTTCATCAAAAATCGTTGGTTGCACGCCGCGTGTTAAATCAGCAGCCCGCGCAGCGTTTCAGCCGCCGTGCTGCGCGACGCGCTCGCCTCGACACCATCGCGCAGGCGTTTGAAGTTGACCACGCCCTTCTGAATCTCGTCCGTCCCCAAAAACGCGACCACCTGCACGCCCTTGCGATCCGCGTACTGCACCTGCTTGCCGATGGATTTCCCCGGCTGCAAATACACTTCCGTTCGGATGCCATCCGCCCGTAATTCGCTGGCGAGTTTCATCGCTTCCGCCTGCGTATCTGGTCCAAACACCGTCACCAGCGCCTGCACCACCGTCCCGGTCAGTTCCGGCGGGTACAGATTCAGCATATCCATCAAGTCGATAATGCGCTCGATCCCCAGGCTGGTCCCGGTGGTCGGAAGGCTCTGCTTGCGGAACAGGCCGATCAGGTCATCATAACGCCCGCCACCCGTCACGCTGCCCAGATTATACGGCTTGGTGATGATCGTCTCGAAGATCGGCCCGGTGTAATAGCTCAGCCCGCGCACCATCGCATAATCGATCTCGACATTTTCAGTCGGCACGCCCATCGCGTCCAGGTATTCGGCCACTTGCAGCAGTTCGGTGATCCCTTCCTGCGCGATCTCGACTCCGTCCAGCGTTTCCCGCAGCCGCCCCAGCGCTTCGATCCCGCCCTGCCGTTCTTCGAGCAGTTTGAGCATCCGCGTTACCACGTCTTCCGCGATCCCGCTCTCGCGCATTTCCTTCGCCACATTGTCCGCGCCGATCTTGTCCAGCTTGTCGATGCTGCGATACAGATCACCAAGCTGGCTGTCGGGCACGCCCGCGTAGATACCGATCCCGACCAGAATCTTACGGTTGTTGACCTTCACCGCGAAATCCTGAAAGCCCAGCCGCCGCAGCGCCGTTGTCACCAGGCTCACGATCTCTGCATCCGCCGACATTTCCTTCACGCCGACAATATCCGCGTCACACTGGTAAAATTCGCGGTAGCGGCCTTTCTGCGGGCGCTCGGCGCGCCACACCGGGGCGACATGATAGCGCCGGAACGGAACGAGCAGATCATTTTCGTGCATCGCCACATAGCGGCTGAGCGGAACCGTGAGATCGTACCGCAGCGCGAGTTCTTCCTTGCCGCCAGGGTGTTGTGCGTGGAAAATCAGCTTTTCGGCGTCCGCGCCATATTTGCCCATCAGCGTCTCTTCCATTTCGAGCACGGGCGTGTCAATCGGCTCAAAGCCATATGTCTTGAACACATCCGTGATCACGCGCATCACATACTGGCGCTTCAGAACTTCTCCCGGTAAGAAGTCGCGCATCCCTTTCGGCAGCCGGGCATCAATTGGTGGCATAGCTCCTCACTCCGTTTTCTCTCTGTTGAATTTCTCTATGTCAAATAAGTCATCCAACCACGCCGCGATCTCGTCGCGCACTCGTCGGAAAACCGTCAGTTGTTCGTCCGGTGCAGCCTTCGCCGGGTCCGTAAAATTATAATGAACACGCTGTGCCGGGCCAGGGAACACCGGGCAGGCTTCGGCGGCATGATCGCAGACGGTAAGCACGTAGTCGAACGTTTCGTTGATAAAATCCATCATACTCTTCGACGTGTGGTGGCTGATGTCGATCCCGATCTCGCCCATCGCCGTGATCGCGCCGGGATGCACCTGGCCGGACGGTTGGCTGCCTGCGCTGAACACATCAAACCGATCTCCCGCCCGCGCCCGGAGCAGCCCTTCGGCCATCTGGGAACGCGCGGAGTTACCTGTACAGAGAATCAGAACACGCTTTTTCACCGAGTCTCCTTTTAGCGACAGGCGCAAAAAAAGCGTGGCGTCTACCGGCCACGCTTCAAGAGTGCGTCGCTTGGTCGCCTGCTGTTAAATCGAATTGGCGTGATGATAGACCTGCGGCATGGGATTCCACTCCTAAATCGATACTGTACAGTATAAACAGTTTGCCAGGGGTTGTAAAGCAGGGCATTTGCGCCCAAACCCGCAATTATTCTACAATATCATTGTCTTTAATATAAGCATAAAGGTGGCGCTGTGGTGCCCATTGATGTCGAACAGTTGACCCCCCAATATCTCTACTACACCTTTAGCGGCCAGATCACGCTGCAAGATCTCGACGCGCTGCGAACAGCCGAAGAACCATTTTTCACCCATCTGCCCGACAAGGCGTTTTTGGGGTTGATCCTCGATCTCTCCGATCTGGATACAATTGCGGCCCCTCTCTTCCCCCAGCTTCAACGGATGCGGCTGGTCCAGGATCCGCATGTCTGTATCGTGGTGGTCGTGGGGGCCAATCCCTATCTACGCGCACTGACCCAAAGTCTGGGGCTGGGTATCAGCAAATACGACTTCGCTTTCCGGCAGACGGTAGATGAAGCCCTGAACGTGCTCGATCACCACCATCTGCTGCACTCGCCCCCCGAAGAATAATGCGCTATTTTGGCACTTTTGCTTCATATTCGTTTACCCCCACATCTTTTGATGCGCAGACCGGCGCGTGCCCGTATGGCCTACGCTCCGCGCTTTCCCCGCCCATTTTCCCCCCCCCTTCCTGCTTGCGGGAAAGGGCCGGGGGTAGGGTTCGTTTTTTCCCCCGCTTCCAACTCGGTTGGAGAGCGGAACCGAGGGGGTGAGGTTCGTAGGGGCAATTCACGAATTGCCCCGCTAACCGAAAATCCGCCAAGCTAGAGCGATACGGCTACCCTTCGGGGAACTTCGCATAAATCAGCGTATCACTCAGTTCGCCATACACGTCGCGCGCATGGTGACGCAGCCGCGCCTCGAACTGATACCCGGCCCGTTCCGCCACCGCATAACTGCGCGTGTTGCGCGCATCGCAGTGAATCTCCATCCGTTTCGCGCCCAGCGTACCAAAGCAAAAAGCGGTCAGCGCCTCCACCATTTCCGTGACATACCCCTGCCCTTGCAGGCTGGTACGAACCCAGTAGCCGATCTCAAAACGCGGCACCGACCAATCGAAGCGGTGCAGGCCGCTGCCGCCGACGAACAGACCGTCGCTTTTGCGGTACATATTCAGCCGCATATCCTCGCGCGTCATAAAAAGAGCCGCCGCCCGCCGGATGCTTTCTTCGGCGGATGCCACCGTTGGCACGTCCTGTGCCCAGGGCATCCAGGGCCGCAGTTCCACCAGCGACTCGCGGATCGCCTCCACAATGGCCGCGCCATCACCGGGACGTGGTGCGCGAATAATCAGCCGTTCCGATTCAATCTGTTCAGGAAAATCGAGCAGGATAGGGTTAGACATGGTTAAACCGCCTTTATCGAAAATGTTTCCCCTATTCAACCATCAGGACGCGCAGCCAGCAAGGGGGAACTGTCACCGTACCGCTGAAGCGCTCGCCCCCGTTCAACACGTCCGCCATCCGCCCCGGCAGATCAATCACCGCCGGATGATTCGCCGCGTTCACCGCCACGATCACCCGCTGGCCGGGAATCTGCCGTGCGAAAGCGAATTGTTCGTGTTTCACCACAAGCTGCTGGTAATCGCCGTGCCGCAGCGCCGGAATCTGGTGCCGTACTGCTGCCAACCGCCGTATCGCCTGCGCCAGATCGCGGTTCGGGCTGTTTCGCTCCACATCACCCCGGTTGAGCGCGGGGCGCAGCGGCGCATCACTCCCATTTGTCCGCCCTTCGATCCCCCACTCGCTGCCATAATAGATCGACGGGACGCCCGGCATCGTGAACAACAGCCCATACAGTGGATAAAGATGCGCCGGATTAGTCAGGCTGCTGGCGACGCGATTCACATCATGGTTATCCGCAAAGGCATACAGCGGCAGATTCTGGTACATCCCGCCGTCACCAAACTGGCGCTTGAACGCATACGCGATCTCAAAATAATTGGTATCCACATGGCTGGAATACAACCCCTTGTAACACTCGTAATTCGTCACCGAATCCAGCGTCTCCGGGTTGACCCATTTTCGATAATCACCATGAACCACTTCGCCCATCAGCCAGAAATCCGGGCGCAGCGCGCGGCAGAAGGCAGACAGATCGCGCAGAAAATCCAGTTCCAGGCAGTCCGCCACATCCAGCCGCAGCCCATCGATCCCAAAATCGCGCACCCACATGCGGATCGCCTGGAAAAGATGATCCCTCACCGCCGGATTC
>DATAMF010000415.1:0-5049 GCA_036260665.1 Aggregatilineaceae bacterium | reverse complement strand
ATATGTTTCCGCTGCTGATCTGCGGCGTGCCGACCCTGCTGCAAGGTTCCGGCCAGGAAAAACTTCTGCTGGCACTCATCGCGCTGTTGCTTTTTATCGTTGCCATGATTCATCTCGCCTTTATCCGTCAGGTCGGGCGCTGATCTACCCGCCCCCCAGCGTCGCCTTGATATTCTCCGCGATCTCCCGTGTGATCCCCGGTACGGCAGTCAGTTCTTCGATGCTCGCATTCCAGAACACCGAAAATCTAAATATCGAGAATATGCCGAATATGATTCTCGGCTTCTTCTGCCAGATCATCATATGTCATTAATTTAATGTCATGTTTTTCGTTATGCATTCGAATCTGTTCCAAATCATAACTATCTAACCCAGCACTCCTTCCGACAATAACTAACCCCTCAGGAGCAACAATTCCAGGAAGATCCTTTTCTACCAGAGATAGATTACGACGTAGCCAGTGCATCCATTTTAGAATTTGGCCGTCTTCTGCATGATTAATGATCGCCCTAAAATCTCCATGACTGGTGAAAATTGGGTGATTAGGATTTTCAAGCTCGACAAAAACATATCTTCCAGTCGTCAACTCAATAACGAAATCAACCTTATAACACACACGGCCATCTTCATCTTTAAGGGGATATTCATATACCATTCGTTTCTTCGTCGGAAATAACATGACTGGGTTTTCGTGCAAGAAATGATGAATCACTCTCTCTCGATACCGCTGTTCAGTAATAATTTCTCTATATGCCTTCAAAATAGCTGATAATCGCATCATAGTATCTTGTTGCTGAAAGGAAATATCATACCTTGATAAAAATGCTGGCTCAGATGGTTGATAGACTAATGCACGAGCTTTTATAGTTGCAATAAGTCCGGCAGCACCTTTTTTTGCTTCACTGAGAGGCCATTCAAAATCTCTTGTCGAAATATAGAAGAATTTCCAGCCAGTTGTGGGAATAGATCCTGTACTAGTTTCTGCCCGATCAAGAATTCCTGATATTAGTCCACTACCTCCCCAGCCATCAATATTAATAACAACATGTATATCAGAATTCATTATAAGGTTAGGTAGTTTCTTCAGCACATCAGGAGCAGACCTATCATTGTAATCAATATATATAAAGTTATCTGCAATGCCACTAGGGTACGCAGCAACTAAATACCCATCTTTACACTCGTAAACCAGGAAAAGATATGCGAATCTGAATAGTTGAGGAACAAACCGTCGATACTCGTCTTCGGTTTGAATGAATTCTCGGATAGCACGAAAAAAAGTCTGTAGATAATTGTATATCTGCAATCTACGCGTCTCATCCATGTCTACCCACCCCCCAGCGTCGCCTTGATATTCTCCGCGATCTCCCGTGTGATCCCCGGCACAGCGGTCAGTTCCTCGATGCTCGCCTGTCGGATCGCTTCAATATCCTTGTTGAACGCCTTGAGCAGCGCCTTGCGCCGCGCCGGACCAATCCCCGGCACCGTTTCCAACCGGCTGACGATCCCCGCCTTATTTCGCCGCGCGCGGTGACTCGTGATCGCAAACCGGTGTGCCTCGTCCCGCACCCGCTGGAACAAATACAACCCTTCGCTGCGGCGCGGCAAAATCACCGGCTTCGTGCGATCCGGCAGATAAATTTCCTCGAACTGCTTGGCGAGTCCGCACACCGGGACGCGCCCCATCAGGCCGAGTTCGGTCAGCACCTCCACCGCCACATGAAGCTGTCCCTTCCCGCCGTCGATGATCAGCAGGTCCGGCAGCAGCCGCCACGTCTCCTCCCGATCCTGTTTCCCCGGCGTGAGCGCCTCAGGATTCTCCACTGCGTCCAAATGCCGCTTAAACCGCCGCGTGAGCGCCTCGCGCATCGACTGGTAATCATCCGATCCCTCGTGCGCCACCGTCTGGATATTGAACCGGCGGTATTCGCTTTTGTGCGGCGTGCCCTGCGTAAACACGACCCGACTCGCCACAATCGCGGTGCCCTGTGTCGTGCTGATGTCAAAACATTCGATCCGGTTCGGCGGATTGGCGAGTCCGAGCGCATCCTGAATCTCGCGCATCGCCTGTTCCTGCTTGACCGTATCATTCGCCCACTGGGATCGCAGAATCCCCAGTTTTTCAACCGCCGTCTGTGCCGCCAACTGGACCAATTCGCGTTTATTCCCCCGCTGCGGCACCGTCAGCTTGACCTTTTTCCCGCCCCGTTTATCCTTCAGCCACTGCTCGATGATCTGTGCTTCGGTGACATCCGTCGGCAGGATCACTTCCTGCGGAATATCGGTGGCATCCTGGTAAAACTGCGTCAGGAAGTTCTCGACAATATTTTCTGCCGCTTCGTCTTCGGCCCCTTCCAGCGCAAAATATTCGCTCCCCACCAGCCGCCCATTGCGGATCAGGAACATCTGCACCACCGCATCGCTGCCTTCCTGCGCGAACGCGATCACATCCTGATTCGCCTCCAGATCGGACACCAACCGCTGCCGCGCTGAAATCTGCGCCACCACCTTGACCCGATCCCGCAGAATCGCCGCCTTCTCAAAGTCCAGGTTCTCCGCCGCCGCGTTCATCTGCGCCTTGAGGTCCGCCAGCACGGTATCCGCGTGGCCTTCCAGCACGCGCATCAATCCCCGAATGCCTTCCCAGTAGTCCGCTTTGCTCTGCACGCCGATACACGGCGCGCCGCACAGTTTGATGTCGTAATACAAACACGCGCGCGGATCGTTCCCCGTGATCTCGCGGTCACACGTCAGAAACGGGAACGCTTTCCGCAGCACATCGAGCGTTTCGCGCACCCCGCCCGCCGACGTGAACGGCCCGAAGTAGCGGTGTCCGTCCCCGCGATCCATCCGCCGCGTCATCTCGACAGTAGGAAATGCATCGCCCGTCCGCACCCGAATATACGGATAATGTTTGTCGTCTTTGAGCAGAATGTTATAGCGCGGCTTGTGGACTCGGATTAGTTCCGCCTCGGTGATCAGCGCCTTCAATTCGTCGCCCGTCAGCAAAAATTGGATGTCCGACACGTCCGCCCGCAGCCGCAGCACTTTAGAATCATGGTTGCTCGGCTGGAAATAACTTCGCACGCGGTTCCGCAGATTTTTCGCCTTGCCCACATAGATGATCGTGCCGTTGGGATCGATCATCTGGTACACCCCCGGCGACGCGGGCAAATTATTCAAAATATCACTGAGATGAGGTGAAGGGGTATAGTCCGCCATGAGCGCTCCGCAGAATTGACTCTCTGTTTATCCGTTCGCGCCCCCTATTATAGCACATCCGTGCGATCATTTTTACGCAGAATTTCCGCTATTTTCCCCTCTCCAAGGATTTTGGAGAGGGGTGCAGGGGTGAGGTCCGATTTTCGTAGGGGCGTATGGCGATACGCCCCGCTTCCCCTCTTCTGCGCTACGGCGCTCTTACCACCCGAAACCCCAGATACGAGCGCACTTTGTCCGGGGCCAGCTTGGAACGATAAGTCGCCCGTAGAAGCGTGGTGGGGTTGTTAAACATGCACCCCCGCATCACACGCGCCTCCCCCGACGCCGGTCCGCTAGGGTTGTCGGCCTTTTCATCCAGCGTGGCATAATATTCCGCGCCATACCAATCCGCCGTCCACTCCCACACATTCCCGATCAGATCCAGTGCGCCGGCCCACGACACGCCATCAGGATAACTCCCGACGGGCTTCGCCGACCCCACACACGCCGCCGTCCCGACCCAGATATTTGCCAGATCACAATTCGGCGCAGCCTCGCCCCAGGGGTACGTTCGCCCCTCCGATCCTCGCGCGGCATATTCCCATTGCGCCTCTGTCGGCAGCGTTCCTCCGACCCACTCCGCATAGGTCGCCGCCTGTTCCCAGTCCACGCTCACCACCGGATACTCGTCATAGTCCGGCTCGTCATAAAAGGTCGTATCTTTCGGAAGCGTACACACGCCCGCCTCCACACACGCTCGATACTGCGCGTTGCTCACTTCCGTCTTCCCGATCCAGAAATCCGTCAGGCACACCTGATGCGTCGGTTTTTCGTCCGATGCCCGGTCCTCCCGCCCCATCTCAAAACACCCGCCAGTCACATACACAAACGGGATGCCGTTGATGGTTTCCTCTTGAGGGGTCGCCGCTGGGGTCCGAGTCGGTGCTGGGGGGGTCTTATCCTCATTATCCCCGCCCAAGCTGTTCCACAAGACCGCCACCACCCCGATCAGAACCAGCACCATCCCTGCGCCCACCGCCCAATACGCTCGCGGAATTTTAGCCCATACCTTAGAGGGCCGCGCGCCGCTGGCCGAAATCGAAGTAAGCTCGATTCCATCTCGTTTCAGCGCTGATTGAAGCTGCGCCAGCGCCGGATCATAATCCTGTGTGTGAAAATCAATATACTGGAGGCTGCGCAGTTGATAATGAATTTTGCACGGTTCCAGCAAAATCGGGATGATCGGTTTGCCCTGCTCCTTAAAATATTTCCACTCTTCCTCGACATTCGGTGATGCGCAGGCCTTAGGCGACAGAAGCAGCAGCATCACATCGCCCGTATCCAACCCTTCCTGGATCGCATTGCTCCAATCCTTTCCGGCTGGAATATCCTCCATATCAATCCAAACATCCGCGCCCAACCGTGCCATATCGCTTGCCAGTCGTTGGGCAAATGCCTTATCTGTGCGGCTGTAACTGATGAAAACGCGCGCCATAGGAATTTTCCTTCCTATTCTGGGGATTCTCTCAGTATAAATCACATTCCGCCCTCGTCCAATTTGCACCCTGCCCCGCTCTCGACTAGACTCTCCCCGGTCAAACTCACCTAGTAGGATAAAATTTCTCGTGCCCGACTCAACACCCCATATTCCCGTCATGCTCGCCCCCGTCCTCGATCTGCTCCGTGTAGCGGACCTTCCCGCCGGACAGTTCGTGGATGGCACGTTGGGCGCAGGCGGTCATTCTTTCGCCATGCTCCGCGCCGCACCGGATTCGCGTCTCCTCGGTCTGGACCGTGACCCCCACGCGCTTGAACTCGCCCGCGCCCATTTATCGCCCTTTGCAGATC
>DATAMF010000413.1:0-2728 GCA_036260665.1 Aggregatilineaceae bacterium | reverse complement strand
GCCGCCAAGTACAGCAGCTTGATAAGGCTGAACGGTAAGGAAAGTTCCACCCATCGTCAATCCGGTGAGATAAACATTTCCTTCCGTATCCGCTGCCATGCTGTAGGCTTGATCTACCAGCGAACCGCCATAGTACGAACTGTATTGCAGGATGGGGTCCAGCACCAGTTCGTAGGCCGGATCGTAATCACCGACCACAAAGGAAACACTGCCCGCGTCCAGCGCATAACGAACATCAACCGGGACCTGCTCCCCGTCAATCGTCTGCCATGCCACCGGAGCGCGCTCGACAATTTCAGCCGGGTCCTCGCCCTCTAACTGCGGCAGTTGGATACGCAAATCGCCGCTGGTCGCGTCCAACGCCACCGAGTCGGATTGAGCATAACTCCAACGGATCTGCGCAGGATCAACTCCTGGCGCGACCACGTAACTGCCCTTGAGAACACCTTCCGAACCTTCATACCGCAGATCAATACCAGGATAAATCTGATTGTATTGGATGCCGCCATACATTGGAACGTTGCTATGCCACTGCGCCGGATCATCGCCCTTAAAGTAGTTGGCTAACCCAGGCAGACGATCCAATGAGCTAAAGGTTGGGGCCGGATTCGCGCCCTCAAAATTAAGCCGGACAACATAGGATGTCACCGATTCATTTGAATCGAGGGGTTCTGATGGCAAAACAAAGACCACGTTCTCATTCGTAAAATAGAGCGTGCCCCCCATACTCCGAACATGATACTGACCTGCCGGATCGGCTTGTCCCATATTGGGGATGAATGATAACTGCATGTTGTTCAAATCGGCCATGACAGGACGTGCAGCCATTACGCTGCGCGTCTCCGAGCCGGGGTTGGCTGCAAAATGAGCGGCCAATGATACGACCAGGGCCAGCACCAACACCAAACCGATCCAGGATCGGCGTGGTGTGGTCATCCGAAGTCGCGTGCTTAAAAACATGATACTCCTCCTGACACTATACGATGCCGCATGCTCCCCATTGAGTATCGTGCTAGTTCACCAACAGAACGCGGGGAGGGTTCATCGGGCAAAATTCGGGTCGATGATGGATTGAGTTGTCGGAGCCCGTCATATCCACAGTCTGTCCAATAATCATACCAGCCAAGTCACTATTGCGCGCGCCAGACATACTGACACTGCCGTTGGGAGCGGCTAACATACCCGCCCAACGGTTGCTACTGCCGCTCAAGTCCACCGCACCGGGGTTCCGGTTGCTGCTTTCGGTGAAAACGAAGATCCCGCGCGCGACCGGCATCTGGTTGATGCCGCCGCTGATCTTGACCTGACCACGGGAGACAATGGTCGCCCGCCAGGGTGCCGCGTTCGCCGATTGCGACAGGTTATTCAGTTTGACATCGCCGGATTCGACGACATAGAGCCCATCGCGCAGAGACCCATCGGTATTGGTCACTTCGTTGTTGCCAATGCCATTCGGGTAGGTCGACGCTGGGAAATAGTGATACATACTGGCGGGGATTTCCGCCGCAATGAACCCACCGGGCGCGAAGTCTTCAAACTCGTAGAAGAAGTCATCCGGCAGCGTGGTGGGCTCGGTACCCGCGATACCGAGATCCGGGGCGCTGGGGTTGGGTCCACCGGTGATATTGCCCGTGTTAATGGCCGTCCCGCAGCCTGCCTGATATTCCACCGGGCGTCCCTCTTCCAGGGTAATGCCCTGACCGCCACCGCCGAGATGCAGGCCGCTGTTGCTGTGGATGCCGCCGCCCGTGACCGAATCGCTGGCCCCGCTGATGTGGATCGCATTCTGGTCGCAGGTGGTTTGCAGCGCATACACCGCGAAGTCGGTGCACCAGGTCCGGTGTTCGTAGATCGCGTAGGCATCCACCGTGACCTGGGTTTCAGCAATCCCAATCACTCCCGCCAGAAAGGTATCCTGCGGGAAAGTCGCCTTCACATGAATGCCCGCCAAGTCGTTGCCTGCCCCGATTTCTGTCGAGCAGGGAATACGCCCCGTCGTGCCCACCGCCCAGGGTCGACCGGTCGTGGGATTAATCAAATCGAAGCGGCGCTTGGTGGCATAATCTTCGACCAGATAAAACGCCTGGACGTTGTCCTCGCCTTCGGGGACTTCATTGTTTTGCGTGTACTGCTCTACCAAATCGAGAATCGGTTCTTCGGTGGAGGCGGTGCAGTTGTAGTTTTTCGCTAACACCTGATTCACCAGAGCGGTCGTGCCCGAAATCGCGGCAGCATCGGCCCCATTCTGGGCGCGGCGTTGATTCCAGTACACCATGCCCCCATCCAACGCCAACCCGACCGTCGCTAACAACCCAATCATTGCCAAGGCGAGAATGATCGCCGCCTGTCCGTGTTCACTGTTCTGCCGCATACGCTGTATCATGATGAGCCTCCTCTGCCTTCCGTCGTGAGTGTCTAATACCGATAACCAGGTGGGGGAGGGCTCATGATTTGCTGGCGGGCACTGGCCCGCACTTCAGCAGTGCTTCCCCATAACATAAATCCCAAGGGAGTGACCGGAGAGTAGCGGTAGAGCACATCCACCCGCAGCACACTCCCCGCCGTAATCACCCCCGACCCTTCAATCTGAACCGTCACATTGGCCTCATTAATCGTGACCACGGGCTTGCCTTCTTCCCTCACGCGGGAGACCACGTTCTGGTTCATGGAGGCCTGACAAATGCTCGAGGCGTAGTCCGTGGTCAGACATTCCGGGTGCGACGCGCCG
>DATAMF010000378.1:0-8312 GCA_036260665.1 Aggregatilineaceae bacterium | reverse complement strand
TCCGCCAGTTCGCCGCGCTGCTGGCCCGGATGCACGCCATCGACGCCCGCCCGTTTTTGCCGCCGTCCGACGCCGGTCATGCTTTGATCCACGGCGATATGTGGCCGGGGAATGTGCTGTGGAAAGACGGAAAAATCGCGGCGGTGATCGATTGGGAAGATGCGGCTTGCGGTGATCCGCTGGAGGATGTGGCGATCAGCCGCTTCGAGATGCTGCTGTTTTTCGGTGTTGAAGCGATGGATAACTTTACACAGACGTACCAAACCCTGACTCAGATTGATCTCACCCCGCTGCGGGAATGGGATCGGCGCGCCGCTGAACGGGTGGAGCCGGACGAATGGGCTGCACCACTCGCTCAACTGGGCAGGGCAGACATCACTGCCGAGGTGATCCGGGCAGCCCATCAGTTTTTTATGGTACAAGCGCGGGGCGACTGAATGCGCCGCCCCGCTTGCCTCTCGATTTAGTCCAGCGGCTCGATCCCATCTGGCAGGGCGATGCCCCACTCGATAAGCTGGATCGCCTGCTGCGCTGGGAAGTAATTGGCATTCATTTGCAGTGCCGTTTGGAAAGATTCCAGCGCCGCATCGAACTTGCCCTGCTGCACCAGGGCCATACCTTTCCAGTAGTGGATTTCTTCGATATAGATGGTGTCATCCAGCACCGAATCGGCCAGCGCGATCACATCATCGTAGCGCCCCAGTTGGTAGTACGCCTCGAACGGGCCGAACTGGTACCACAACAAACGGTACGGCAATCCGAGTTCAAGGGCCTTATCATAGGCGGCAGCCGCCTCTTGAACATCGCCCAACACACCTAACGCCGTGCCCTGGTTGAACCATGCCCATTGATCCTCAGCATTTTCGGCTATTTCGTCCCGTGACTGCTCCAATGCGGCGTTGTATCCATACCAGGGATCGACATACTCACCCAGGATGGTGCGCAGGTCTTTTTCGCGGCCCGGCTCATAAATCACGATGAAGGTGCGGTTGAACTGCCGCCAGGCCGCGTCGAAATCCGCATCGGCGTAAGGCCGTCCCTGGTCGTCGTTGGACCCCAGGTAGCTGTCATAGACCAGCACGTTGTCATCATCGCGGCCCATTAGCACCTGGTAATGGCCCAGCCACTCATCTTCTGATGAATCCAGCCCGACTGCCGCGATCACCGGGAAGCCTGCTTCCACCAGCGACTTGAGTAAGTCCACCGTGCCGCCCATCCGGTACAGCGCATTGTTTCCGGTATAGGTGTTCACGTAGTACGTCATCTGCCAGGGATTCACACTTTTATCTTCGATGTTCGGCTTCAGCCACTGCGCCGCCACGTCCTGCTTTTGATCCCAGCCGTAGTAACTCAGTGCCATGGTAAGCGCCGTCGGCCCCTGGTTATTCCAACCCTGCTGCTCATAGCGGATGCCTTCCAGACGAGTCGTATCCCCATCCTGGCTAATGTTCAGGGTAACAGGTCCCGCTACAGGCGTCGGAGGCGCAGCATTAGCCGGAACCGGGGCAGCTTCCACCGTTGTATTCATTGGTTCATTGGGATTCTCCGGCCACGGAATCGGCGTGGCTGTCGCTTCCAGGTACGCACCAGCCGCAGAGGTTCCACCGGGAATCAGGATCACCGATCCCGGCGTCAACGGGTATAGGCAGCTTACCTGATTGGTCTGCTCGATGACGCTCATCAGGCTCCAATCGACCCAGGGCTGGTTTTGCGAATACGCGGCCAGCACATCCAAACAGTCGTCGCCGGGCTGCACCAGGTATTCCAGAAATCCCTCATTGGCGTTGAGCGGCAGAACAGGCAGCGCAGTTGGGGTAGCAAAATCGGGCGCGGGTGAAAACGACACCGGAACCCAAATTTTTGCGCCCACAGGCAGCGCGTCACAATCCACCTCATTGAATGTTTCTATCAGCTCAATCACGGAAGGATCGGTATTGCCATACATGACGGCAATCGACAGGCAGTCTTCGCCCGCCACAACTGTATGCTCAACATAACGCTGCGGTTCAAGTGTGATCGCGAAAGGCGTAGCTGTCACCTGGCTTACCGGTGAGTCAGCAGGCGGCTGCGTCGGCAGCGCGGTAGATGGAAGCGGTGTGTTCGTGGGCGGCAATGTCGCTGTGGCCTGCGCCGCCAGCCCTGCCGAGCTTGGATCCTCCCCTGTATTTTTGTGGGATCCACCGGGGGTAATGATTAGCGCCGCAAACACGATCACAATGACCGCTGCTGCCGCGAGCGTGAAAAACGATAACGTGCGGGATGATGTTGTATTACGGCGCAATTCCAGTCCACGTGTCAATTCAAAAGTCGTCACGATATGTTCCTCCACCGAACTATTTTCGGGTTTATGCCAACCGTTCCGAGATGGGTATACGCGCTTCAGAGGGGGCAGAAAACTCACCCGGCTGGAGGCTTCGGCACGCACTGCATGTGTAATAAGCTGCCACTCGTGCAGCTTATCCTGGCACAGCAAACACGTGCGCAGATGCCGTTCCAGCGCAGACCGCTCATCGGGTGGCAGTGTCCCCGCGACATAGTATGGCAGTCGATCTTCCCAATACTCATGCATCAGTGCGTACTCCCAGTAATCCTTTCAACAACGCTTTAGCGCGGTGCAGACGGCTTTTCACCGTCCCTGGACTGATTCCCATCACCTCAGCCACTTCTGGCCCCGACAGATCGTGATAAAACACCAGTTCCAGTGTTTCCCGCTGATCGTCCGGCAGCCGCCGCAGCGCCGCCCGCAGATCGTCGCGTTCGGCTCGCTGTATCAGCACGTCCAATGGCCCGGTATCATTGGCCGCCAGATCGTCATCCAGCGCCACCGCGTCCACTGATCGCCGCTGCCGTTCGGTGATGGCTCTCCGGCGTGCAATCGCCAGCATCCAGGTGCGCACGCTGCTATCGCCGCGAAAACTGCCCGCCCCGTGCCAGACAGCCAGCATCACGTCTTGCAGGATTTCCTCAGCCAGCGCTTGATCACCCACCTGACCAACCAGATACCCCAGCAGCGCCAGCCCGTGCCGGGCGTACAGAACGTCTAGCGCCTGTGTCTCGCCCGCCGCAAGCCTGGCTACCAAAGTCGGATCGGATTCAGTGCTTATTGTCCAGTCCGTCACCATCGCTCCTTTCACCCTAATAGTCCTACCAATTGGGCAAAAGGTTCCAAAATGCAGAAAATCTGCCTTAAAGACAATTTGTACCAAATTGAAAGTATTACACTTGTGCCACATGACGCGCCAAGCTATACTTATTAATGGTCTGCGCAGTCGGGCAAGAACCAAGCGGCACATGGTCCAACAATTTATCTTTAAATTCTAAGTATTTATAGTAAGGCAACGTGACGGACGCCCGCCGCGATTTTAGCCGACTCCCAAACACAAGGTGGTAGATAGAGCATGGACTTCGACGAAAACAAGAATCAGCAGCCGTCTGGGGCATCCGATGAATCGGGCGAGGGCGAAAGCGTCATGGAAATGCTGGAGGCGTCGTTCGACTATACGCCTCCGCGCAAAGGCGAAATTCGGAATGCCATAATCCTGCAAATAGAGTCCAACGAGATCATCGTGGACATGGGGGCCAAGCAGGATGGCATTGTGACGGCTCAAGACCTGGAGCGTCTCGACCCTGAGTTTCGTAAATCACTCAAGGTCGGCCAGGAAGTGCCGGTCTACGTTCTCAACCCACGCGACAGCGATAACAATCTGATCGTGTCGATCAATATGGGCCTCCAGCAGTACGATTGGGATCAGGCCCGCCAATTGATGGAAAAGGATGAGGTCGTAGAAGTCACGGTGACCGGCCATAACCGGGGCGGCGTTTTGGTGCGCTGGAAGATGCTGGAAGGCTTCATTCCGTCATCGCACATGGTCACGGTCAGCGCGGGCTTACAGGGCAATGAACGCCGCGAGTCGCTCAATGTTCTGATGGGCACCAAACTCGGCGTCAAAGTGATCGAGGTCGATCAAGACCGCCGCCGCCTGATCTTCTCGGAGCGGGAAGCACAGCGCGAATGGCGTGCCCAGCAGAAAGCCCGCCTGCTCTCGGAACTCAAAGAGGGCGATGTCGTCAGCGGCACCGTCACGGGACTGCGCGACTTTGGCGCATTCGTCAACCTGGGCGGCGCGGACGGCCTGATCCATGTCTCCGAACTGGCATGGCACCGCGTCGATCACCCGCGTGATGTGCTCAAGGTCGGGCAGGAACTGGATGTCTACGTCCTGAGCCTGGACCGGAATACGAACCGGATCGCACTGAGCCGCAAGCGTCTGCTCAATGATCCCTGGGATGATGCACTGGAACGCTATCACGAGGGCATGCTGGTCGAAGGCACCGTCACGAATGTGGTGGACTTCGGGGCATTCATCGCGCTGGATGACGGCCTGGAAGGGCTGCTGCACCTGAGCGAGATGGGCGACGGATCGCTGAAGGAACCGTACAGCTATGTCAAAAAGGGCGACCGCTTGCAGCTTCGCATCAGCCGCCTGGAACCCGATCAGCGGCGCGTGGGCTTCACGCAGCGCTGGGGCGTGGAAGAGGGCAAGGCGGAAGGCGAAGCGGTGGAAGAAACCGCCTACGCTGAAGACATGAGCGAAGAAGTGGCCGATGAGGTCGAAGAAATCGCGGCGGTCTCGGCTATGATCGACGAAGGCGCTCCCGATGTGAGCGAAGAAGTCGTCTCCGACGAGGTCGAGGAAGCAGCACGCACACAAGATGTGAGCGAAGAAACCGATACGGGCGAGGACGAAGAAGGCTAGAAAGGCTAGTCATCGCGCAGCCCCATTACACAGCACGAGCCACCCCGATCCGTCGGGGTGCTTTTTTGTATAGGGCTGGCTAACAGACAAGTCTGAAACAAAAAGGGTGACTCGGCAAAACAACCTTTTTCTAACACGCCGCAGGTTAGAATTGGGTGTATTCAGGCTAAATAATAAGGCTTATTTGGGATAAATGTGGGATAGATTTAGCCTAAATCGGGCGAGATTCAGGCTAAATGCGGGGTGATTCAGGTTAAATCGGATTGCCGCGCCCTACGAAGAAGGTGGGCCTTGCAGCACCCACTCGTGCATGGCCTCGACGGGCCACGGACCGTCACCCGTCCAGCCCCAGCGATAGGGATACAGCATCTCCAAACACCACGTCGCGCCCGCGTCGGCATGGTCGTTGGCATCCAGCGCGGCGAGTCCGGGGATGTGCGGCGGCGTCCCGCCAACATGCACAATATCAAGCGGCCCCTCGATCCCCTGCGCGGCACGCTGATCCTGAATATAGGCCACCGCGTCCTTAAACTGGAGCATCATATTTTCCGGCGTGGACTCGTCGGTCCAGGGCATCAGCGGGAAGGCCCCATCCCAGCGGGCGGCGCGGCGCATCGGGCGCTTGTTCGGCCAGAAGCCGCCGACCCAGATCGGAATACGCGGCTGCTGAAGCGGTCCCGGCAAGAAGTGCGCCTGTTTGATGTGATAATACTTCCCCTCGTAGCTGAACGGTTCCGCACGCCACAGCCCGGTGAGGATGTCGAGTCCCTCGTCGAGCATCTCCGCGCGTTTGGCCTGATCCGGTTCTTCGCCCAGATCATCCCACTCGCCCTCCCCCAGCCCGATCCCCACACCGAGGATCAAGCGACCACCGGAGAGGCGATCCAGCGAGACAGTTTCGCGGGCTAACTTCCAGGGGCGGCGGCGCGGCAGGGGTGTCACCGTCGTGCCGATGCGGATGCGCTCCGTGTTGAGGGCGACGGCGGTCAGCGCCACCCAGGGATCGACCACGTTCACGGGGCCTTCCGGCGCGATGTGATCCCAGAGGAAAAAGCCATCCCAGCCCGCCTGTTCTGCGTCATGGGCCAGCGCCGCCAAAACGTGTGCATCACCGTAGGGGCCATAATTCGGAAGATAAATGCCGTAGCGCATCGTGTCTACACCTCCTGCTGTATCACCGGGTCATGGGGCACATTATGCGCGGAAACGGGGAAAAAAATACCCGACTTTTTGAGCTACGGGCGGGGTTTGCGGTATACTATCTTCACTTCGCGATGAAAAATCCGTAAGTAACCTACTAATCCTTTTCATCCTCCCCCAGCCCAAATTCATCCGGCAAACGTATATCAGCCGCTTAGTTTTTCTATAGGCTTACAGCCTAAGATAAAGTGAGACTGTTTGCGCGGAGAAGACAAAAATGAACCGGTTACGAGGCGTTCTCTTCACCAGCTTATTGCTTTGGTTCGTTGCTTATTCGAATCCAATTACACATGCTGAACCACTTACCCCCACCTTTGTGTTTTATGTCATCACGATCAACGCGGATCAGACCAGAATTTGGGAAGTAAACACCGCCACGCACGAAAGCCAGGCCATTTTCAGCCTACCAACCATCTTGCGGGCAGCGCCCCGAATGGTTTTCCCCAAAAGTGAACTGCAATTATTAGAAGAAGCCGTAGACCATGGCGCATTTGATGAGGCACAACTTGATGTGCCCGTAGTAGGGCAATCGCTTAGGGCAGATGTGTTAAGTGATGGGAATATCTTGTTATGGATTATGGCTGGCATATCGAACATACCTCAGGGATACGCCCTCGGATACCATCAATTGCTCCTGCTCGATCCAGTGACGGGGCTTACCACGGAACTGCTAAAACTACCACAACACCCCGGTTTCCTCGAAGATTGGGACTGCGACCCGAAAATTACTGGAACAACCCCGCACCTCCTGCCCAATCCGGTACTTGACTTATTCGCTTTTACGTTGGAAGGAATTGATCGAACTTGTGGGCAGGACCATAGCCACACCTATTTGGTTGACTACTCGGTATCTCGAACGACTGTATCCGAATTCGATGATATGGAATATCTGGCTTGGTCCCCGGATGGGCAACATCTGGCTTACGTGATGCGATATACTGAGGAACATGTGGGTGAATATTACATCCTCCCGGCTGCCAATTCCGTTCCACAGCTCATCGCCCAGCACTACGCGCATTCAAAGGGTATGGGCTGGAGTATGCCTATAGCCTGGATCGACAATGATAGATTACTCTACCAGTACGGAGACAACAGCGAAACGCCGCTTGAACTTGCCTGATATGATATTTCAACTGGTAAAACCACCGAGTCGGAACTATTTATTGGAGCCGGATTTGATGGCATTTCCCGCTGGGATGATGGCTTCTTCTTGACGAATGACTACTATCGGGAATCGTTTCATCGCCTGAAGTTCGTAGATGATGTGGAATTTGACGGCACAATGACTTTTCCGGGGTACCCTGGCAGCAGCAAATACGCCTCCTATCGGCTGACACTACACAACAATGAGGTCCAAGTTCTAGATTCTGACTTGAATGTATATCGGATTGACCTATCCGGGTTTATACCGCTGGATCGGACTGAACAGATCAATCGTGTACTGCTAGCCGAGTACAATACCGGAGAGGGTGCACCATAACAAAGGTGGGCATCACCAAACCACCGTCACGGGGTATTTTGCTATCAGCGGATCATTGCTGATCAACATCAAGCCTTCGACCTGTGCCTGCGCGATCAGCATTCGATCAAATGGGTCTTTGTGATGATCGGGCAGTGCAGATAGTCGGAGAACATGGGGCAATTGAATTGACAACTGCTGAATTCCATTTGCCTCGTACTGTTTCGCCAATATCTCATCCAGGGGCGCTGGCAACTTCAGCTTTCCTAGCTGATTCTTGATTTGGATTTCCCATATACTTGCCATACTCAGCCACAGAATATTGGTCGCATCTTGACAAATAGCAATTGCAGTCGACGATAACCGAGAAGAACGAATATTCCACCACAAGAAAGTGTTGGTATCGAGCAAATATCTCATTCTTCCCCTAGCCAGAATTCGTCGGGCAGTGGATCGTCAAAATCGTCACTAATCCAGCCACCTGGAAATAAATCGGGAATACGCTGCATCGGAGACAAACGCACGACAGGTTTTTCGTCCTCGGTCAGAATCACCTCGGTTCCTTCGCGCACCCAGGCCAACACTTCCTGCCACCTGCCCTCAACCTCTTGAATATCAACGGTTTTAGTGTTCATGCGGTCCTCACAGGATTGTTTCCCTTAATTATACCATGCCCTCACTTTGACGTGCCGGCTGTCCGCACTATACTTTTCGATATGTGAGACACACAAAGGCTAATCCCTATGACGAAAACACTGCTTTTTAACGTGGGCATTCTCACGATGGACTCCGGCAGGCGGCAGTTCAACGATGGCGCGATCCTGATCGAAGGCGATCAAATCCGCGAGATCGGGCCGAGTCAGGAGTTGGTGGCGCGGGCCGGGCGCGACGTGACG
>DATAMF010000375.1:0-18814 GCA_036260665.1 Aggregatilineaceae bacterium | reverse complement strand
GCTCCCAGGGGGCGACGCCAGGTTCTTCCATCAGGTCGGCGGCGATCTCTTGAGCATGCCAACTGCGCCAATAGTTTACAACAGCGTTGACTTCCTCATCGGAGATGTAGCAGCCCTGGATACGCTGGGGACCAGCGGCATCAGGCGCGAGGAACAGCATGTCGCCGCGCCCCATCAACGAGTCGGCTCCGGTGGCGTCGAGAATGACGCGGGAATCGACGCTGGACGCCACGGCGAACGAAATACGAGCCGGGAAATTCGCTTTGATCAGGCCTGTGATCACATCCACGCTGGGTCGCTGGGTCGCAACCATCAGATGGATACCCACGGCGCGGGCCATCTGCGCCAAGCGAGTCAGGGCGCGCTCGGTTTCGTCGGGACGCTGCATCATCAAGTCCCCGATTTCGTCAATGATCACGACGATGTAGGGAAGCTGCTCATCTTTGCGGCGGCGACCTAATGCCTTGTTATAGGTTTCAAGATTACGCGCTGCTTCTTTTTCGAGCAGTTTGTAGCGTAAATCCATTTCGCGCGTACACCAGCGCAACACGCCAATAATGCGGTCTAATTCGGTTTCTACGGGACCGAGCAGGTGTGGCAGGCCGTTGAAACGCGGCAGCTCAACCATTTTGGGGTCGAGCAGCACCAGCTTTACACGATCCGGCGGGTTGTTCATGATCAACGCGGTGGTCATGGCGGCCAGCATAATCGACTTGCCCGATCCGGTGGTGCCCGCGATCAAAAGATGGGGCATCGTTTGCAGATCCGTAATGAAAGGTTCGCCTGATACGTCACGGCCCAATGGCAGCGCTAAGGGGCGCTTGCGGTTTTCGTAAAAGGCGGCTGATTCGAGGACCGGGCGCAGGGCTACCGTGCTGGGCTGGCGGTTGGGTACTTCGACACCCACGTAGGAGTGACCGGGCACCGGGGCCTGAATACGCAAGCGTTTGGCAGAGAGTGCCAGGGCCAAGTCGCCATTCAGGCTGGCAATCTGGCCGACACGCACCCGGTTCAAGACCGTTTCGCCTGCTTCGTTGACGGATTCGGTGTAGGGTGAGACGGCATACTGAGTCACAGTTGGGCCGATTTTTACATCAATGACTTCGGTTTCGAGATCAAATTCCAGCAGGGTGTTTTTGATGATGCGGGCGTTGGTGTTGATCTCATCTTCAGTGGGTTTGTTGAGTTCCAGATCGCTTAAGAGTTCGAGCGGCGGAAGATCTTCCTCACGCTTGGCGACTTTTTTGACTTCACGGAAATCGTTGACTGTGAAGTAACGGTCACCATCCGTTTTATCGCCCGCCGAGTGAACGCGAGCACGAGGGGCGGCTGGAACGACACGCGAATCGGGCAACAGGTCACGCGGGACGATGGACTGGCGTTCACCGGGATCGCCAGGAGAAACCAGACTGCGGCCATTGGTTGCGCCGAGGGTGCGGCGCGCTTCATCGACAATTTCTTTTTTCTTGGCGGCACTGAGCGGCTTATGGTGAGACTGTTTGAGTTCCGTGGCACGCTTGCGCTGGACCTCGGTTTGGGTTTCGACCTTTTTTTCCTCAACAGGCGGCGGCGTATGGGGATGCGGGCGGCGCGTGATGGGATGATCGCCGTTGGTTTCCTCAAGTGGTGGGGTTATGGCGATAGGCGTTGCCATGGGTGATGTCGCGGGTTTACTAGCCAGGGTAGGCGGCGGAGCATCCAGCCGATTGACTATTTTTTCAAGTTGGGAGGTGAGCCACGCCAAAAACATGGACATATGGTAACGCCGTACGCCCGTCAGGAGTACCAGCGCACCGATGAGCAGCACAGCAAACAGCAACAGTGATAAGGTTTGGCCGATGATGGCGGTAGACTGGCTTAATGTCCAACCCAGATAGCCCCCGCCCTTACCCTCCTGGGCCAGCAAACGCGGAGCTGGATCATTGGCGGATAAGTGCATCAGTGCTGTGATTGCACCAAAAACAACTTCAATCGCAATAATCTGAATCCAACTCAGGCGCAATATTATGCCAAATTTGGGCAGCAGCAGCCAGATGCCCGCTGCCAAAATTGCCAAAGACACCAAAAAAGCACCATAGCCAAAAAACTGGCGAAGTACATCGGAAATGGTGACTGAGATGTGCGCTTCGGAGGTGGTGTTAAACAGCGCGGTCAGGGTTACGATCCCCAAAACCAATAACAACAGCGCGCCCATTTCATCAGCCCAAGGAGGCAGCTTCTGGCGCATATTAGACCAAAATTGTGGGTCTTGAACTGTGGTACTCCACGCTTGGAGGCGGGCATGTATCCGCTCGGCGGTGGTTGGCTTTTTGACAATTTCGGGGCGGGCTTCTGCTTTGCGTGCGCGCGGTTTGGGCGGCGTAGCTGCGGGGCGCGCTCCTGTAGCAGTGGTTGTTGTACGAGACTGCGACGTACCTTTTTGCTTTGAATCCATTCAGCCACCCTTCGTGACAAAAAACTTTGCCGATCATAACATAATCGAAGATGATTCGGAAGAGAGAGGGTTGGAATAATAGCACGTTTGTTCTTATTTTTCCACTGAGATTATGCGTTATAATGGCGCACGATGGACCCAGTTACCCGAAAGAGAAAGTCATGCCTACCCCAAACTCTGAATCAGCGTATCGTCCTAAGGTACTGGTCATTGAGGATACGATCGAAATTGCGGAAATTGTTTGTGCGACCTTGCAGCGGATGAACCTGCAAGTTTCTCATGCCACGCATGGCGATAAAGGTCTTGAACTCTACCAAACGGAACAACCTGATCTCGTACTGCTTGATATTGGACTTCCTGACACAACGGGTTGGAAAGTGTTGGAGACTATTCGCCACCAGATGCAAGAGGGTGGAAAGCGCAGCTTAGTGATCGTCATTACGGCATATGGGGATCCGGCCAACCGGCTGATGGGCAAATTGCAAGGGATATTCGACTACCTGATCAAACCGCTGATCCCATCTCAAATTGAAAAAGTTGTCGCTCACGCTTTAGACCTGCCACAAAACTAATGATTCGTCGTTTTGTTGTTGTTTCGATGCGTTTTGTTGTCATCACGGTATGTTTCGCCTTGCTGCGCCCTACTCCGGCGGGACAGCAGGTCCAGGCGTGGCTGAAGGATGCTGACCGGCTAGCCCAAGCGGGGAAGTATGACGAGGCCATCGCGCTTTATGACCGGATTCTGATTCAAACAGAGCCGCGCGCCAGCTTGTATGAAAAATTGGTGCAGTGGAGTGTGGACGCGAGACAGTACGCCGAAGCGCGTATCTACCTGTATGCCCTGGTCAATCTGGATGGGTGGGATACGATACGGCGGACGCAGTTGGAATATATCTTAGAACGAAGCGGCGAAACCGCGCAGGCTAGCGCGCTGCTCTATGCCTCGTTGGAACAGGAAACGAATCCACGCGCTTTACAAGCTCTGGCCGAACAACAAATCGATTTAGCGGCGTGGTATACCGCCCAACAAACACTCGAACGGTGGTTAGCGGCGGAACCCGGCAATGCAGAAGCATCGTACCAACTGGGTCTTTTGCTTGCGCCGCTGGATCAAGTCACGGCTTCGACTTATCTCGCCCAAGCGATGGAAGACCAGACCTGGGTGATGCAAGCGCAAGCGGTTCGGCAAGCCCTAGCGGTGTATGAAACCGAAGCGCTGACAGATGCACATACCTACCTCGGCACCACACTGGTGCGGCTGGGGGAATGGGTGTTCGCGCAGCACGCCTTCCAACTGGCACTCGCGGCTAATTCGGTCAATTCGGTGGCGATGGCTTACCTGGGGTTTGTACTGGATCAACGCGGCGGCAATGGATTGGATGATATTGAGGCGGCGCTGGCGATGGACCCCAGTAACCCGATGCTTTATTACTTTTTGGGGCTGCATTGGCGGCTGCACCACGATCATAAGGCCGCCTATGATGCGTTTGAACAAGCTTATTTTTTCTCGCCCGATAACCCTGCGCTGGCCGCAGAAATCGGCGTGTCGCTTCAGGCATTGGAAGACCTGGCGGCGGCGGAAGAGTGGCTGCGAGTGGCGGTTGATCTGGACCCTGCGAATCCGGCGTGGCGGCGTCTGCTGGCGGCGTTTTATGCGGATACGGGTTTTTTGATCAAAGAAGTGGGGATGACTTTTATTCAGGAATCCAGCCAACTGATGCCGAATGATGCGGATTTGCTTACCAGCCTGGGGTGGGGATATTACCAGACTGAGAATTATGAACCCGCTTTTGAGGCCCTCAACCGCGCGGTTTCGATTGATTCGTCTAACCCGCGCATTCGCTATTATTTTGGCATGATGCTTGAACAGCGCGGAGATTCGGCATCAGCGGCGGACTCCTACTGGTATGTGGTGAATCAAGCCGGTATGGATGAGGGATTTGGACTGCTTGCGACACGGGCACTGCAACGATTGGGGTATGCCATCGGGTAAGCGTTGCTATTGCGCCATGCCAAGCTGCTTAGGGGCATGCTACAATCCCGGTACGATAAGCCTTAGGAGCCACCTGTGAAGCTGACGAGCGTAGGGATCATTTTTTTATTTCTGTTCAGTGAATATCAGGGCAATATTCTGTTTCAGGATGACTTTTCAACCTACAGCCGACGGTGGCGTATCGAGGAAACGGCTAAAACCCTGGTTGAATATCGGGATGGGGAGCTGAATCTCAGTGTTTTTGCGCCAGGCGTGAGCGTATGGTCGGTCCCCGATTTTGAGATGGATGTGATGACCTACGAGATTGAGGTTATGGCTGATTTCCGCAAGGGAAGCGCCGATTCCTCGTTTGGGTTGGTATTGAATTATGAGGATGATCGCCAGTTCTATATATTTGCGGTCTCGCCGAATGGAACTTGGCGGTTTGAGCAGCGTGATGGATCGGAGTGGATTGATCTCACGCCGCTGGATACCGAACCAATTGAGATAACAGCTTTTCCGGTGTCCCTGCATGCGACGGTCATCGATAACCGTTATACATTCTGGGTCGATGAACAATATGCCGGGGAAATACAGCTTCAGGACAGCCCTAAAAGTAATCAATTTGGCGTCATTACATTGACCCAAAAGGGTTATAGTGATGTGACCTTTGACAATATGCTGGTCACGACGATTAAAGACATTACAGAGGATTAAGTGGTATGACAGAAGCGATCCAGCCCTTTCACCGGGTTTCGGAACAGGAAGATACCCATTCCGCCTGGCTTTTACGGGTGATGCGGGTGCATTTTGCATTGGCCGGGATGATCCTGCTGGTGGGTGCAATCGTCCTGGCGGCCTATCTCTATATGCTTGAGTTTAAGCGCGTCGAAATGGATTGGGCTAATTTGCGGGTCGAACAGGCCGGAAAAATCTACCAGCAGGAGACGCAACTGCAACTGCTCGCGGTGGTGCTGTTGGGGATGATGAGTCTGGTTCTGCTGCAAGCGGTGCGACGGTTGGGGCGGCATGCGACGGGCAGCCTTATCACGATTTGGTTGTCCATTTTTATTTTGCTGGCGGGCATTCCGGCAGGGCTAATCGTTTGGAATTTGCAGATCAGTAGTTTTATTCCGACAGCGCTATTTCAGATTATGGGTGGACTGTTCATCGGGCAGGCGCTTTTGACGCTCTGGTACGTGATCGGACTGCTGGTTAGACATCCAGTACTCAAGGTCACGGAGGCGGTTGATCGCCCGCTGCGCAAAATGCGCACACTGGGACTGGTGCTCTGGCTGGTGGTGGTGCTGGCGCTCGGCGCAGCGTTGGGTGTGCTGACCGACTGGTTGTATGAAATCCCCGTGTCCCAACCGGACCCCGGCAAACTGCTCTATGCCACTTCGTTTGATGATCTGAACGACGAATGGGATATTTATCCGGGGCGCGACTCGGCCAGCATCGAGTTGCTCCCTGACGCATCAGGTTTAGTCGAGGGAAACGCACTGGTGGTGAAATATGGATCGCCGTATACCAATTCGGCGGTTTTTTCGTCGCTGGACCGAAAATTCAATGATATGGACCTGCGTGTGACCGCCCAACCGCTGTCTGGCCCGACAGATAACCAGTATGGGGTGGTGTTCCGGTACCGGGATAATAAGAATTACTACGGTTTTTTCCTCAGCAGCGATGGACGTTACACCCTGGCAAAAGCGAAAGATGGTGAATTGACCTTTATCAGCGAATGGGGCTTGTCGGATGTGATTCATCAAGGATACGCCGCCAATGAAATCCGTGTGATTGCACAGGGGGATGAGTTCCGGTTCTTCGTCAACGGCCAACCGATTCCGCTCTGTTTGCACGGGGCGAACGCATTCAGCATGTGGAACGGCTATGCGGGTGCAAATTACTGCTATACCGATGCGTTGAGCTATGTCTTTCGGGACGACGATTTTACACAGGGGCGCGTCGGACTGGCTACGGGAACCAGCGGGGATGTGAGCGACGATGTGCGGGTGGCGTTTGATGATTTGATCCTGGTGGGGCCGGATGCGGAACTGCTCCGCCGAACGATGCCGGGAGAATTTTTGTATACTACCTCGTTCGATGTGTCGGATAAGTTTGATACTGGTGTCATGGGACAGTGGGAAACCTTCGAGGGGACGGATTCCGCGGAGATGGCAACCAGCCGTGAACTGAATCTGGCCCGGCTGACTGAACAGGTGCTGACAGCAACCGAACGGGTGCTGCTGGTAACGTATGGTTCGGCACAGGCGCATGGGATAGTCTGGTCGAATTTGAACCGAGAATTTGACGATATGGATTTGCGCGTAACTACCTGGAATGTAGCCAGCCCGCAGGATAACCAGTATGGAGTGGTGTTCCGGCAGCAGGATGACCAGAATTACTACGGATTATTCATCAGCAGTGATGGCCGTTATAAGCTGGAAAAAGTGAAAGATGGTCAGATCGAAACAATCAGTCCGTGGGGGATTTCGGACGCGATTCAACCAGGGATGGCACCGAATCAAATTCGGATCGCGGCATCGGGCGATCAATTCCAGTTTTTTGTGAATGATCAAGCGCTGGGGCTGTGTTTGAAGGGCACAAATGAGATCAGCATGTGGGCACCGGAACTGGAAGGCCAAAGCTGCCAGACGGCCAATGTCACGACGGTTTATCAAGATGCGGATTTCGGAGAGGGGCAGATTGGATTAGCGGCGGGGCACAGCGTGGATACCAGCAGCCCGGTGGTGATCGCATTTGATGATCTGCTCATCGCACGGCCTGAGTGAGTTGTATTGGTTGGAAGTGAAATGAAGATTTACCTGGAAACAACCGGCTGCCGGTTGAACCAAAGTGAAGTGGAAACAATCGCGCGGCAGTTCCAGCAAGCCGGACATTTGATTGTGCGATCCGCTGAAGAAGCAGATGCGTGTGTCGTGAATACCTGCGCGGTGACAAGCGAAGCAACACGAAGCTCACGTAATATGATCCGGCGGCTGAACCGCGAAAATCCGGCGATGGAAATTGTCGCTACCGGGTGCTATGCGCATCTGTCACCGGAGATAGTGAGCAAACTGCCCGGCGTGGGACAGGTGATCAATAACCTGGACAAGGATCGATTGGTGCCGCTGGTTTTGCATACGGCGGAAACGTTTGAACAGGAGCCGCTCGAACGAGAATTTTTGCCGGGGGCATCAGGGCGCACCCGTGCGTTTGTGAAGGCACAGGATGGGTGCAATAACCGCTGTACTTTTTGCGTTACGACGATTGCACGCGGGCCGGGGCGCAGCCGCGCTGCTGCTGAGATTTTGCGGGAAATCCAGATGCTGGCGGAGAGTGGGTATCAGGAAGCGGTGCTCACGGGCGTGCATTTGGGTTCGTATGGGCATGATCAGGGCGATCATGAAGGGCTGTACCATCTCGTGCGGCGCATTCTGGACAGCACCGATATCCCACGCGTGCGGCTGTCATCGTTGGAACCGTGGGATATCACGCCGGAATTTTTGGAATTGTGGGATAACCGGCGGTTGTGCCGCCATTTACACCTGCCGCTGCAAAGCGGGTGTGATGCCACACTCAAACGGATGGCGCGGCGCACGTCGCAAAAAACATTTCGCCATCTGATTGAAACGGGGCGAGCGCTGATCCCTGATCTGGCAATCAGCACCGATATGATTGTGGGATTTCCCGGCGAAACCGATGAAGAATTTGAGACGAGCTACGAGTTTGCGCGGGAGATAGATTTTATGAAGATACATGTCTTCCGCTATTCGGCACGGGCGGGCACAGCGGCGGCACGTATGCAGATGCAAATTGGCGAGGACGTGAAAAAAGAACGCAGCGCGCGGCTGCTGGCACTGTCGGATGAAGGGGCGCGGCAGTTTTACCAACGTTTTGTTGGGCAGGAAATGGATGTATTATGGGAACAGATTGCAGGCGCAACGCCGGATGGATTCCATAACACCGGGCTGACCGATAATTACATTCGAGCGGATCTGATTTCGCCTGCGGTGATGACGAATACGATCACCACCGTGCGGATGGTCGAAGCAACCGAACGCGGTTTAGTCGCAGTCACACAAGGATGAGGGGAAAAGATGGCCTGTATTTTCTGCCAAATTGCATCGCATGAGCGAGGCGCTCAGATTGTGTATGAGGATGATCAGGTTGTCGCGTTCCATGATGTGAATCCTATGGCCCCGGTGCATATCCTGATTATTTCGCGCGAACATATCACGGGGCCGGTTGATATTGATGACGAGAATGCTGAACTGGCGGGCAAACTGCTGGTAGCGGCGGCGAAAATCGCGCGGCAGGAGGGATTCGCCGAGGACGGTTATCGTCTGGTGCTCAACCAGGGGCGCAACGGGGGACAATCGGTGTTTCATGTGCATTTGCATGTACTGGCCGGACGCCGGTTGCAATGGCCGCCGGGATAAACAAGCGACGAGGGGGAATATAAGGTGAAAAAAACAAGAATTCTTCTGTTGGTAATAGGGCTTCTACTCGTCAGCGCACAAGCCTACGCCCACACTGATACCCAAATCGATCCCACCCGTTTCCCCAGCAGCAGCAACGGCATCATGGTCTTCAACGATCAGATAAATGTCCACTATCTCACCGATGCACAAGCTGAATTTGCCGCGACACATTACGCGGGCACGCAGAAATTAACGCTGGAGGGAGCGCAACGGCTCCGCGCCTATAATCCGTACTTCGTGGTGCTGCATTACCGGCTTGGGCTGGGACTCGGTCACAGTACCCCGAACGCTGACTGCCAACCCAGCAGTGAATTTATTCATATTATTTCCGGTGATTGGGTACAGGAATGGCCAGGGGATGAGGCTCTGCCGGAAGACTGGTTTTATCATTACGATGGGCAGCGGGTTTTTCAGTGCGATTGGGGCTGGTATCTGATGGATACCGACAATCCCGATTACCGCGCGTGGTGGATGGAACAGGTGCTAGACCAACTGGCACTGAATGAAAATGATGGATTGTTTGCTGACAGCGTGAATGTACCTAACGGACTCGGCGCGGATCGGTGGCGGCCTGTTTTGCCTGAACTGGATGAAGCGTGGGAGGCAGACTGGTCGCGGCGGATCGAGGATTGGATGACCTGGACACGCGAGCAGTTTGGGGGGCAATATACGCTCATCGTCAATGCGGGCGGCTGGATTACCACGCGCGACCAGACAGACTATAGTCTTGCGGATGGCGTGATGATCGAAGCGTTCGCAGGATGGGGTGAATACAGCCGGTTCGAGGTTTTCGATTGGGCGCTGCAAATGGATCGCATTCTGTCGCTGGTCAACCAAGATCGCATTGTGATCCTGCAAAACTATGTTGGGGAGCCATCCGAGCGGCTGTGGATGCTGGCGAATTATCTGCTGGTTAAGGGCAACTACACCTACATTAATCTCGAAGTGAGTGATGGGGCGGAGTGGTTCCCCGAATATGATCTGCCGATTGGGGAAGCGCTCACGCTGGTACCCACTACGATTGAAGATTTGAGGTTGGAAAACGGACTCTACAGCCGCAGCTACCGCAATGCGCGGGTGTTCGTGAATCCCGATCCCAACGGCGCGCCGATCACGATGTTGTTGGAAGAGCCGCAATATCTCGTGACAGAGGTGATTGGCGGTGGGGAAATTCCCGAAGACGCTGATATGTCAGCATGGAGCGTCGTCACATCGGAAATCGATGAAGTGACTGTGGAGCCAGGGCAGGCGGTGATTCTACTCGGCGGTTAGCCACGCTTCCTGGAATTTCGTCCATTCCAGTGGCTCTGTTTCTTTGTAGACGTAGAGAGCAATACCTTTGACTAACTGGCCCGCATCCTTCGCGTCTTTGATGCCAGCTTTGACTCCCTTAATTCCGGCATCGAGACTTTCGACGGCGGGATCGTGCCCGGGTGCCAGAGAATAGGTGGGCAACGCCACGATGATAGGCACCTCATTGCTTAATTTTCCCAACACGTCTGCATAACTATCGACCTGATAGGCAACCCATTTTTGATAGTCCGCCGCACTGGTCAAACTACTGGCGTGCGCCATGATCACGACTTCATCTACCAGCAACAGGCCGACGCCCTGCTTATAGTCCATATCCCAGGTCAGATCCCCGGCATCGGTCATTTCCGTGCCCACGGGAACACTGGGATTGGTGGGAATGCGATCCGCGGGGACGGTTACAGATAGAATAGCCCCAGATCCAATTGACTGACGGAGATCGCGCAGCATTTGCAGATACAAATTACTCCCGTTGGCTATACGGCTGCCTTGAAGTTGGACACCATCCAGTTTCCACTCTTTGACGGCTTTCCGGGCTAGATCGACCAGCAGGTTGTGTGTGCTGGCCGCGCTGATCTTGTCAATATCGACCTCGCGCAGCCACAGCAAAATTTTGACCCCCGGATAGGAGGTGCGGAGCATCTGGGCGAAGGCAGTTGCATTCTGGACTTCCTGGAATGAACCGTCCGAATACCATACGCCCGCTTCCAGATAAACCATCGTGATGCGGCTCGACTTTAACCGATCCGCCAACTGCCGGACGCTATCTTCGGGCTGCTGGGTCCAATCCACATCCAACCAAGTCCGGTTTTCGGTGGGTGTTTTTTCTTCATCGAGGGAGGGCAGCACAACTTGACGAACCACCAAAATCAACACCACCAAGCCGACCACAATGCCGACACCCCACAAGATACGGCGCGGCAATGTGGGACGCTGTTCCAGGCGAACATGCCCGCGGGTTGATCGGAGCTGTGAGCGTCGAGGTGGACGGTCTGGACGGTCCATACTTTCTACCTATTCAGAGTCATCAAACCGGAAATGAGGCACCACAATATTAACCTGCATGACTTGCAGGGCTTCAGCCTGGATAAGCCACATGGCTTCTTGATTTTCAGGATTATCATGATCATAGCCCAACAAGTGCAGCGTTCCATGAATGACCGCCAAGACCAGTTCATCAGCGACAGCGTGCTGCTCTTCATCGGCATGGCGCTGGATATAAGGGAGCGAGAGAATCAAATCGCCCAGATATGCCGCTTCTTCTTCGGGAATTGTCGGATCTGACTCGGATGGGAAAGACAACACATCGGTCGGCGCATCGACTGAACGGAATTTCCGATTCATTTCCTGTACCGTTTCGTCGTCCGTGATGACAATGCTTAACCCGGTTTCTGGTTCAACCTTATGACGATCTAACAACCACTGTATCGCTTTGCACAGCCGCGCTTCAGGGAATACGGGGGCGGGTTCAAGCTGAATGACGAAGTTTAGATCGTAGGTCATGACGTCTTTTCCGTTGGATGGTCGTTGAGCTTGGCACCAACGGGCTGCACGTCGGAACCAACGAGTGGATTCACATTCGTCGTGGCTGGAAGCGCCGCGAATTGTCCAGTTCTTAATGCGCCTGGCTGCTGACCCGGCGTGCCGGGATAGGCGATGCGCGGGTGGAAAATGCCTTGCAAGGCCGTGAGAAAGGTTTCGCGCAGGGTACGCAAATCGTTCAGAGTCAGACCGCTCTCATCTAGCTGTCCTTCGCGCAAACGTGACTCGAAAATAAAGTCGACAGTCTCCTGAATATCCTGCTTGCTTTGGGGCCGCCGCGCACGCACACTGGATTCGCAGCCATCGGCCAGCATCAAAATAGCGGTTTCACGCGACTGCGGGCGCGGACCAGGATAGGTAAATTCCTGAATATCAACAGGCGTATGATTTTTTTCGGCTTCTTCAAGCGCTTTCCGATAAAAGTAGACTACCTGTGTAGTCCCGTGATGCTCCACAATAAAATCACGAATCCGGCTGGGTAAGCGGTAACGCCGTCCCAAGCGTTCACCCTCGGACACATGCCCGATGATAATACGTGCGCTTTGATAGGGGTCGTCAAGCACATCATGGGGGTTGAGATTTTCCGCCTGATTTTCGACAAAGAAGTGCGGGTTGAGAATTTTCCCGACATCATGGTACATGGCCGCGACACGCAGCAGCGAACCATTGGCATTAACCTGCTGAGCACCCAACTCGGCAAGATTAGCGACCTGAAGACTATGCTGATAGGTGCCCGGCGCTTCACGCAGGAGGCGCTGCAACAAAGCATGATTGGGCTGAAGCAACTCAATAATTTTGATACTGGTTGGAATATTCAACAAGTAGCCGATGACAAATAGCCCAACCAGGGCAAGTGCAGCGGAAAGCAGACCGTTGATAAACAATGACCCCATAATCTGCTTAAGGGTAGTCAACCAATCGACTGAGGTGTCGGAATTTAAGGCAAACAGCAGCGCAATGCTCGCACTCGCCAAGCCTACCGCGCCGCCCGCCATAAAATAGGAATTGAAGCGCTCCGTATGGCCCAGGGTCAAAATACCTGCCGTTCCAGCAAACCCAATCAGCAGGGTAAATTCGAGGGAATTGCCCGTCATGTAACCGACGAGTCCCGCTAACGTTACGATCATGACCACTGCCATTTGGGGACCAACCAGCGTGCTGACCAAAAATGCAAACGCCGAAGCCGGATAGTAGTAAGGCTGGATGGCTTCATTCCGACTGACGATGCGCGTGCCTGCCAGAAAGATTAAAAACAACATGCCCAACAGGATCGTCAGCTTGGGATCATTATAAACGCGGGGATAAAACTGGCGGAGATAAATACCTAACAGGGCCGCAACCAGCGACATAGACAGTAAGCCGCTAAAAAAGTGAGATGATCGACGCTGGTTGACCTGCAACAAACCTACCCGATCCAGGGCTTCGATATGAGCTGCGGTGGCAATTTCGCCCGCCCGGATGATCATTTGCCCACGCGCAAAAGTTCGCATTTCAACGGGGACATTCTCAGCCGCTTCGGTTTGAGCCTCACGAGTGGCCTCTTCATTGTAGAATGCGTTCACCTGCATCAGACCGCTGACAATGGCCTTGATGATCGACACTTCGGTTTCGCTGTAACTGGCACTGATCAGATTCGGCAGGCTGTCACGCTTGGATTGGATATTATCAGCCCGAACCTCACCGCTCATCACACGTTCTAGCAGGCGAATAATTTGGGCATCAATCGCCTGCCAAGTATTTTCATCATTTGACAGAATAGCTTCGACAACGGCTTCTTCAAGCGGCAGATCCGTGATCAGCGCGATATCCTGTTTTTTCTGCTCCAGCGTCGCAAAATCATCGCTCCGGATATTTTCGAGGTAGTCCAGAATTTGACGCGCCAGTTGAATTTGCTCAGCTCCGACACTCGGATCGGGCGGATCGTACATGGGACGCACGGCATCAGCGGCGGCACTGCGTTTCGCTTCGGTCAGCACTTCGCTTTCATATTTAAGCGCGCGTGGGGCGAGTATATCGCGCGGGGCGACCTGCCCTTCCGCAAGCGAAACTTTGCTGCTAGATGGAATTAACGCATCGTAAGCCGCAATTAAGGCCCCGATTACGATAAAAAGAACCAACAGCAGCACATATTCTGCCCGGCGGAGCAGTTGGTTGGTGTGGGTTTGGCGCTGATTCATTTTTTACTCGAACCCGTGGCGAGAACCTATCAATGGGTGAGCAGCTCCTGGACAATGCTGGTAACGGTCTTCCCATCAGCCTGCCCTTTTAGGCGCGGCATCAAAACTTTCATGACATTGCCCATCTCTTTGGGTGATGAGGCACCCGTCTCCTGGATAGCCTGACGTGCCAACACTTCGATTTCTTCCCGCGCCAACTGTTTGGGGAGATAGGTTTCGATGATTCCCAGTTCATAATGTTCACCCGCAGCGAGTTCGGTTCGTCCCGCCCGCTCCATCTCCTCAATTGACTCGCGGCGCTTTTTGGCCTCGGTCATCAAAATACCAATGGCGTCACTTTCGGAAAGTTCGATGCGCTTATCGACTTCAACCTGCTTAAACGCGGCCATCATCAAACGCAGGACTTCGCGCCGCTTGGTGTCGCCTGACTTCATTGCTTCTTTTAGATCAAGCTGAATTTGTTCTTTGGGATGCATGCTTCCCCTCCTCATCTACAGTTGGGCATTATAGTCGCAGAAGGCGTGCATCGCCAATAAAGTTAGCAATAAACACATGCTTATTTCTCTTTAGAACTCCTAGGAAGGTTCGTGTATTTCACAAAGTACATCCTCTTACAAAAGCACTGTCTAAACATGATGAATTGCACTGTGCCAGAAAGTCAATCCTAGATTACTGTGATTTCAGCGAGATCGATCAGGAAAGGATGATGATTAGACACAATTTAAAATTTAGCCTGTCCGACGAGTGGCGGAAATCGACCGTCCCGAAAGGGTTAATTTATTCGTCCATTGTCGAACTAGAGAGGTAGTCCCCTTGAATACATCAAGACCCCAGACATTTTATGATAGGGTGGCAAAGGCAACTCCGGGGGGTGAACTGCTCGGTCAATGTTTACAATGTGGCTCGTGTGGCGGTTCATGCCCATCGGGTCCGGATATGGATCATACTCCGCGCGCGCTGTTTGCGATGATTCGTGCCGGGCTGGAAGACGAAGTGCTCCGAAGTAATGCGCCCTGGTACTGCGTATCGTGTTTCAGTTGTACGGCGCGGTGTCCCCAACAAATTCCCATTACTGACATTATGTATACGCTGAAACAGATGGCGATCCAAGAAGGCCATTATGATCACCCGCATGCAACAAAATTTTCAGAGACTTTCATCGGATTTGTTGAACAGCGAGGCCGCAGTTTTGAATTTGGATTAGCGACTCGCTATCACCTGTTCCATCTGATCCAACATCCCACTCAGATGCTGAAGATGGGAGGGATGGGCTTTAATATGCTGCGTAGGAACCGGCTGGCGTTACGTCCAAAGTCGATCCAGAACATGGATCAACTGAGCGCGATTTTGAACGAGGCGAAAGCGATTGCGGCCAAGGAGGAACAGGTATGACCAACAAAACTTATGCTTATTACCCTGGATGCTCGCTCCAACACCGCAGCCATGCTTATGAAGTGTCGAATAATGCGGTAGCGAAGACATTGGGTTTTGAATTAGTTGAAGTGGATGACTGGAACTGCTGCGGTGCTACTGAAATGTTTTCGCTGAACCGGATACCTGCCTATTCGCTGGTAGCCCGTAATCTAGCACGGGCCGAAGAAGCTGGTTCAGAAGAAGTTATCGCGGCATGCAGTCTGTGTTTTCTCAACCTCGCCAAAACCGACCAGCACATGAAAAAATTTGCAAAAGTCGAGCACAAAGTGAATCAAGCGCTGGCAGCAGGCAAACTTCACTACGATCCGGGGAGTGTGAGGGTTCGTCATTTGCTGGAAATGGTGCTCACCGATTACGGGCTTAACACGATCAAAGAGTATACAAAACGCCCGCTCTATGGGCTTACCCTGGCTCCTTATTACGGCTGCCTATTGGCCCGTCCGAACAGCGTATTCGACAACACCGAACAACCTACGGCTATGGACCATCTGATTGAGGCGCTCGGCGCGAAGGCGGCACCCTTCAGCATGAAAACGTACTGCTGCGGGGGGCACATGACACAGATCAGCGAGGCCACCGCGCTGGAAATGATCCACAAAATTGTCAAAAACGCGGCAGATGGCGGCGCGGATGCGATTGTCACGGTGTGCCCGATGTGCCAGCTCAATCTGGATGTCTATCAAGGCTATGCCAACCAGTTATTCGAAACTGAATTTGAAATTCCGGTTATGTTCTTCTCACAACTCATCGGCCTGGCAATGGGCTTTGCGCCGAAAGATTTGGGATTTGGGCAAGAGTTTATTTCGTTTAGCCCCCTGCTGGAAAAAATTCAGGAAATCCCTCCGGCCAAAGTCAAGCCGGAACGACGTTCCAAGCAGGCGCTCCCAATGCCTGTGATGCCGGAATAGGAGGCCGCGATGACAGAAATAAGAGAGCAATCAGAAAAACGAGTGGGTGTGTACATTTGCCACTGTGGGCATAACATCGCGGGGACGGTTGATGTCGAGCACGTCGCGGAGTGGGCTTATAACCTGCCACATGTGGTCATTTCGCGGGATAACCGCTTTATGTGCGCCAGTACGGGACAGGAACAGGTCGAAGAAGATATTAAGGAATACGAATTGACGCATGTGGTGGTGGCGTCGTGTTCCCCGCATATGCATGAAAAAACATTCCGGGGAGCCTGCGCTCGTGCCGGGTTGAATCCTTATCTGTTTGAGATGGCGAATATCCGTGAACACGCTTCCTGGGTACATCCGAATGACAAGGATGGCGCGACCAACAAAGCAAAGGCACTGGTCAGCGCGGCGGTATATCGTGTGCTGCAACACGAACCACTCACCCCCATGGAAGTGGAAATTCGGCCCGAAACGCTAATTGTGGGAGGGGGAATTGCGGGTATTCAAGCGGCGCTGGAAATTGCATCAGCGGGCTACCATGTCTATATGGTAGAGCGCGAACCGAGCATCGGTGGGCATATGGCGCAGTTGGACAAAACATTCCCCACACTCGACTGTTCGGCCTGCATTCTGACCCCCAAGATGTTTGATGTGGGATCACATCCGAATATTACCATGATGACCTATGCTGAAGTTGAGTCGGTAGATGGCTATGTGGGTAACTTTACGGTCAAGGTTCGCAAAAAATCCAAACATGTCCGTGAGGATCAATGTACGGGGTGCGGTACCTGCTGGGAAAAATGCCCGGTTAAAGTGATCGACACGGAGTATGAGGCCAGCCTGGGTTATCGTAAGGCAATCTATCGCCCATTCCCGCAAGCGGTCCCGAAATATCCCGTGATTGATATTGAAAACTGCACCTATTATAAAACCGGCAAATGCAAAGCCTGCGAAAAGTTTTGCCAGCGGAATGCAATCGATTTTGATATGCCGGATGAAGTTGTTGAAATCCAGGTCGGGAATATCCTGCTTGCAACAGGTTACGAGTTATTCGACTGCCGCCGTATCCCACAGTATGGCTATGGCCGCCTGGAGAATGTGTATACCAGCATGGAATTCGAGCGGCTGGTGAATGCGACTGGGCCAACCGAAGGCAAGATCACACTCCGTGACGGCGAAACGATGCCGAAGTCAGTGGCGATTATTCACTGTGTGGGAAGCCGCGACAAGAATCACAACGAATACTGCTCGGCGATCTGCTGTATGTCGTCGCTCAAATTCGCGCACCTGGTGATGGAAAAAACGGGAGCCGAAGTCTACCAGTTTTATATTGACATGCGGCCCATCGCCAAGGGGTATGAGGAATTCTATCACCGGATTCTGGAAGAAGGCGCGAATTTTATCCGAGGGAGGGTGTCGGAAATCACCGATGCGGCGCATGTGCCAGAAGAAGAAGGCAAGCTGATCGTGATTGCCGAAGATACGCTGATCGGACGGCAGCGCCGTGTGCCGGTGGATATGGTGATCCTCTCCGCCGCATTGGAACCCCGGCATGATGCTGCGGAAGTCGCGCACCTGTTCAGCGTGGGCTGCGGTAATACCGGGTTCTTTACAGAACGCCACCCCAAACTCGATCCGGTAGCGACAATGACTGAGGGTGTTTATATCGCTGGGGCATGCCAGGGACCGAAAGACATCCCCGATACCGTTGCGCAGGGGGCCGCCGCCGCCGCGCGTATTCTCAGCGTGATCTCGCAGCGCCGGGTCGAACTCGAACCGGTACGCGCCAGTATTGACGAAAGCCGCTGCTCCGGCTGCCGGATTTGCAATAACATGTGTCCGTATGGCGCGATTGCCTACCTGGAAGATTTGGCTGTCTCGCGTGTGAATCCCGCCCTGTGCAAGGGGTGCGGGACATGTGTGGCGGCGTGTCCAAGCCAGATCATCACCGGCGCACACTTTACATTCGATCAACTGATGGCGGAAATCGACGGGATTATGGTGGACGTTCATACTGCTGCGCCCGTTCGCGTGGGGAATCAGCCGATAAAGGTAGGTGAAGCATGAGCGGTAATGGAACGTTTCAGCCCGTGATTGTGGGCTTTCTGTGCAATTGGTGTTCCTATCGCGCGGCGGACCTGGCGGGCACATCCAGAATGGGGTACCCCGCCACACTGCGCGACATCCGGATCATGTGTACGGGGCGACTGGACCCCACCTTTGTGCTGCGCGCATTGCAAAAAGGCGCGGACGGCGTGCTGATTATGGGCTGCCATCCCGGACAGTGCCACTATCAGGAAGGAAATTATAAAGCCATCCGGCGGTTTGTTCTGCTGCGGCGCACGCTGCGCCAATTGGGTGTTGAAGATGCACGGGTGCAACTGCATTGGGCATCGGCAGCGCAAGGCGTCATTTTTGCACAAACCGTCGCCAGGATGACTGAAGAGATTAAGGCGCTTGGCCCGCTGGAATGGCCGCGCAACTGGACTAACCCTGAGGAGGCCGAATATGAGCAAGCCTAAACTCGCCCTGTATTGGGCCTCATCGTGCGGCGGTTGTGA
>DATAMF010000371.1:0-3707 GCA_036260665.1 Aggregatilineaceae bacterium | reverse complement strand
TCCATCAATAATCGTGATCAGCGCCGGACTGAGCTTGATCACATGCCCTGCCAACTCCGGTTCGTGTGCCACTGCTAATCCTCTGAAGTAAATATCTGTTGGGCGTGCTCCATGAGCACACCAATTCGATCCAGCGGAACTTCTTTCGTGAGCAAATAACGGTGCAGCAGTTCTTCCGCTGACAGTCCTTCCGGTGATGCACCGAGTCGCATCCGAGCCGGGCGTTCGACAGCGCGTTGGATCGTCGCTAGATGATAAATGTTGGCCCGTTCCAATGCCTGGTGAATCAGCCGGTCTTGCAGCAGCAAATCGCTTTCGGGATCGGCGCTAATCAAAACACGCACCACCGCATCCCGCAGATCATGCCGCACGATTTCATCCAACACCTTTTGTGTCGGGTTGCCTTTGCCCTTTACATCAATGCGCAGCGTGACGAATGGGCGGCAGTCTACTTCGATAAACTCCCACTGGGTGCGTCCGCGTGATACATCGGCGCACACAAAACCTTTGGGATCGTTTTCTTCGCCAAAATCGATCCGTTCCAGGCTGCCACTGTACACCACCGGCGGCTGGCGTTTTCCGGTGAGGCATTGGTGCCGGTGGATATGTCCTAGCGCCACGTAATCCCACGCAGGATCGGCCACTGTACTGAGCATTACCGTGACATCGCGGCCCAGCATAATGCTGCGTTCGCTGCCCAGCATAGCCTCCGATACGCTGAAATGCCCGGTCAGAATGCGCGGCATATCATACTGGCTGGCTTCCTGCGCCAGTTGTTGCAGCTTGCGGTCCAGCTCCAATTCCATCAGGGCGTCAATCTCGGCAATGGTGGCGCGGTGCGGCAGGTTGATGTCTTGCAGCAGGTGGTTGCGCACCGGATAAGGCGCGGTTGCCACAACCACCGGGCCGCGTTTGGTTTCAATGACTTGCAGCCCATAATCACGCCCCAAAAATGTGTTATGGACGCGCAAAGTCTCATAAATTTCGATACTGGATGCGCGTTTTTCGATGGTCGGCAGATCATGGTTGCCCACCAGCAGTACCACCGGGCACAGTTCCGCCAGGTCCTGGATGCGGAACGCGAATTCACGCTGGAAGGTGGGCGATGGGTTGCGCGACTTAAACGCGTCGCCCGCAAAGATCGCCACATCTACATCCCGTTCCCTGGCGATCTCGATCATCCGGTCCATGCGGCGCACGAAATCCAGGACGCGCGTACTCAGGCCCGTATTCGGGTCGGTTCCCCCGTAGTTTTCCATACCGATATGGATGTCGGAAAAATGTAAAACGCGGATCGGTTCATTCATAATAGCAGTCCCATTTTATGGACATTGTACTATGCCCTGCGCCCACAGACATCCGCCGCAGGACGGGAAATCGCTTCCGTAGCAGTCCTTGTCATTTGTAACCGAGATCGGACAGCCATCACACATCGTGCATGGCGCAAAGTCAAAATCCTGCACGCGCTGCCGGAAGCTCACATAGTCCGCCGCTTCCCAGATGCCGCGCAGGTTATCCGAAGCCAGATTCCCAACCAGATAACGCCGTTCGTCGCGCTCCAACCCATTTAAATAGCCCGCGTGGCTGTGCAGCAGCGGCAAACACGGGCTGACACTGCCATCCCAACCCACAGCCGTTGCGCCCCGTTCGATAAACGGACAGCGGTTGCCGGGATTCCCGGCTGCCGCGTGGCTTCCGGCGGATTCAATCACCCATTGGTTGCGGATCGTCACGTCAAATGGGAGTTGTCCCAGCACGTTGCTATCTATTCGTGGCAGAATCAGACGCGGCTGGCCGGGTTGCGGATAATATTCATCGTTGCTCAGAGTCCGATTATACAGGGTTTCGGCGCGCATTTCGTCCGTGTGTGGCAGCACATTACTCACCATCAACCGCGATGCTCCCACATCATGAGCAATCGCCAGCACCGCTGGCAGATCAGAGATATTACGCTGCATAGCGACGAAGACGATCCCGATTTCCGGCGTCGGATAGCGTATGGGTTGGCGCATATCGCGGAAGGTGGTCAGGTTGCCAATTACATCCGGCAGCGTTGCGCCCAGCCGCACATCGGTATAACTGTCCGGGGTTGCGCCATCCAGCGACACCCATAATCGATCCAATCCCGCGTGGATCAGGCCGCGCGCCATCTCTTGATCGAGCAGCGTGCCGTTGGTGATCAACTCGACGGTTACGCCCAACACCTTGACCTGTCGTACCATCTCCAGAATACGCGGGTGCGACAGCGGCTCGCCAAACCCGCCGAAAAACACCGTCAGCGGCGGCGGCAGCGCGCGTAAATCGTTCACCAGACGGTTGAAGATCGCCTCATTCATCAGACCCAGCGGCTCATCCCACACATTCCGAATGCACGTGCGGCAGTTCAGATTACAACAGTTGGTTGGCTCAATATACACTTTTGCCACCCGTGTGACCGCTCGCCGCAGCCGCAACCCGTGCCCTTCTTCGTCAAACTGGATCGGCGTGCCCGGTACAAAGCCGAGCCGCGAAGCGACATCCGGCGGCAAGATCAGGCGTCCATCTTCGTCTACGAAAGCCTGTGAAGTCGATGCGGCGGTGGTGGCGTGTCGGAGTCCGATGGTCGAAGGCATTACATCTCCGCTTTTTGAATAGCTTCCAAAAATTGTTCGTGCAAGAAGCGGTTCGTCATCAACACGCCGCGATTATTCTCGAAGCGTGTTCCCGCCCTGAAATCGAGCGGCTGGCCGTACACATCGGTTACACGTCCGCCTGCCTCATTGATGATGACACATCCGGCCACATGATCCCATAACTTCTCGCGGTAGGTGACATCGGGCACCATGCGCAGCACCACGTCACCCAGGCCTGCCGCCAGCATCGCATGTTTATCCTGGCTGTCCAGGCGGCGCAGCGGTGAATCCGGGGTGCGCTTCAAGGCTTGATCCACGCGTTCCATAAAGCTGGTGTCGGTGTGGCCCGATGAAATGCTGGTGAGCAGCGTGGCCTGCTGAGGATCGGTCACGCGCGACACCTGGATCGGCTGTGGATCGCCACCGTTCAGCATTTCCATGTAAGCGCCGTTGCCCAACCGTGCATAAGTCAGCGCGCCGGGATCGGGGTGTTCGTCGTCTGCATCATGAAAACCAGGACTTGCCAGCACACCCAGCACCGGCTCGCCGTTGATCAGCAGCCCGATGGCGACACAGTAATGATTGCCGCTCAGAAAGCCTTTCGTGCCATCAATCGGATCGATTACCCACATCCGCTCGGCTATTTTCTGTTTGCCATAATCCAGCCACGCGCAGATTTGCTCCTCAAACACATAACCGCCGAGCGCATCCGTGACAAAACGCTGCACCAGGGCGCGCTGCTCATCGCTCAGCAGCAGCATAAATTCTTCGGAGCGCTCCTCGGACAGCACCGCATCATCCGGGAAATTTTCTGCCAGTGCGTTGCCGATCACCGCTTGGGAGGCGTAATCAGCAATCGTAACCGGTTCGCGCCCACCTTTCTGGGCCGGATCGACCAGTTCGCTTTGGATGTTCTGGCACAACGAAGCGGCCATGCGCGCAATTGTCTTTACCGTTTCGAGTTCATGTGTTAAATCCACGTGGGTTACTCCCAATCCATGTGATAAGTCCTCAGTGTTATTGTAACGCACCGAACACCTGAGCGAAAACTCCTGTTTTGGGTATAGTAGGGGTGAGCGCATCCCTTTTTGACCT
>DATAMF010000361.1:0-16048 GCA_036260665.1 Aggregatilineaceae bacterium | reverse complement strand
GAATGTCTTCAATCTGGAGTAGATGAGACAGGATCATGGCTAAGTAGCGTGGATAGGAACGGTTGTCTCGCAAGAAGCCGTAGTCATCTCGTGAATGGGGGAAAAAGAAAGCTCAAATATATTCAGGCAGTCCCAAGCTTTTGGTCAGCCGTAGCATCCTATGACCTGATCCATGCTCATTTCGGTCACTGCGGATGGTTGGGACGCCTGCAACTTCGTAAGCCGTTGGTGGTGTCATTTATGGGGTCCGATTTGCTGGGCACTCCGAAAGAGGGCGGACGTATTCCTCCACTGAGCAAGGTTGTTGTTCAGGCAAATAAACGGCTTGCTCGTATGGTCAGCGATGTGATCGTGAAATCCGAAGAGATGGCTAAAGTCATTGAACCTGTCAAGGCTCATGTGATTCCAAATGGGGTCGATCTGCAACATTTTCGCCCGATGGATCGCGCTGAAGCCAAGAGATGCCTGGAGTTGGATCCCAATAAGCGGTATGTGCTGTTTCCCGGCAACCCACGCAATCCACGAAAAGCATACCCCATCGCACAGGCAGCAGTGGAGATCGTCGCGAACCGCTATCAAGAGCCGGTTGAACTGCTCACTTTGTATCCGACGCCACCAGAAAAAGTACCGCTGTATATGAATGCGTGTGATGTTGAACTGCTCACTTCTTATGTGGAAGGATCGCCCAATGTCGTCAAGGAAGCAATGGCGTGTAACCTTCCGATTGTATCGGTGGATACGGGCGATGTGACCCAATTATTGGATGGGGTGGAGGGATGCAGCATCCAGCCGCGCGCACCAGAGCCGCTTGCCGATGCCTTGATTAGCGTTTTAGAGCGGGGCCAAGCGACGAATGGGCGAGAAATATTACAACTTAAAGGGCTGGATATAGAAAGTGTCGCCAAGCAGATTCACGACATTTATATCGATGTTCTAGCATAGACAGGATTGGACCTGTGGCAAAACCGACTAGTCTCAAAGTAAGCATGATTGTCCACCAGTATTATTATTATGATGGGCGTGTCAGGCAATACGCTGAAGCGCTGGTCAAAGCCGGGGCGAAAGTAGATGTGCTCTGCGTGAGCGGCCCGGCGTCAGCCACGACTACGGCATCTGATGGACTGCGAGTTTTTACAATCCCGCTCAGCCGATCATACAGCGGTCCTGGCAGCTATCTTGTTGAGTATGCAATTGCCCTTATCCTGTACACCCTACGGCTGATAGCCTTATCTTTTCGAAACCGCTATGACGTGATTCATGTTCACAACATGCCCGATTTTCTGATCTTCGCTGCACTAATTCCGCGCTTGTTGGGTGCAAAACTGGTACTTGATATTCATGATCCAACACCTGAATTTTTCATGTCCAAATATTCTAAACCGGCAACTTCGAAGATAGCGCGAGTGATGCGGTTGCAGGAACGCCTCTCGGCACGCGTGGCTCATGCGGTCATCACCGCGAATCCGCTGTTTAAAGAGCGGCTCGTAGCCAGAGGGATGCCTGACAACAAAGTTACGGTTATCCGAAATGAGATCGGCACCACCATATTTAACCGCCAGCAGTATGAAGCGGCACGTGTGCAGCGAAGTGGTCATTTTACGCTGCTCTATCCAGGGACTATCGCGCCGCGCTATGGGCTGGATGTGGCCGTTCGGGCGCTCCCGTTACTCGTGGGTCGGATCCCCGATGTCCGGCTCCAGATCATCGGCAAACAGACCGACTATTCGGAAGAACTGAGAGCACTCGCTCAACAACTGGGTGTAGAGCAGCATCTTGAACTCGTTCCCGTTGTTCCGATGGACGAAGTACCGCGTTATATGGCGCAGGCGGATATTGGAATCTATACCGCGATTTCTGATCCACATATGGATGTAGCCGTTCCCACAAAGGTGCTCGAATACGCCTTCATGGGACTGCCGGTTGTGGCCGCCAGATTGAGAATTCTGGAAGAGATGTTTGTCCCGTCTTCGCTGCTGTTCTTCGAACCTAAAGATGTCGAAGGCTTTGCTCAAAAAGTTGTGGAGTTATATGACTGCCCTGAACGCCGCGTCGAACTTGTCGAAGAGATGGACCGGACATTTGTCAATGTGCGGCAAGGGGACCAGGAACGGCAAGCGTACTTCAGACTACTGGACAGTCTGGTACACGGGGGCCTTGCGGATGGGGAGTAAAGCGATAGCGCTCGGACTAGCCTTGTGTGTAGGCGTCGTATTTTTCATTGGACCAGGCAGTGTATCCGGCCTTGATGAAGGCCCTAGTCCCGCGCGCTACTCTCATCCGGGTTTATTCTTTAATGCAGAAGCTATTTTGGAATTGCAAAATCAAGCGTCCACAACGCATGAAAGTATCTGGAAGCCGATTCAAGCGCTCGCTGATAACCGTCTTGACTACGTACCCCAGGAGATAACTCCGGTAGATGAAAGCCTGGATTTCTTTCGCAATTCTGGCAATGTCTTGATGGTTTTGGCATTTACATGTGTGATCACGGAGCAAGCAGATTACTGCGATGCGGCCAAACGGAATTTGCTTACTTATATGGCCTGGGATCAGTGGGATAAATCAAATGCGCGGGATTTAGGTCTGGCCCATATGCTAATGGGCGCTTCACTGGCTTATGATTGGCTGTACACGCGGCTCACTTCGGAGGAACAAGATATTGTACGCCGAAGTCTAGCGACATGGGCGCAGCGCATGTACGAAGCAAGTACGCTCACGAATTCCTTCGGGTGGCAAAATTGGTGGCACAAATCGTACATGCAAAACCATTATTGGGTAAACAATAGTGCGCTGGGTATGACAGGGCTGGCGCTGCTCAGTGATGGACCACTTGCGCCTCAGTGTGTCACTCCTGCGGGGAATACGGCTGTGAACATTCGTGCCTGGCAAGGCTCCGAGTATCAAATAGCCGGAACGCTTGCGGTAGGCGAGACAGCTCAGGTGATCGCACTGTTTGATGGAGTGGATGGTTATGGTTGGTGGCATCTGGCGGACGGTGGATGGATAAGATCTGATGTTGTACACCAGACTGAAGCATGCGAGGCCTCTACACTAGACCCCCAACTATGGATCGATCAGGCACAGGATCGGTTGGCAATTGGGCAGATTTTTCTGGAAAACATTGGGGATGGAAGCTGGCATGAGGGGATGAACTATCAGAACTATTTGTTAACCATGTCGCTGCCGTTTCTCATTAATCTGAGGACGCTTACTGGAGCGGATATCCTGCCTCACACTTATTTACGTAACTACACCTATTGGCGGCTCTATAACTATTTGCCCGGCACAGCCGATCCGTTGCTGTCATACGGAAATCTGGAAGAGGATTGGGGAAACAGCCGCGCATCGCACAGCGTGCTTCAGTTCATTGCTAATGAGTATGACGACGGTTATGCAGCATGGACTGCCGAGCAGATTGCAACGACATCGGGCCGCGACTCGAATGTTTTTACAGCGCCCTGGTATGTCTTTGAATTTTTCTACTACAACCCGACAGTGGTTCCGATTGCGCCGACGGAACTGCCTGGGACGAGGCAGTTCCCTGATCTGACCGCTGTGATCTGGCGAACAGGCTGGGAAGCCAACGATCTCGTTTTTGGACTGAAAACGGGGGCGTATGGTGGGCGATATGCCTTCGACACATTTACGGCACAAAGCGACCCCTGGGAGACTCCGTGCAGCGATACGTTGTGCCAGCTTAATGTCGGCCACAATCATGACGATATGAACGGCTTTTACCTCTATCAAGGCGGGTGGCTGGCACCAGAAAGCGTTGGGTACAACCTGAGCGCGACCTCATTTCATAATACCCTGCTGATTGACGGAGAAGGGCAGTATCGTCCGAGTGCTGACAATAGCTGGCGCGATCCGGAAGCGTTTGCCGGGAGCGATGGCTTTCTGGAAGCAACTGCCGACTCACCCAACTTCAACTATCTGGCCGCCGACGCGACACGCCGCTATAAGACGACTGATCAATTGAATGATGTGACGCGATATGTGGTGTTCATTCGTCCCGGCTATTTTGTCATGATTGATCACATTAACGCTGATGCACCGCATCAAGCTGATTGGCTGGCCCATTTTGGAACGAGCGTCACCATTGAGGACAACTGGATTCGGGGTGAGAGCAAGAACGGTCAGCTACTTGGGATTAGTTTTGCGTCTCCACTTGATTTTGAAGTAGAAATCAGTACGGACAATTATCCCTATGTAAGCGTGCATCCTGTATCGCCTTCGGAAGATGTGCTTTTTGCCAGCGTGCTCTATCCAACAGACAGCAGCGGCTGGGATGCCAAACCGACTCTTACCTTGGTGGAAGAAACCGATGAGGCAGTTTTACTTCACCTGCAACTGAACGATAGCAGCGAACAGGCGATTGACATCCTGATTACAACCAGCGACTCTGAAGCGCCTGTGAAAATTGGATCGTTGCAGTTCGATGGCGATGTCGCTGTGCTCGTTAAGGGAGCCGATGGAGTGCTTCAAAAGCTGTTTGTTTATGGCGGTACTTCGCTGGTCGATAACGGTGAGACGCTAATCGATGGGCTGAATACAGAAGCCACCTTCGAAGCTGTTTATACCAATGGCACTGTTGATGTTAGCAGCAATTTTCAGGGAGCAATCAGACTATACGCCCCTGGAGTACAAAAACTCACCGTGAATGGTGAATCTAGGTCATTTTCCGAATCAGGTCACTTTATTGGCTTCTAAAAGGATATCATGCCGTAACAGGGACAGTAGATCCGGATAGACATCGAAGTAAACACCGGTTCGTTCTTGAGTTGAGGAGAGATAAAATGGTACGTGATGCGATTCAACTAGAAGAAAGGCGACTGGAGGGAGTCGACAGTATTGAGCAGTATCCCAGTTTCCATGAACGGCACCGTATTTTCCCCGCACTTTTTGAGGATCGTCACCACCAGCATATTATCGACTTTTCGGCTGGGGTCGGGTGTGCCGCTGAACGGATCAAAAATGGGTATCCGGCGGATCTCATATGTAACGATATCACGCCAGCCGCGCTGGCTATTCTTCAGAAACTTGGCTTGAATACCGTTTCCTTTGACCTGGATAATGATCAGACACCTTATCCGTTTGAGGATGGTCACTTCGATGCTGCGGTTTCCCTTGCCACCATTGAACACCTCATGCACCCGGATTATTTTCTGAAAGAAGTCAACCGCCTTTTGAGTGATGGCGGATACTTCTATATTTCGGCACCGAACTATGCATCGATCATCTACCTGAACCGTATCCTATTCAAAGGCGAGTCGTTTCATAACCCGCTTTCCAAGAATGAACGCACCCGCTACGAATTTTATGCGCACATCCGGTACTTCACTTATAAGACGCTAAAGGAATTTGTCAGCGCCCACGGATTCGTGCCTATTGCTGTATACATGCCAGTTCCGGCGGGTAGTACCCACTACCTGAAAATGCGTGAAGCCTCGCGGCTGAAAGCCTTTTTCTACCGTTACGGGATCATGTCCATGTATCGTATTCTATCTCCACGTTGGGCACCCGAACCTGTGTTTTGCTTCCAAAAGGGTTCAGCGACAGGGAAAACACCCAAGTTCCGTAAAATTTTGCTCTGATTAACGAAAGAGTGGTGAGAAAATGCAACCAGCGATTGTTTTGTCCAGCCATACGATGGGCTTAGGGCTGATCCGTGCATTGGGGCAAAAAGGTGTGCCGAGTGTTGTGTTTTATCATGAAAAACGCGACATGGGATATGTCTCAAAGTATGTCCAAGAGCGTATTTATGTTCCGCACCCCGAAAAGAACCAAGAAGAATTCATCGCTGCCCTGCTTGATCATGCCACTCGCTTCCAAGGCTGTCCGATGTTTCCTACATCGGACGCTGCATTGTCAGCGGTTTCGCGGCATAAGGATGTGTTGTCCAAACACTATCTTGTTGCCTGTACCGAGTGGAATATCACGGAACAATTCCTGGATAAGAAGCTCACCTATGCGCTCGCTGATTCGGTTGGCGTACCTGCTCCGAAAACTTTGATACCTAAATCGGTTGAGGATGCAAAACAATTTGCTGAGCAAATCGATTTTCCGTGCCTTGTGAAACCCTGTCAAAGCCACCTCTATTATGCTGTCTTCAAGCAAAAGATGGTGCGTGTTGAAACCCTCGACCAATTGATCAAAAGCTATCAGGAGGCGGCTGAGGCAGGGTTGGATGTCATGCTGCAAGAGCTTATCCCAGGCGGCGACGAATGTGGTGTGAATTACAATGCCTATTTCTGGGATGGCGAACCGCTGGCTGAATTCACTGGGCAAAAAGTCCGAAATGCGCCACCCACTTTCGGCTCTCCGCGTGTGGTGATGAGCGAGCGAGTTCCCGAAGTGATCGAGCCGGGGCGCAAAATTCTTCAGGCGATGGGCTTCTATGGCTATGCCTGCACGGAGTTCAAAAAAGACCCGCGTGATGGGGTCTATAAACTCATGGAGGTCAATGGACGACACAACTTGTCTACCCTGTTGGCTGTCAAGTGTGGGCTTAACTTCCCCTGGATACACTATCAGCACCTCGTTTGCGGAGAAAAACCTCAGCCAAGTGAATTTCGAACCGGAGTGTACTGGATTGATCTTATCCGGGATGTCGGTTACAGCGTAAAAAGTTTCCGCCAGGAGCGGTACAGCCCGCTTCAGTATGTTAAACCCTATTTCAAGCCGCACGTGTTTGCCATACTCGATTGGAGAGATCCGAAGCCGTTTATCAAACGGTGTTCGGATTCGGTGAAATCTGCTTTCGGCAAGTAAAGCTACTTATTGGTTTGCTCGCCCTGATCTGTGAGGGAATCGTATGCGCTATCTTAAACTGCTTCTGGTCACGAACCTAATTACGTTGATTGCTTTGATCGTGATCGTCGGAAACGGTGGATCACCGATTGGGGCAGCCAACTCCCAACAAGAAGTCACTCGACTAGATGGTTATCAAATTTATTTTACGGAAGAGGATCGAGAGGCCAGCCCATTTGATCGATCCGATGAAGGTTTGTCACATCTAGCGGGCCTCCTGCGCAGTCTGGGGGCCGATTTATATGCGGTAGACTGGCGGCTGGGTATTCCAGAAGACGCTGATCTGGTGGTGATGGCAGGCCCGATCCGGTATGTTGGGGCACCGGAAATTGCTCGGATATGGCATTATCTGAATAATGGCGGTTCGCTGTTGTTGTTGGTCGGACCGCTGGCTCCGACCACTGATACCGAGGGAAATGTGATCATAGACATTAACCGCTCGATAGCGCCAGATGGGGGGTTCTTTGAGCTAGCCTGGACCGATTATGGGGTGCGCACCAGCGGAGATGTTGTAGTCAAGTTACTTTCGCCTGCTGAACTTGTTACCGATATTACAACCACATCTTTCGGTCCAGATCATCCCATCGTAACCGGTTTGTCCAATCCGTTGACGTTTTTTGTGGCGACTTCCATAAATTACGATGCATCCGTCCAGACATACCGTACGACGCCGCTTGTTTACTCCGGCGCTGATTATTATGGGGAAGCGAGCTTCGGCGCGTACTTAGTGGACGGTACCGTTGAATTTGATGAAGGGATCGATAAACCAGGGGATATGCTAACGCTGGCCGTTGCATCCGAGAATCTCACGACAGGATCTCGAATTGTGATCATCGGTGATCGTGACTTTGCAACCAATGGCAAAGGGCTGCAAACCTCACCGGTTACTACAGCCGGCTTCCTGTACCCTGGGAATGTGTATTTTTTGCTGAATACGGTAGCCTGGTTGGTTAGAGCCGATGCTTCACAGAACATGGAAATGATATTCCCAACCCCAGGACCGACGGCTACCAGCACACCTGTGCCCACACCATCTTCTTGATAACTGTGAGAATAAAGCCTATGTCTAAGTTATGGTTGATGGCAGTGCTAATCGCCGTGCTGTTGGTAGGCGCATCTGGCCCAGGATATGCCCAGACCGATGCACAACCCCTGGTGATTTTTATCCAGGGCAGTGGGCTTGAACCGGCAGCCATGACGGACACTGGGCCGACAGGCATTAGTGGACTGGCTCAGATTTTCCGCAATCTAGGCGCTAAGGTTGTGTATTCGGACCTGCGAACCCCCCTTCCAGAACAGGCCCAGGTGGTGGTGCTCGTTGGGCCGGTTCGAACCTTCGGCGTGCCCCAGATTGCTTATCTTTGGATGTATCTGGCGAACGGACATAATTTGCTGTTTGCCTTCGATCCCGAAGGTGCTTTTAATGGCGCAGGCAATGTAGAGGCACAGGTTGTACGAAGCGGCCTGAGTACGCTGCTTGAGTGGGACTATGGCATCGCCATTTCCGATGCATTCCTGGCAGAACCCTGGTTTTCTGTCGATACAATCTCGACCACCCTTTACAACGGCATGCTGACCTATCCTGAGGCCGTGCAGGACCCGATTGTAGCGCCACTGGCTCACTACCAAGTGCCGATATGGGCCTGGGGAGCGCGCCACATGGAGATCGAGCCGTTGAGCATTGGAAGTAAAGGCAGTCCTTTGCTGTATACCGAGACGGCCTATGGAGAAACGGCGCAGGCGATCTTCAGAACCGAACTCGGCAATCCGGTTGATCCTCTCGAACTAAATATTGGTACCGATGCATTGGGCAAGCTGAATGTCGCAGTGCGCGCGGAGCAAATGGGCACCGGATCACGGATCGTCCTGGTGGGCGACTCGGAAATATTCAAGAATGGATTTGGCCTTGCTCAGAATGGCTTCACGCCATTTTATCCGGGTAATCAGATATTTGCGGAACGCACAGCAGCCTGGCTGCTGGAACTGCCAGAGGAACAGTGGCCGAGTTTAGTGCCCGGCTTCACATGGATTGCCATTGATGGCAACAGCTCCGATTGGGAGCAGTATGCTGATAGTGTGACCACTGTACCTATCACCGATGCAAACATTAAGGGCGTTCAGACCTTTGCCGATAGAAGTTATATTTACCTGTTGATTGAGCAAGCAACTATACCAGAGCGAGTTGAGGTATCGTTTGATTTGAATGCGGATGGAAGCAGCGATACCACGCTGATAACCGATCTGCAACAGGTGTCTCTCCTTCAGCCAGACGGAACAGAAGTCACGATAGCCGATGCGGATGTGGCGGTTAGAGACGTTATCGAGCTGCGGATACCAATGCGGGTGGCGTCTACCAGGGCGCGACTGAATGAGATGTGCTTAAACCGGGAAGGTACCACTTCTTGCTTCGAGATTCCGGTGGAAATATCCAAACTCAGGACGTTTGCCCCCTTTGATTTTGGGCTGGTCCATAAACCGTTGGTGACGGTCTATACCGATGAGGCGGTTTTTGTACGTAGCGAACCGGATATAAATTCCGCAGAAGTGGCCAAAGTTGGAAATGCGACGACCTTTGCAGCCATTGGCCGGGATAGTGATGGTGGTTGGATTCGCGTCGAGAATGCCCGTTATACAGGTTGGATAGCGTCCAGTTTGCTTACTCCAAGTGGTGATATGGAATGGCTGCCCGTCATCGAGTCTGCTGCCGAATGACAGCACCGCCGTATTCGCTCATGAGAAGAGGATAATCGGGTTCATTGTGATACTGCGTAGAGTTCTCCAACATAAAACGTTTCTCAAGTTTGCTCGACAGTCGCTGTGGCTGTTTGGCGGTATGGGTATTGCTCAAATTGCAGGGCTGGTTGAACTGGCGGTGCTCGTCCGGACCCTTAGCGTGGTCGCATTTGGCCAACTCACACTGATCATCGCTTACGTTACAACGGTTAATGCCTTCATCGACTTCCGCGTTTGGGAAGGCATTATTAAGTTTTTCAATGAATATCTCATGGAGCAGCGCTCCGACAAAGCCCTGGCTGTCTTACGCCTATGCGTATTCATCGATGGTGGAACCGGTGTGGTGGCTTTGCTGGTTCTTATAGCGACCTCCAAACTCGCGGCTATCCATCTCCTTGATGATGTATCCATGACGCGTGAAATCACACTGTATGGCGTCATGCTGCTGTTAATCTCCCTTGATACCACATTCAACGGTCTACTCCGTGTTTACGAGCGGTTTGATATACTCGGTTTTAAAGATGGCGTGTCGCATAGTCTCCGCAGTGTTCTTAGTATTATTGCTGTGCTCTGGTTTGGCACGCTGCATGCGGTCATTCTGGCGATTGTGCTGGCAGGGGCATTGCAGACCATTATCTTTGGTGGGATTACGCTATATCTCACACGCCGTAAACTGGGAGGGCTGACAACATCTACATCCCTTGATTCTGACGAACGCCGACGCATCATCAGCTTCATTTTCGGCACTAATGTCCTGGGGACGCTCAAATTGCTCTCTGAGAATCTGGATGTTCTTGTTCTGGGATTTATCGGTGGTCCCGCGGTCAGCGGCATATACAAAGTTGCCGTAAGTGCTGTGCATCTGCACTATAAATTGAAATTGCCTATTACCATGTTAGGCTATCCAGAGATCGTCCGCGCTCGTCAAAAGGGAATAAAACAACTCCGTTCGACTATTGCGACCCTGACAACCCTCAGCGGGTTGATTGCTATCTCCAGTGCCGTCATCTTTTTTGTCTTCGCCGAGCAAATCATCGAATTAATCAGTCAGAAAAGTGCTTATCTGGTGGCCGCCGATTATCTGCGGATTATGCTGTTGGGCAATGTTATTGACAGCCTGTTGTTTTGGACGGGCCTTCTATTGATGGCACATGAGCGCGTCTGGATAGTTAACCGGATTCATTTTGTCATCTCTGGAATAACACCGCTTTTGATGTTTATCCTCATCCCACCGTTTAAAGGCTGGGGAGCAAGCTGGATATTCGTATTCCGGCAGATTGCAGTTAATATCGCAAGCCTCTTCGCTATTTGGCAGTATGGTTATTTACCCATTGAGCGATTTGCTGCTGGATCACCTTACCTACGTGTTCAGCCTGCTCCGGCGGAGAGTGAGACCCATCTACCGGATTAGGTAACACCCGGCAGGAAAGATATTTCGTGATCATCCTGCCGGATAATTGCGATTAGTAGAATTTCACGACGATATCATCGATGGTATTAGCCGCGTCTCCAATACGACCAGCCGCGTGAAACAGATGCCGGTAAATTTCGCGCAGTTTGAGCATGGTGATCACATTTTCCAGGTCTTTGGGTTTTTGGAACAAATCAGCCAGGGCCTGGGCATAGAGGGTTTCCATATCGTTGTTGACCGACTTGGCGCGAATAGCATGATTGCTTGCCACACTTGGATGGTCAGCAAGACGATCCATCGCTAATTTTATTTCCCCAGATCCACGCCCTAAGAGTTCAGCCATTTCGTGGAGAAATTTATTAGGGACGACTTCTAAAATATCCATTTCATTGATGGTAAACCATGTGTCATCCAAAATATCATCAATGGCCCGCGAAAGCGCGTGAATATCTTCGCGGTCAATGGGTGTAACAAAGGTGTGGTTTAACTCATCGACTAAAATGCGGCGTACTTCGTCCGCTTCTTTTTCAAGCTGACGAACGCGCTGGGCATTCTTTTTGTTCGGTTTTTCCATATAAGCTAAGAGCGCTTCTGAGCCTGCAATGCTTAGACTGCATTGTTCTTGTAGGCGTAGAATAAAATGATTCGGACGGCGTCTGAACCGCTCGCGAATGGTTTCTGGTCCCTTTTTAACGACACGAATAACCCGATCCATTACTGCCATATCAGTCCGATCTACCTCTCCATAGTAAAGTTAAAACTTTTTACGATCATGAGGTGATAAAGGTCCATACATGATCGTGAACTGGCTTAGCGTATAATTACCAATCAGGACAACTTTCAGAGGAGTGTGCAACGATGGTACGACGGAGCCTGATTGGATTGGTGATTGTAATTATAGTAGGAATTGCTGGATTCGCTCTGCTGCAATCGGATAGTAATCAAGCATCGAAGAAGGCCGAAGCGGGAGAGATGCTTTACAGTGTGACCTTTGATGAGGCGGGACAGTGGGAGGAAGGGGAATATGTTGCCTATCGTCCTAATACAGAGGAAGTCATCTCGCGCACCACTTTGACGATTCAAGATGGGCGCTATGAAATGACTTACGAAACGGCTGATCCGTCTTTCACACTAGGGCTTGGTGGAGAACAAGCGGCTGCTGATGTCATGATCGAGGTAACCACGGAACAACTCGGCGGCACTGATGATAATCTGTACGGCGTGGTGTGCCGCCTGACGGTGAATGAGGCCGGGAGACCAACCGGCGGATATGCGGTATTGATCAGTGGGGATGGGCATTACGGGATCGCCCAACTACGGTCTACGAATCTGGAATTTATTCTCGATTGGCACCAGTCGGACGTGATTAAACAAGGGCAAGCTCAAAACGCTATCCGGGCGGTTTGTGTCGATGATTACGTAGGGATTTATGTCGATGGTCAGTTTTTGGGCGAAGTGAACGATGTTTCAAATCAAAGTGAGGGACAAGTTGCTTTGATTGTCGGAACGAATCGCGACCAAAAAACGCATATTGCCTTTGACGATCTTGCGGTTCGATCAGCGAGTTGGTCTACGAGCAGATAGGCCGGTTGATCTTCTGTAAAATGACACATCGGGTGCGACAACTACGAGGGATACGTCGCATTTTTCGGCGGGCCTAAGTTTGATCTAAGGTTTACCTAAGTTTGACATTCTCTCGCTCAGGCGGGGTGGATTGTGGATCTTGGTCTAAAAAGTTACCCCCCCTTGAGACATCGTTTGAGGGAGAACTGGAGGGGTAAAATGGTCTGTTTGTTGATCTTGGGATGATCCCCCCCCCCCCCGCTTTTTTCTGAGTTCTACGTTTTGGGTTTTGGGTTTTGGGTTTTGAGTTCCAGGTTGGTAAAGGGCATGGGATCAACCTGTAGTATAGCACGGATGTTCGGGGACGGATAGTCTTTCAATGGTGAACTTGGATGGTTAATAATGGGCGTGTTACGGACGGGGTGGGTAAGGGACAGATAACGAGAAACGAGAGACAGGTTTGTTGCCTGTCCCTCGTTTGTTCGCTACTTATTCGGCGTCGGCGTGTTCGACATCTTTTGTTAGCGGCTGAGGCAGGGAGCCACCTTCTACGCGGCGGAAGTCAATTTCTCCATTTTCGTTAAGATAGACTTCTACCAGATCTCCGGCATGATACTCCCCCTTGAGCAAACGAACACTCAGCGGGCTTTCGACGTAACGCTGAAGCGCACGGCGCAAGGGGCGCGCCCCAAACTGGGGATCGAAGCCAATTTCAGCCAGTTTAGCACGAGCATCTTCCGTCATGGCGACATAAAGATGCTGTTCTTCCATTCGCAGCGCAATGTCGCGCATTTGCAGATCTACAATATGTTCAACCTGTTGGCGGGACAGCGGCTCGAAGATAATGATCTCGTCAATCCGATTCAAGAATTCGGGCCGGAAGTTGCGGCGCAATGCCTCTTCAATCTGCTTGTGATCGGCAACAAGCTGTGGATCGCCACCAGGCACGAAGCCGAGCGCCCCGCCTTTGTTGACGAATTCCGTCCCCAGGTTGCTCGTCATGATGATGACCGCATTGCGGAAATCAACGACGCGGCCCTGTCCATCGGTCATGCGGCCATCTTCGAGAATTTGCAGCAATGCATTCCAGACTTCGGGATGCGCCTTCTCAATTTCATCGAACAACACGACGCGGTAGGGACGGCGGCGCACCGCTTCGGTCAGTTGGCCGCCCTCTTCATAACCCACATATCCGGGAGGTGCCCCAAACAGACGGCTGACCGTGTGCTGTTCACGATATTCGCTCATGTCGATGCGAAGCAACGCATCTTCATCATCAAACAGGAATTCAGCCAGCGCCTTTGCCAGTTCGGTCTTACCGACACCACTGCTTCCCAAAAAGATAAATGATCCGATGGGGCGGCGAGGGTCTTTCAGACCGCTGCGGGCACGGCGAATCGCATCGGCAATTGCAGCCACCGCGATTTCCTGACCGACGATGCGCTTGTGCAGGTCCTCTTCCATGCGGAGCAGCTTATCAGCCTCGGTTTCCATCATCTGGTTGACCGGGATGCCTGTCCACTGCGCGACGACTTCGGCGATGTCGTGTTCGTCCACGATCTCATCAAGCGTGTGTTCCTGCTGCCAGCGTTCCCGTTCTTCTTCGTAGTCCTGTTCCATCTTCAGACGGTTAGATTTGATGATGGCAGCACGTTCGTAGTCACGCTGAAGGCTGGCGTCTTCTTCTTCCATCGCCAAACGATCCAATTCCCGCTTCATTTCTTTCAATTCATCGGGCATCGAATAGAGGGCCACGCGCAGCTTGGAGGCGGCTTCGTCCATCAAGTCAATTGCTTTATCGGGAAGCTTACGATCTGTCACATAACGATGGCTCAGCTTGGCAGCGGCAACCAGCGCGTTATCGGTATAAGTCACCTTGTGGTGAGCCTCATAACGATCACGCAGCCCGCGCAGCATTTCAATCGTATCATCGACGGTTGGTTCCTCGACAAAAACGGGCGCAAAACGGCGGTCTAAAGCCGAGTCACGCTCGATGAACTGGCGGTACTCATCCAGGGTCGTCGCGCCGATGCAGTTGAGTTCACCACGCGCAAGGGCGGGTTTCATCATATTGCTGGCGTCCAAGGCTCCTGAGGCGGCCCCTGCTCCAACGACCTGATGCAGTTCGTCAATGAACAGAATAATCTCACCTTCGGAGCGTTGAATTTCTTCGATAGCCGCCTTCAAGCGTTCTTCGAATTCGCCACGGAAGCGGCTCCCGGCGACCATGCCGCCGAGGTCCAGACTCACGACTTTTTTGCCGTTTAGAATTTCGGGGACATCACCCGTCGCAATTTTCTGGGCCAGACCTTCGACAATCGCGGTTTTACCCACACCGGCCTCACCGATGAGCACCGGGTTATTTTTGGTGCGGCGGCTGAGAATCTGGATGACACGCAGAATTTCCTCATCGCGGCCAATTACCGGGTCGAGTTTGCCTTCCTGCGCCATGCGGGTCAGGTCGCGGCTGTATTTTTCGAGCGTCCGGTAGCGAGACTCGGCCTGGGGATCGGTCACACGCTGACCGCCGCGAATTTCTTTGATGACATCCATCACCCGTTCTTTGGTGACACCCGCTTCGGCCAGAATCCGCGCGACAGCGGTCCGGCGCTCGCTGAGGATCGCCAAAAACAGATGCTCAGTGCTGATATATTCGTCCTTCAGACGATTAGCTTCTTCGTTGGCGACATCAACCACACGCTTGACGCGCGGGGTGATGAATACCTGACCAGCACCGCCACCATAAATGGCGGCTTTGGGGCTGGCTTTTAACACTTCGTCCAGGCGCTCGCGGATCATGTCCTGATCCACGCTCATCTTTTCCAACATTTGGGGAATAACCCCGCCGGGCTGTTCGAGAAGCGCCAGGAGCATGTGTTCTGTATCTACCTGGTTGTGACCGTAGCGCTGCAAGATTTCGTAAGCTCTTACCGCAGCATCCTGCGCACGCTCCGTAAATCGATCAAAACGCATCATAGTGTGTGTTCCTTGTTAGTACGATGTGCGTGAACAGTGTCGTGGGACACCGTAAGCCCGTATTCATCGATATTGCTGGATGCTATGAGTTTACACCGCTCGCGACGCGCCAGCTATCAGAAACATGTAGGAACTATGCATGAAATTCGTCAGCGCGGAATCCGCATTTCCCAGAGTACGCGTTCTGTCTTTTCAATCAGTTTGTCGAGAATACCAAATACTTCTCTAAAAGCGGCACCCGCCAGACTTTCGCGGCCACTGTGCGCTTCTTTTAGTTGATCCAGACTATCCCAGGGTTTTTCGGCAGGCAAGATCACACGGGCGGCGAGCTGCATGCCGCCCATGATAAGCGGTACGTAAACATGTTCTAAGGCCAGCGGAATACGTCCTTCAAGGGCAGCGACTAAACGGCCTACATATTCAGCCTGCTCTTGCTTGTCGCCAAAATCAGCGCGTGTGTCGTGCGCGATCATTGAAAAAGCGACTAAGGCAGCATCCTGGATCACGGCGGTATATAACAAGTTGACGAGATGATCCACGTTATGTGACAGATCGTAA
>DATAMF010000353.1:0-8623 GCA_036260665.1 Aggregatilineaceae bacterium | reverse complement strand
AATCCATCCAGCAGGCCCAGGTGCGCGTCGAAGGCTACCACTTCGACATCCGCAAGCGCGTGCTTGAATATGACGATGTGGTCAACAAACAGCGCGAAACCATCTACAAAGAGCGCATAGGCACTGCGGTGTAGTTCTTCCAAATCCCAATCGATGGGATCGCCTTGAAGATTGGCTTCGATGAGGGCGCTAATCTGCTCGGTGATCATGTGCTGAACCTGATCGCGCAGTTCGCCAGATTGGGCGTTGAGAATCTTCTGACGCTCTTTGTAGATGGTTTCGCGCTGTTTGTTGACCACATCGTCATATTCAAGCACGCGCTTGCGGATGTCGAAGTGGTAGCCTTCGACGCGCACCTGGGCTTGCTGAATGGATTTGGAGATCAGGCCATGTTCGATGGGGACGTCTTCGGGCATATCGGCCCATTTCATGAAATTCTTGACGCGTTCGCCCCCGAAACGGCGCATGAGTTCATCTTCGAGGCTGAGATAAAACCGGCTTTCGCCGGGGTCACCCTGGCGCGCACAGCGGCCCCGCAACTGGTTGTCGATCCGGCGGGCTTCGTGGCGCTCGGTACCGAGGACATACAGGCCGCCATTCTCCAACACTTTGACGCGACCTTCCGCGATTTCAGCTTTGGCTTCTTCCAGCACTTCGGCCCATTGTTCGGGGGTCGCTTCGGTGATGTCGATGCTGTAGCGTTTGCGCAGTTTTTCGCGGGCTAGCCCATCAGGATTGCCGCCGAGCAGAATGTCAACACCACGTCCGGCCATGTTGGTGGCGATGGTGACGGAGCCGGGACGCCCGGCCTGGGCGATGACGAGGGCTTCACGTTCGTGCTGTTTGGCGTTGAGCACCTGATGCGGAATGCCCACACGATCCAACATTTTGCTCAGGCGTTCGCTGGTTTCGATGGCAGTCGTACCCACAAGAACGGGCTGGCCGCGTTTGTGGCGCTCTTTGATGTCGTCCACGACGGATTTCCACTTGGCCTTTTCGTTCATAAACACGAGGTCTTGTTTGTCCTCGCGGATGTTCGGCAGGTTGGTCGGGATCATGGTGACTTCGAGGCGGTAGATTTCGTCAAACTCGCTGGCCTCGGTCATGGCGGTACCGGTCATGCCCGCCAATTTTTCGTACATGCGGAAATAGTTCTGGAAGGTGACGGTTGCCAGTGTCAGATTTTCCTGGCGTACCTCAACGCCTTCTTTGGCTTCGATGGCCTGGTGCAGCCCTTCAGAGAAGCGCCGTCCGTGCATGAGACGCCCGGTGAACTCATCGACGATGATCACCTGACCGCTCATGACGACATAATCTTTGTCGAGTTGGTAACAGACATTGGCGCGCAGAGCGTTGTCCAGATACGGAATCATGTCGGCGTTATCGGGATGGTAGAGGTTGTCGCCTTGCAGCATATTCTCGCGCTGGAGCATCTGCTCGATCTTCTCGACACCTGTTTCGGTGAGATAGGCGCTGCGGTTGCGCAGTTCTTCGACAAAATCGCCGTCGGGTTCTTCCTCGTCGATACTGGCTTCGCTGCTGGGGGTGAGATTGCGCACCAAACGAGCGAACAGCGTATAGAGATCGGACGGCTGATCGGCCTGACCGCTGATGATCAAGGGGGTGCGGGCTTCGTCGATCAGAATGTTGTCAACTTCGTCCACGATGGCGTAATAGTGGCCGCGCTGGGTCTGACGTTCCAGGTTGCGCACCATGTTGTCGCGCAGATAGTCGAAGCCGAATTCGTTGTTGGTGCCGTAGGTGATGTCAGCTTGATAGGCATCGCGGCGATCAATGGGTTCCAGACGGTGGAAACGGGCGTCTTCGCTCGGCCATGTCGGATTGTAGCGGAACGAGTGCATGGTATCGGTTTCGCCCCGATTCTGGATCACAGCGGAGGTCAGGCCGAGGAAATGATAGATTGGCCCCATCTGCTGCAAACCGAATTTCGACAGATAGTCGTTCGGGGTGACGAGATGCACGCCGCGCCCGGTGAGCGCGTTGAGATACATCGGCAGGGTGGCAACCAGAGTCTTACCTTCGCCCGTTTTCATTTCGGCAATTTTGCCCTGGTGCAGCACGATGCCGCCGATGAGCTGGACATCATAATGGCGCTGGCCGATAGTACGGACGGCGGTTTCGCGCACCACCGCAAAAGCTTCGACCAGCAGATCGTCGAGGGTTGCGCCATCTGCTAAGCGCTGGCGGAATTCGTCTGTTTTATCCCGCAGTTGGCTGTCGCTCATAGCCTTGATCTGGGGTTCAAGCGCATTGATTTGTTCAACCACTTCGCGGTGGCGTTTGAGTTCGCGTTCATTGGGGTCGCCAAAGACGGCCTTGAGGATTGGTTTTAACATCAGACCTCACACAGTAGACGGAAATCGGACCCTTCCGTCAAACAATACAGGGAGTATAGCAGGAAATTATAACATATTGAAACAGGGGCGAATAGCGCCGGGGAATAAGAAATAGGTTGGAGATTTTGATGCGAGGTCTGGCAGAAGCGTGGGGATTGGAAGTGATATATAATTCTTAAAATACGGCGTTCAGGAGGGGTGTCATGGCGGGCGAAGAAACTATCTTAACAGAAGAGCAGGAGAGAAGACTTCGTAATCTGTTGAGCGATGTGCCGGATGAAACTTTCAAGGATATGCTCTGTGATGTCCGTATTATGAAATATCCGGCGCGCGAGCAGCTCTGTCGTCAGGGTGAATACGCCGACAAATTTTTCATCCTGATCACGGGTGAAGTCGGCGTTTATGCCGAAGTGGGCGACGAAATGTTCCAAATCGATAAGATTCGGGACGGCTGCTTTGGGGAAATTGCGCTGCTGCTGAACCGGAAACGAACCGCCTTTATTTATACCAAAGAAGAAACCAAAGTCCTTGAAATAAGCCGCCCTCATTTTATCCGTTTGGTCCGTCATTGCCCAGAATTCGCGAATACGGTTACACGCATGGTGATCGAACGGATGGTAGAGCAGGACAAAGCGGCTCTATCGCGAGTCAAACCCCAGCCGAAGGAACGCGACGCGGCGATCAAATATACATTGGGTGAGTATACATTTGTACGCCCGGTTTTTGGCCCGCCTGAAGAAGATAAACAGTACGAGACTGATATTTTGATGATTATGCCTTTTCGGGATGATCTCACCGCCGTGTATGAGAACTACGTGAAGCGTGTTGCCAGCAAACTGGGATTGGTGATCAAACGGGCCGATGATTTCTTTTCGCAGCATTCGATTGTGTCAGAAATTTGGGCGGTGACAAACGCCGCTAAATTGGTGATCGCCGACTGTACTACCAAGAATCCGAATGTGTTCTATGAACTGGGGATTGCGCATACGCTCGGCAAACCGACGATTCAGATCTCGCAGCAGATTAATGACATTCCGTTTGATCTGCAGCAGTGGCGTTATATTCTGTACGATCCGTCGATCAGCGGTATGGCAAAATTTGAAAAAGAATTGGAAGAAGCTATTGTGAAAATACGCCGGTGGGAAAAGCCTGCGTTCAATGATTAGCGCCAGTTTTGGGCCGTGTTAAGGGTCGTTACCCAAACGAGATCATAAATTTCATCGGGGTCAATCCCTTTTATATCGACCCAAACATTCACCTGTCTGCCTTCAATATCGTAGCTGTACTTGGGTGGCGTATTTCGCGCTTCACTGCGGCGGGCACGCAGCTTATCGTCCACCACGTCGATCACCATATTGATCATCATACTGTGCATCTCCGTTCGTTTAGAAGTCGCCGCCACTGAGCATATTTTATGATCAAATACGCAAGCTGCAAACGGCATTAGCCCTGCATCAGCCAGATGGCGGCACCACAGGCAAAGACAACGACCAACAGCGCAACCAATCCTAAGATGACCAGCATCGCGATACCCCAGACGGGGAGGGGCGGGCGCGCGTTGCTCGGAACACCACGCTTTGGTTTGGACGGTGTGTAATTGATTTCGCCGCTAATCGGATCGAGGACGCGATCCAGAATATTGCGCTTGTTGGCCTGGTAGCTGGGGCTGTCGGCGTAGGCTTCCTCTGGATCATAGTGGCGGCGGATGCGCTCCTGGCGGGGCGGCTGGTGGCGGGTGCGTTCCTGCAAACGCCGGGCTGCGCCCTTGATCGGTCCCAGATCGCGGAGACTAATTTGCTCGGTATTCATCGAATCGCGGGGCGGACGCAGCCGGTCATCGACGTATCCGGCGGCGAGGTCTTCAATTTCGGCAGCATCATCGTAGAGATCATCCTGGTCGGCAGCGGCCCAGGCATCGTCGATCTCATTTTCGGTGCGGCGGCGACGGCTGCGCCGACGGCGCTGATCGTAATCGTCAAATGGGCTGCCGGGATCATAGTCACCCATGTGGCTTATCCTCATGATTAATACTTATTGCGAGTCTACCGCAAACAGCGCATTTTCACGAATGGGTACGGGGAAATTGGCACAGGATTTTTATGCAAGTGTGCTACACTGAAAGCGCGTAACTCACATAGTCCCAATGGAGGGGAAAATGAAACAGTTGTTGATGCGCGTGGCTGTAGTCGTTTGGCTTATGGCCGCAGTATGTAGTAGCGCGCCGCAAACATTCGCCCAAGATGGCACGCCTTCGGCAGCCTGGGCCAATATTGTTTGGTTTGAAAATTGCCCAGCTTCATCTGGCTACGGCGTGGCAGGGATTGATTACGCTTATGCGGCAGAGCCTGGATATCGATTCAGCTACTATATAGAATGGTTTTCCTCAACCTGGGGCGGCGGATCAAGCTCAGGGGATTATGTCTATGATACATATGAGACATTTTCCGTTTATCATAAATGGGCGGTTGCCTATGATGGGTACATCATGGCCCACTATGATATGTATGCCCCGAACGGCGTGTTGATGAGTTCAACCATGTTCCGCGCCGACTGCACGACGGGCGAAGTGTGGACGAGCTACGGCGACGTGTACGGCATTAACCAGCCTGCGGCGGACAAACGCGTGATGGGAACCGTATTAATCGATACTCCCGTGTATTCCGAACCCAGCCCAACGGCTGCGTTGAAACCGGTGCTGAAAGCCGGACAGACATGGTTCATTGTGGGACAGACCACCGGCACCGATGGCGAACTGTGGTATAAGGTGTTTGTCGGCAGTGCAAATACGGCTTATGTGCCTGCCGCGACGATGGCTCCGCAGGGGGCTGTACCTGGCGCGAAATAAGCGCATAAAAGACTGGACTAGCGAAGAGGGTGCCGTAGGGTGCCCTCTTTTGATTCAAACGATTTAGCTGCAAGAATTTATGAGAATTTTATGAGTAACAGATTAATGGTGTGATACACTGAAATTGCTTACTTCACCACGCTTTTTAATTGGAGGGGACCTAATGAAACGTCTAGCCGTTCGTTTAGCTACTGTTGTTCTCCTCGTCGCCACGGTATTCGGTGTGGCTCCGCAAGCTTCCGCCCAGGATGGCAAACCGACTCTAGTCTTTATGAATCTTACATGGCTTGTGCCCTGCGATGCTGGCACGGGCTTTGGAAAATATGGGTATGACTACGTATACGCGATGGCCCCAGGCTATAGGCTTACGGAGACGTGGTTTTCGTGGTCGGCTTCCGGGGGTGTCCAGTACAATGGCGGCTATGAATATATTGCCGACTCGTTTTTTGATTACAGCTCTTCGTCGGCTCTGTTTGCACCCGCTGACGGCTATACGGTGAACCAAATTGATATCTATGCGCCCAACGGTGAGCATCTAACGACATCCACGCTCAAGGGAGACTGCACGACAGGGCAATTGTGGGGACCGTATGCCGATGTGTATGGCATTAACCAGCCTGCGGCGAGCGCCCGCGTGATGGGAACCGTATTAGTCGATACTCCCGTGTATTCCGAACCCAGCCCAACGGCTGCGTTGAAACCAGTGCTGAAAGCCGGACAGACGTGGTTCATCGTGGGGCAGGTGACGGGCACCGATGGCGAACTGTGGTATAAGGTGTTCGTCGGCAGTGCGAATACGGCTTATGTGCCTGCCGTGACGATGGCTCCGCAGGGGGCTGTACCTGGCGCGAAGTAAGGGCTGTTCATGAGGGTGCCGCATGGGTGCCCTCTTTTTTTTCTGCGTTTTCTGCGATCAGAGGGGGTTTAAAGCATGAAAAGAATACGTGTTCTGGTACTCGTTCTTAGCGCTGTTTTTCTCTGGGGAAGTCTCCCTTCGGTGTCGGCGGTGGACGAACCGCATGCGACGTTCTCTGGGGGAGAGTGGCTCACTCCAGCGCCGTGTACGGCTGATGGTGCAGCCATGGTAGACCTGGATATGTACATTCCCGCCGGTTTTACCTGGCACAGCCGGTATTGGACCGAGTCGCCGACACAAGGGCCTCAGTATTATGAGTATTCGTGGTCTCAGGCTTTCGACTATGTCGGCCTTTATACAGGGTACATAATGCCTGTCCCGCAGGATGGGCGAGGCCTGTGGAATGTGGAAATTTTGGACCTGAACGGGGCGCAGGTGAGTTCAACCAGCGTTGAGGTGAACTGTGTGACGGGCGCGATCTTCCCGACCTATGGGGATGTGTACGGCGTTCACGAGCCGGCGGCGGACAAGCGCGTAATGGGCAATGTGTTGGTCGATACCCCGGTGTACTCGGAACCCAGCCCAACGGCAGCGCTCAAACCGGTGCTGAAGGCTGGACAGACATGGTTCATCGTCGGTCAGGTGACCGGCACGGATGGTGAACTGTGGTATAAGGTTTTTGTGGGCAGCGCGAATACGGCTTATGTGCCTGCTTCGACGATGGCTCCGCAGGGGGCGGTGCCCGGCGCGAAGTAAGGTTTTGGCTGAAACGGCCACCGAAGAGGGTGCCGCAAGGTGCCCTCTTTTTGTTTAAATAATTTATTGCAGAAATTTATAAGATTTTTATTCATTATTATTCGATGTCGTGATACACTGAAAAAGCTTATTTCCTCTTATCATTCAATCCCACCATTGGAGGGGAAACTATGAAACATCTATTGGTTCGTCTCGCTGTTGTCGTTCTGCTCGCGGCAACCGTATTCGGTGTAGCTCCACGCGCATCGGCGCAGAGCGAAGCATATGTTGAGTTTTATGGCGCTGAGTGGTACTACCCTAGCTGTGATCCGGTGAGCGGCAATTATGTCGTATTTTACGTTGACTACAATATTCCCGCTGGATACATCCTTCACCAAGAAGTTAGCTACACATCGGCGCTATACGGCAATTTCTACGATTCGATGGATACGGTATCTTCCGGCATGTCTGGAATTGGAAGTTCCGGTTCTGCGCCCGTACCGCCTGACGGGAAGACACTTTACAAGGCAGTTGTTTATGCCCCGAACGGCCTGGAACTGAGCAGCACATCGGCAGAAGCCGACTGCGTAACCGGATCGGTTTTTAATCCCTATGGCGATGTGTACGGCATCAATGAGCCGCCCGCGAGCCAGCGCGTTCTCGGTACCGTATTGGTGGATACCCCGGTGTACTCCGAAGCCAGCCCAACCGCCGCACTCAAGCCCGTGCTGAAAGCCGGACAGACGTGGTTCATCGTGGGGCAGGTGACGGGTACCGATGGTGATCTGTGGTACAAGGTGTTTGTTGGCGGCGCGAATTATGGTTACGTGCCCGCGTCGGCGATTGCTCCGCAGGGACCTGTGCCCGGCGCGAAATAGCCCCAGCGTTAGCGAGCGAAACAGGTTCATACAGGCGCGACTCGCAATGGGTCGCGCTTTCTTTACGAAAAATTCATAAAAATTTCGTAAACAATTAACGGAAATAGGGTACAATCTAAATAGTTATTGCTTTTGGCACTGCGGATTCGATCCGCTGACGCCGGATTTATTGTCAAGCGGATCGAATCTTCTCAGACGAGCAGACGTTTTCATCGATTGGTGACGATGGCTGCTTATAACCCTTTCGAGCGCGACTTCAATTGAGGCCGCGCTCGATATTTAACAACTCGTTCACGGCCTGATAGGGATCAAGTTCTCGTACCATTATACGCTGAATCAGGGCTTCCAGTTGCGCGGGCGAATACTTCGCCAGCAGGCGGTTGAGCAGTTCCTCACGTAAATGGGCGGCAAATTCGGCTTCGGCGCGCTGGCGTTCCCGGTTGTGCCACAGCCCGGATTCCTGTAAATAGGCGCGGTGCAGCGCGATGGCCTGGGCGAGATCGTCCATGCCCTGATACTCAATAGCCACGGTTTTGATGATGGGCACGGACCAGAAATCATAGTCGGGCGTGCCGTTCTTGCTGGACGGAAGCAGCGAGCCGCCGTGATGACCGGAATAGATCATACGGTGGCCGAGTTCAAGCATGGCTTTGAGAGCGCGCACCGTATTTTCCACACCGGGACGATCCGCTTTGTTGACCACCAGAATATCCGCAATTTCGAGGATGCCCGCTTTGATGGCCTGAACATCATCGCCCAAACCGGGCGCATCCACAACGATAGTGGTCATGGCGGTGCGGGCGATATCGACTTCGCTTTGACCGGCACCGACGGTTTCGATCAGCACATAGTCAAATCCAGCCGCATCCAAGACGCGCACGACATCGCCGGTTGTCGCTGCGAGGCCGCCTAAACTGCCGCGATTCGCCATGCTGCGGATGTAAACCCCTTT
>DATAMF010000334.1:0-23100 GCA_036260665.1 Aggregatilineaceae bacterium | reverse complement strand
GAATGTGTTCGCGAGTTAATTCGGACTCGCCCAACTTGAGATAACGTAAGTTGGTCATATCTTCGATCAGATTGCGCATGCGGATCGCGCTGTTGAGCACGGCATTCGCATGTTCGCCTATCTCACCCTTGGCATCTTCTTTCAGAAAGGTTGCATAGCCTAAAATAACACTCAAGGGCGTGCGCAATTCGTGGGACGCAATGGCGATAAAATCGTTCTTGAGCTTATCCAGTTGATCAAGTTCGTTAAAGGCGCGCTGGATTTGTTCGACTAAACGGGAATTGGTGATGGCAACCGCCGCCTGGGATGCCAGAATCAATAAGCTGCGGCGATCATCGTCGCTCCATTTGCCTTCGCGCTTATTCACCGCTTCCAGCACACCTATTGACTGGTCGCGGAAACGCATAGGGACTCCGATCAGGGAACGGGTTTCAAAGCCGCTTTGATTGTCCGCCTGACGATAATGGCGCGGATCGGAGGCGACATCATCCAGCACAATCGCCCGGTTTTCACGCAAAATAGTTCCAGCCAGACTCCCATCCAATGGTACCGGAATCTTTAGCAAATCTTTGGCGACGGGACTACTGCTGGTCGAAGCAACAAAATGTAGTTCATTGGAATTGCGATCATAGAGCATGATCGACGCGGATTCTGCCCCAGTGATCTCAGCGGCGTGATCCATAATGAGTTCAAGCAACACGCGCAAATCGAGCGTTGAGTTGATCACCAGACTCGCTTCAACCAAGCGATTCAAGCGGCGGATTTCTTTTTCTTGCGCCTCGAGAGTAGGGGGATACTCGACCATAGCGTGCATCCTTATCAGCTAGGAAATGCTTTTAATCGTACACAATAGTGCGGTGGAGAGCAATTAGAAGGTTATAGACGATTGGCTACTAGACTACCCAATAAAAGTTTTCAACAAAGGATCTAAATTCTTAAATAGTAGTAGTAGGAGATGTCGATATGTTGATAACTCAACACCAATCACAGCTAAACAGTACTCTAACCCCTCTATCTGGGGGTGCTGATCTGATTGTACCCCTATATATAGGTTTTGGCAGGCGGAAAGTTATCAACAGCCCTGTTGATAAGTCGGAAAAGTTATCGACAGTATAAAACGGCTAAATTTGAATGTGTCAGAGTATTACAACGGGGAAATCCTGTATTTAGGGGGCGATAGACGCTGTTATACGCCAGATATGGGGGTTGGGTTAGTTATGTGGGAAAGTGTGGGATAAAAAGTTATCAACAGGTTATCCACAGGCTGAAGGGAGTTATCAACAGGTTATCCACAAGTTATCAACAGGTTATCCACAGAACGAATGAGCGGATAGGCCGACTAATGGCAAATAAAAAAGAGACCTGACGGTCCCTTTTTTGTGGGTTTCAATGCGACTGTTATAGGTCGGATAGCAGGTTGAGTTGGCGGCGGATGGCAGCAACTTCTTCACGCAGATCGTCATCGGCGGCAACTTCTTCGGCAATCTTCTGATAACCGTGCAGCACGGTGCTGTGGTTACGACCGCCCAAAGCTTCGCCGATTTCGGGGAGCGAGGCTTCGGTTTCTTCGCGGGCGAGATAGATAGCAATATGGCGCGCCCGGACAACGTCTTTGGTGCGGCGTTTGCCTAACAGATCGTCCAGCGACAACTGATGATAGCTGGCGGTAGCTTCGAGTACCTCGTCTAACTTCGCGGCACGCCGCGCCTTGGCAGGACGCTGTTTGGGGAGCGCGGTGGCAGCGATGACCTGCCGGGCCAGCGACAAGGTAAGCGGTTGATGGGACAGATTCGCACGCGCCATCACCTGGGTGAGCAGGCCCTCTAATTCGCGAATGTTGGCGGTTACGTGTTCGGCTAAAAAGTGAGCTACATCGCCAGGAAGGTCCGTTCCCTGGGCTGCCGATTTTACTTCCAGAATCGCCAGCCGTGTCTCATATTCAGGCGGCTGAAGGTCGGCAATCAAGCCGCCTTCAAAACGCGAACGCAAACGCTCGTCCAATTGAGACATCTGCCGGGGAGCCAGATCGCCAGCGACCACGATTTGACCGCCCCGACTGAAGATTTCATTGAAGGTATAATAAAATTCTTCTTCGGAGCTGGGTTTTCCGGCCATAAACTGGATGTCATCCACCAGCAGGACATCCACATTACGATAGCGATCCCGGAATTCGGCTGTTTTTTTGGCGCGAATAGCCATTACCAGCTCGTTGGTAAACGCTTCGGCGGTGGTATACAGGACAGCGCGATCATCGGCTTCACAGATATGACCGATGGCTTGCAAAAGATGGGTTTTGCCCAACCCTACCCCACCATGAATAAAGAGGGGGTTGTAGTTGATGTCTTCGGATTCCGCAACCGCACGCGCCGCCGCATATGCAAACTGGTTGCTATCTCCCGCTACAAACGTATCAAATGTGTAGCGGCGGTTGAGCGGCGTGTGAAACGGATTCGAGTGCGGCTGAGATTTTCGGGTGACCGGTGTGTCCCATTCGGGAAAATGCAAATCGTCCGCTTCTTCTTCCTGTGCTTGCAGCGCTTCCCGAATGGCGCGCTCCACGAGCGACGAATTTTCGGTCCGCCCTTCGGTTGCGTCCTGGTAAACCGTGTTGGTGGTCGGAGTATCCCAGAGTGAACCCGGCAGGGGGCGCAGGGTACGGTGCGCTGGTAATTGAACCACATAATTAACTTTGACTGACCGTCCCAGGATCGAGGTAAGGGTCCGCGTGATCAGGTGGTTAAGGTGTTTTTCCAACCAATCCTTGGCGTAAGCATGGCGCACGCGGATCACGAATTCCCCATCCTCATACGCCATCACATCCGACCCTTTAAGCCAGGTGTCGAAGGTGGCGCGATTGAGTTGGAGTTGAAGCTGGCCTAATGTCGCTTGCCAGGCATCCCGTGCGGATAACATAAGTTTGGCCCTATTTTCAGGAAATGCAAAACCAATAACAACGATAGGCACGCATGCCTAACCCAGTGTGTTTATTTCGAACTATGACGATCCGTGCAATGGAGCGTGAAAACCGATCTCATCTCGCCAACTGGGAGATACCTACCGGCTCCACAGAGGATGTCTAACCCCTTGACAGTAAAACCATTTTAACAAACGGCAAGGGCTGGGGCAATCAAATTGGGACCCAAAATCGAAAGTTTTAAGGTTGGGTTTCAATTCCCCCGATTGAAAATTAGAAAGTTTTGAAAGAGAGAAGACTCGTATTGAGTCGTAGGGAGTCTAACCACCAGATATGGCGGTTTAAGAGTCCTGTATCCGCCAGATATGGGGATATGTCGCGAGTCAAGGGGTATAAACGATTTCTAACCTTAAAATTTTGAGCGCGTTCGAAATTTTTAACATTCGGATTCTATTCCCAAAGTGGGATATGTGGGATTTCAGATAAAAAAAGCGCTCAAAATTCTTAATATGAGCGCAGGAACAGCAATAATAGAACGCAGCAGAACAACTTAACCGAGACGATCTTCACCGGGCAGGCCATAAATATAGGATCGGCGCTTGGCATCCAGTGCCATCGCCAGGGTGGTTTCTTCACGCGTATTCCAGGTCACGAAGATGTCCTGGATGAAACTGTGAATGAGTTCATAAGCGAGGGCTTCAAAATCGGTATGTTCAATATCCGCCTGCTGCTTGGGCCAACCATAGCCCCACGCAAACCAGGAGCGATCCTGGAACAGGATGAAGTCATAAAAAGCCCGGCCCTGCGGATCATCGGTTAAAAAAACAGCGATACGCCCGCACGCTTCCTTAAACTGGACTGGCGGAATACGCGCCTCATCGGATGGGTTGGGTCGGGCAAAACCTAACATGGGCACGAAAATGATGCTCCAATCCTCGATAAAAACCTGCAATCCTTCGCGGGTACCGCCAGCCGGGTGAACAATACGGCGCGACTTCCCCACCCCGGAAATATTCTGTTGAACGAGTTCAGCGAGAACCTGTTCAACGGCATAAAACAACTTCTCGGAGAATTCTTTGAGAATCTGATTTAAGATGCTCACCGACTCTTCACGCTGGATCATCAATTTCTGCATCGACTCGACAAAAACCTGTCGTTCTTCTTGTTCCACGACGACCTCCTACACTGTGCTGCATTTCCGAGCAGGATTCTGAATGAAAATGTGAGGATTGGCAAGCTGAGGGTCAAAGTGGGGAACTGATGGCGCAGTTCCCCAGCAAAGGGTTAACCATGGCGCTGCATAAAACGGCGCATCCGTTCGAGCGCTTCTTCGATTTTATTATAATCGGTAGCGTAACATGCGCGGACAAATCCGGCTCCGCAAGCGCCAAAAGCCGTACCGGGAATCACGGCAACCTGTTCTTCGGCAAGGAGGGTTTCGGCAAAGGTCTGCTCGGTCATACCCGCGGCGCGAATGTCGGGGAAGGCATAAAACGCGCCGCGCGGCTCAAAACAAGTCAGTCCCAGCTCGTTAAAGCCGCTGACGATCAGCTTACGGCGGCGATCATATTCCAGCCGCATACGCTCGACCTCATCGTCAACCTGATTAAGGGTCTGTGAAATGGCGATCTGAGCCGGAGTGGGCGCGGACATAATGGTGTACTGATGCACTTTGCGCATGGCAGAGAGCAGCGCGGAGGGGCCAACTGCATAACCCAAACGCCAGCCGGTCATGGCATGGCTTTTGCTGAAGCCGCCTAAGACGATGGTCCGCTCGCGCATGTTGGGTAATGTACTAAAGTGGGTGTGCTCGCTTCCATAGACCAGCCGGTCATAAATTTCGTCAGAGATCACCAGCAGATCGTATTTTTCGGCAATCCGGGCAATTTCGGCCAGCCGTTCACGGGTCATCACCGCGCCGGTGGGGTTGTTGGGATAACCGATCAGAATCGCCTTGGTGCGCGGGGTAATGGCGGCTTCGACATCGGCCCCTGTCACCTGAAATTCATTTTCGGGATAGGTGTCAATCGTGACGGCGACCCCGTTGGCAAAGGCGACTTCGGGGGCATAGGCTACAAAACTTGGCTGGGGAACAATGACTTCATCACCCGGATTGATGGTCGCGGTGAGGATAAGATAGAGGGCTTCGCTTACGCCCACTGTCACGAGGATTTCTTCTTCCGGGTCGTATTCAATTCCGTAGAGCCGCCGGAGGTAGGCGGAGATCGCCTGACGGAGTTCAATAGTCCCACTGTTACTCGTATAATGGGTGTGGCCCTGTTCTAATGATTCCATCCCGGCCCGCAAAATGGCAGGAGGGGTGACAAAATCGGGTTCTCCAATACCTAATGAAATGACATGATCCATCGTGGCGCTAATATCAAAGAAGCGCCGAATGGCGGACGGGGGAACAGACTGGACACGATTGGAAACAAAATCGCGCATAAAAGTGGCTCCTGATGACAGTATTTGGGGTGAGTATATCAACCCCATCCATTTTGGCTATGGCGATTGGTCCTAAACGGTCTATCATTAGGTTGCACATTACCCGTGGGGGCTATAAACTAATCGACGATAGAACTCAATTCGGATAAGGAAATGACCGTGCGCTCTGTACACGTACACCGTTTGATTTTTGTTCTGGTGGTTATCCTGCTGCTGGTAGCTTGTGGAAAATCGGATTCCAAGTCATCGTCCGATTCGGATCAAGGTGCGCCTCATTATGTTGCTGATCGCGCGGTAACGGAGGCGGTAACGGGCGATACGGTCCAAGCGGCAGAAGTAACGCCGTCGGGTGATCCACTTGCGGCGCTGGTCAATAGTGAGCCGATCACACTGGCTGAATTTGAGCGTGAACGCGCGCGCATTATGCAATTTCAGCAGGTCGAACCGGCTACGGCTGAAGCGTTCGACGCGATGGTGCTGCAAGGCATGATCGAGCAGGCACTGATCGAACAGTATGCGGCACAGCAAAATATCGTTGTGACCGATGCTGAGGTCGATGTCGAACTCGCGGCGCAGGCCGAATTGGCGGCGGCGAGCGGCATCACGTTGGAAGATTATATCGGCCAACAGCTTTATACGATGGATGAGTATCGGGATGCGCAGCGCAAAGTGCTGCTGGCAAACAAGGTCCGCGATGTGATCACCGCCAATGTGCCGACCACTGCGGCCCAGGTGCATGCGCGCCATATTCTGGTTGCTGATGAAGCCACCGCCCGTTCGTTGATCGATCAGTTGAACCAGGGTGCCGATTTTGCGCAGCTTGCCGCCACGTATTCACTCGACCAGACATCGGCGCGCACGGGGGGGGATTTGGCATGGGTGAGCGAGGGCGATTTGTTGCAGCCGGAGGTCGAAGCTGCGATCTTCTCCATTCAACCGGGGACACGCAGTACCGAGCCGGTGCGCAGCACATTAGGGTATCATGTGATCGAAGTTTTGGAACGCGTCGAGGGCCGTCCGCTGGATCAGGCAGCACTGGCTGAAAAACGGAATCAAGCGTTCCAGGCCTGGATGCGGACCCAGTATCAGGCGGCAGATATTCAGCGGTTTGTGGGATCGGATCCCATCAGCTAACCAGGAGAAAAACAACGATGGACAGCGGGCGCTTCTTTTTTAACTTTGTGACCCTGATTTTTGTCAGCTTGACGGTTGTTGTCCTGGTGATCGTCCTGGCGGTGGCTGCCGGGTCAATGGACTCGCCGATCTGGGCGGCAAACGAAACCGAAGCACCATTACCGACGCTGCTGCCCACGAATACGCCCATCACGGGGATTCCGACATTGACTCCGAGCGCAGCAGCGCCTGTGATGGAGACACCGCCAGCCACTGAAATGGCTGAAGAATAAGTACAAGACAGGGAGACGAAAATGGGCGGCGGGCGATTCTTTTTTAATCTACTCACACTGCTTTTTACCGCGCTTACGGTTGGAGTCGGGATAGTGGTTCTGGCGATTGCGGGCGGATCGATGGAACCGCCGTTTTGGGCGGCAGAGGAAACCCATGAGCCGCTGCCGACCTTCGTGCCTACCGGTACGCCGATTGCAGGGATTCCCACCCTGACACCGAGCAATACGCCACCCGCATCGAATACGCCGACGGCAACCATTACGCTAACCGCCACCAATACGCTCACACCGACGGTGACGAATACGCCGGGACCAACAGCAACTAAGACGCTGCGCCCAACTTTTACGGCTTCGCCGACCTTAACGTCTGTGCCGCCGACCAATACGCCGACCACGACGCTCACCTTTACGCCTTCGCACACGCCGACCTTTACGCCATCACCCACCGGACCCACGCCCACTCAGACCAATACCCAGTCACCCTACCCGTTCATCATCCAACCGGGATCGCTGGTCGTGCGGGACAACTATCTGAACGGCGCGGCGTGTAACTGGCAGGGATTCGCGGGACAGGTGATCAATGATCGCGGCGAACCGGTTCTGGGATTGCAAGTGCGGGTATCGGCGGAAGGACTGACCGATCTGTTCACGATTACCGGAACCAATACTATTTACGGTCCATCCGGGTGGGAAATTGGCGTCGATACCAAACCAAACGGCGGACGTTATACGGTGACACTGCTTTCCGGTGGAGTCCAGGTATCACCGACAGTAGAGGTCGTTTTTCCGAATTCATGCCAGCAAAATCTGGCTATCGTGAATTTCGTCCAAACGCGCCCCATCCAGTAAAGTTACATTCAGGGGAGAAGTCATAGGGGCGAACATGGAGCAGTCTTCCCGATCATCGGTCTATGATATTTTCACTGTGATCTTTTTCATCCTGACGGTGATAGTAGCCGCCGGGGTGGTTTTGATCATTAATGATCCTTCGACTGCACTCAACCCCTTTCCCGTGCCACCCACATCGACCATTGCGATTATTCCAACACGGGAGCCAACCGCAACTCCCACGCTGACGCCGACGATCACGAATACACCAACTGAAACTCCCACGCCGACGGCAACCAGTACGGCAACGAACACACCGACACCGACTCAGACCCCAACTCCAACGAATACGCCGACGCCTGTCATGGCGGCACCGCAGGAACAACTGCCGACGCTGGCGGCAACCACCGCCGCGACTTCCTCGCTGGATGATGGCAGTGGGAGTGGAGTGCCGGGCACGGGGGAGCAGAATGTGTTGGAAGCGACTCAGTCGCCATTCCCCTTTACGGCGTCGGAGCCGCGTTATGAATCGAATACCAATGAACAAGGTTGCCAGTGGTTGAGCATCGCCGGACTGGTCAAAGACCTGAGCGGAACATCCATCGAGGGGCTGGCGATTCAAATCAGCGGCGAGAATTTCCAGCAGATGGCATTTTCGGGGTCAGCCGCCCGATGGGGCAGCGGCGGGTTTGAATTTACACTGGGGGCCGCGCCGCGCAGCCTCACTTTTACCTTGCAGTTGATGGGCGAAACCGGTGGGCCAGTATCGGATGCCGTCGTGATCGAAACCGGCAACACTTGCGAGACCAACGTAGCGATAGTAGAGTTTATACAGAATCATCCTTACTAATCTGCTGGGAGTAATGCTGTGTCAGATAAAAACCGTTTGAGCAGTGGGGTGGCTGGTTTAGACGAGATGCTCGGCGGCGGCTTTGTTCCCCAATCCGCTATTCTCGTACGCGGCGCACCCGGCACCGGAAAAACCACATTCGGCCTGCAATATTTACTGGATGGTGTGCGTCGGAACGAACCGGGGCTGTTTATTACTTTCGAAGAATTCCCCCAATCGCTGTACCGGGATGCAGCCAGTGTGGGCTGGAATCTGCCTGAAATCGAACAAGAGGGCAAACTCCATCTGTTGTTTACCTCACCGGCGGTGCTGCTCAAAAGCCTGGCTACACCTGAAAGTAACATTTTGCGCGGCATTCAGGAATTTGGCATTCAGCGCGTGGTGGTGGACAGCCTGACTCATTTTACGCAGAGCATTCGGAATCCCCAGGAACTACGCCAGGTATACCATCAGGTGATCAGCGCTCTGCGGCGTGAAGGTACGACCGCGATGTATCTGGCCGAGGAAATGCGCTCGGATTACAGCATGCAGGAAAAAGGCCGCTTATCCTTTGTGGTCGATAATATTGTCATTCTGCGTTATCTTGAAATCGACAGCGCCATTCAGCGGGCGGTAGTGGTCTTAAAGATGCGGTCATCGGCGCACGATAACAGCATTCACAGCTACACCATTGGCGCAAACGGAATCAGGGTCGGTAAACGGTTGGAAGGGAAAAGCGGACTATTGAGCGGGCTGATCACACGCAATATCATCAGTCCGGTACAGTAAGCTGCGCCACTATTTTCTTTACCCATCTCTCGTGGAAGGGGAGGCAAACCAGATAGGCACAGGGTGGCCTTAGCTGCTGTGGATTTGCGGTTGACAGTCCGCCGCGAATCGGCTAAGATTCCACTCACGATCACCTGTCAGCCTCGCGGTGGATTGCTGGCAGACTGCTCGGACCGGGCCCTGCGCGGCAGGGCGTCCGAATTGTGTCAGGACCGGAAGGTAGCAGCACTAAGGATTTAACCCTGGGTGCCGCAGGAGCACCTGGCCCGAGCAGTCTGCTTTCAATCGCCGTTTATTTTTTCTGAGAGGCATCGTGGTACGGTTTTCACGCTGGCGCATCACGTTGGCGGTACTGATCTTAACAGTGCTCATCTTCACCCCACTGGTGATTTATCGTGTTACCCATACGACGGTGACACTTGATGTGGGGGGACAGGTCCGGCGGCTGAATACGGGAGCCGATACAGTAGGGGATCTGTTAGATGAGGCTCACGTTTTGCTTGATCCCAAAGATATTGTTCACCCCGATCCTTCCACTCAGCTACGCGACGGTATGACTATTACGGTACACAAGGCCGTTTTAGTCGCGGTCGAGGCGGATAATTCCGTTTACTATGTGCGGACGCAGCAGCGCAATCCAATCGACATTTTGAACGAGCAGGCTATCGAAGTCGAGTCCCATGACATGCTGCGGGTGGATGGGCAAACGTTCACGCCTGAGCAAGTGATGGCAAAAACGTGGAATCTGCCGCCCGATCATATCCAGCTTCAGCGCAGCATGATGCTTAACCTTATGGACAGCGGGACGACGCAGGTGATTTATACCACGCATCTCAACGTCGGCAGTGCGCTGGATGAGGCGGGTGTCGATCTGTTCCTGGCAGACGCGGTTACGCCTGCCTTTAGCACCCCGGTAGAAAACGGGATGACCGTGCAAATCGAGCGTTCGGTGCCAGTGATGGTCGAGGTGGATGGGCATTGGCTCAACACCCGATCACACGGGCCAACGGTTGGAGACGCGCTGGCAGCGATTGGTGTGGCCCCTATCGGACAAGATTACACCGTTCCCGACTTGGAAACGAATATCGTGACGGGCATGACGATTCAGGTGGTGCGCGTGACCGAAAAAATCCAGGTCGAACAGCAGCTTATACCGTTTCCTACGGTTTACAGTCCAGACTATGATCTGCTCAGGGGCGAGGAAGTACTGCTCCACAATGGAGTGCCGGGCGTCCGTGAACAGTCTCTGCTGGTGCGTTATGAAGATGGGCGTGAAGTTGAGCGCACCCTGATTGAGGAGCAAATGGTACAGCCGCCGGTTTCGCGCCGCATAGCACTTGGTTTTTTACCTCGAAATGAGTAATCCGATGAATGACCGACAACTGCTGGACTCGCATGCGATTACACCTAAGAAGAGTCTCGGCCAAAATTTTTTACACGATCCAAATACCCTCGAAAAAATCGTAGAGATAGCCGATCTGTCACCGGACACGATTGTGCTGGAGGTGGGACCCGGCACAGGTAATCTGACCCGCATTCTGGCACGTGAGGCCAAACGGGTAATTGCCGTCGAACTGGATGAGCGGCTGATGCCCCTCTTGCAGAAACAATTGGCCGATTATCCGAATGTGGAACTGGTGCATGCTGATATTTTGGCGGTGAAAATTGCCGATCTGGTGGGTGCCCAACCCTTTACGGTGGTCGCAAACGTGCCTTACTACATCACCAGCGCCATTCTGCGCCACTTGTTGGAGTCGATTCCACATCCGAGGCGGATTGTAGTGACAGTACAGCTTGAAGTCGCGGAACGTATGGTGGCAACACCGGGCGATATGAGCCTGTTGGCTGTCAGTGTGCAGTATTATGGCTATCCGCAACTGGCACTGCGATTAAATCCCGCCGTGTTCTGGCCGCGACCTGATGTTGATTCGGCGGTTGTGCGAATCGATTCGTCTGATCGACCGACTGTTGAGGTGCCGGATGAACACCTGTTTTTCCGCGTGGTACGGGCCGGTTTTGGTCAGAAACGCAAGCAGCTTCGTAATTCTCTGAGCGCAGGGCTGCATATCGATAAAAATCGCGCTGATACACTGCTTAGTCAGGCGGGAATTGAATCCCAACGCCGCGCGGAAACCCTCAGCCTGGATGAGTGGGCGGCCCTTACACGCGTGGTGGCCGGTTAATTTAACGCCACTAATCGCCCCTCAGCAAATGCATCGAATCCGACGGTATCTTCACCCTGGGGAATCACTTTTATGGTGAGGGCTAACGACTCGCCGGGTGCGAGCTGCTGGTTCGGATCAAGCGTCACCTCCCGGAAGCCTGTGACCTGTCCCTCGCGATCCAACAGGGTCATGGTGATGACCATACGGTTGGCTGCCTGTTGGCTGCGATTGACGATGGATAAACTGACCTGATATTGATCTAATACAAAGGTTCCCGATACACGGCTGAGGGATAAGTTGGCATAGTCCTGACTGAGATTAGACAGATCCATGCCATTTTTCACATAGGCGTATTGGCGGGCATAATTTCGGGGAATCTGATCGAACAATACCCGGTAGGGTCCGGCTGCACCTGGAGGAATAACGGTCCGCGCGACCTGCGTTTCACCACTGGCAAGCACCTGTCCGTTATTAGCCAATAATTGAACGACCACTGTTACCTGTTCTACGGGCGATGACATGGCGTTGTAGACCTGCCCCAAACACACCAGGCTGCCAACCGAGGTTTCATAACAAACGGGGCCAGTGACATTGAGGTAAAAAATAACGGGGGATAAGGTATCCACCGGAACGACGGTATTGAGCGGCCAAACGGGCGGGGTCAGGGAAGGAGGTAGCAGGGTATAACCCCATAGGGGTAACGTTGGGTCTGGAGCCGGTGGGGGAGTCTGGTCGGAAGACCAAAACTGTCCACAGCCAGCTACCAAGACACCAAACCAAAGCCAAAGCCACCGCCAGCGTTGCCGTTGCATCTGGGGAGCAGAAATCCCTCATTTTCCAAAATTTCACCGCATTATCCCACATTATAGCTGATGTACGACATGTGGATAGAGAAAAATTTCCTATTTCGCGTAACGATGCTGTAAGAAAATGTGAAGATATATTTCCGCCCCAACTTTTAACGGGACATGGAGTAAAATTCGCTGGCAACCTATTGTATAAGCTGCACAATTTTCCCCGCAGCGGATCAATTTGCTCTTTGCTCTGTTAGTCGTTTGTGATACAATGCTACATTAACATTGCCTTGGGCAATGCATCTGGAAATTTAGCTGTGAAATAGCGTGTCAAACGACTCCACAGACAAACCTCCCTCTTATAGTCCACAAAACACGACAGGACTGGCTGAGACGCTAGTCTGTTTGTTTATGGCAAAAGGCAATCACCTGTGAACGAAAGCTTAACCGGGGCGCTGGTATTGGGCGGGATTATTTTGCTCAATGCCTTTTTCAAGATGTCCTACGTAGCACTGATCAACGCGCAAAAAGCCCGCCTGAAAGAGATGGCTGAAGACGGAAATTCAAGAGCAGGTCAAGCCTACCGGTTGGCGAACGATGCGTCGCGCCTGTTGGCTTCGCAACAAATCACCGACCTGCTACTGCGATTTATCATCGCATTGGTGGCATCAGTCACGTTTGCGCCGGTTCTCCGTGATGAACTGCTGCATCAAGGTATGGATAAAACGCTGGCTGATGGTTTGGGCTATGGCGTGGTTATCTTTCTCACGACCATTATCACGCTGCTTTTTGGTGAACTGCTGCCCTCCAACATTGCAGTGGGACATGCTGAAATGATTGCGATATGGTCGGCTGGCACCATCAATATGCTGGCGCACGGCTTAGCGCCGATGCTGCGCCTGCTCCAGTGGCTCAGCGGACAGTTCGCCGCGCCATTTGTAGGCCACACTAATGCAGCGATGGTCACGGAAGAAGAGATCAAAATGCTGGTCGATGCCGGTTCGGAAGACGGTGTAATTGAAGATGAAGAAAAAGAGATGATCTTCTCGATCTTCCAGCTTGGTGACACCTTGGCGCGTGAAGTGATGGTGCCGCGGATTGATCTGGTCGCACTCGACAGCGAAACGCCTTTTGACCAGGCTCTGGCTAAAATCATCGAGGCGGGACATTCACGCGTTCCGGTGTATGAGGAAAATATCGACCATATCAAAGGCCTGTTATACGCGAAGGACCTGCTTGTCCATCTGCGCGACGGCGATCGGAGCTGCCCGATCAAAGAGATGCTGCGTCCGGCCTATTTTGTGCCCGAATCAAAAAAAGCCGTTGATCTGCTAGCCGAATTGCAGCAGCGCAAAGTTCATCTGGCGGTTGTGGTTGACGAGTATGGCGGTACGGCAGGGCTGGTGACGCTGGAAGACCTGATCGAAGAGATCGTCGGTGACATTCGAGATGAGTACGATTTCAACGAAGAAGAAGATTACGAGCAGGTGACGGAAAATGAGTATATTGTAGACGCGGGGATGGATATTGATGACATCAACCGTCTGCTCGATATCAACCTGCCCACCGATGAAAGCGATACGCTGGGCGGTTACATCTTCAGCACGCTGGGCAAAGTGCCCGTCGAGGGCGAACAGATTGAGGATGAACACATCGCGATGGAGGTGTTAAACATCCTGGACCGACGTATACGGAAAATCCGGGTGGTGCGCAAACCCACATTGGTCGAACTGGAAGATTCGAGAGAGGAACCCGCCGCTGCGCCGGATTAGGGTTTTTGCAGCCGTTCGAGCTGGACACGAACGCTGTCATCGTGGGGGAAAATTTCACGGGCGTGCGTATAAAGTTCAATCGCGCGATCAAAACGCTGGGCTTGTTCGGCTTTTTGCGCGGTATCAAAAATCAACTCCATCGCGCGCAAGGGCGAGCCGCTTTTGCTCAAGTGATAGACAATCTGGATCAGGTTGCGATCTGTATCACCCTGCTGCTGGGTTAGAAAATCGGCTGCCGTGCGGTGAAATTTTTGGCGCTGCAAGCGGTTCAGACTCTCATAAACTACCGCCTGAGTCAACCCATGCCGGAAGCGGTAAGTGTGCTCGGCAACGGGTTCGATCATCTGTGCAATAACCAGCTCATCGAGAATAAAGGCTAAACGAACAGTTTCTTCTCCCTCACCACCCAGCGCCAGCAACCCATCGAGCGTGAAGCCATCCCCTAGGACAGAGGCCAGGCGCAGCACCGCACGCCCTTCGGCTGACAAGCGGTCAATCTGGCTGATGATTAACCCGCGTATATCGTCTGGAAGCTCCGAGGGAGTCAGATCGCCCTGGAGATCGGCTTTGCGACCTTTCCGCACGACATATCCATTTTCGTCCAGCATGCGCAGCAGCGATTCGACAAACAGGGGACGGCCTTTGGTGCGTTCCCAGAGCAGCATTCCCAAGCGGGCATCGACCTCGCTCACTTTGAGCACATTCGCAGCCAGACTGAATGCTTCAGCCTGATCCAGATCCGTTACATTCATCGCCCGACGGATAGGAAGATCGAGCGGAACGATAGGTTCATAAGCCACAATAACGACCAGTTTGGCTTTGCTAATCTCTTCTAAAACGCGCTTGAGGATGGAAAGCGTTTGGGGATCACCCTGGTGGGCATCATCGATCACAATGAGGGTCGGTGTATCGTTGGAGAAGTCCTGCACAAAGCGCACAATCGCTTCGGGCAGACTGATCTGCTTTTCAACACGCTGCCAAAGCGACGATTCGGTTCTGGCTGTTTCGGCTGTTTCAAGCTGACGCCGCGCCATGCCAAACAGCCCTGACGTGTTTAATTCGCTGTTGGCCTGGGCCAGTTCAAAAATATTGGTCGAGCGCTTCGGTTTCGTTTCTTCTGCCGACTCAGTGGCACGCTGTTTCGGCTTTGAGGCTACCGCAAAGAGGAGCTGGATAAAAACGCCTTCTAATTCCTGTAATTCCATTTCCTGCAAACGCACATGAAGCAAACGGCGCTGCGCTTCTTCGCTTTTTCCCTGCTCCAACTGTAAAAGCTGGAACAAAATAGCGGCCCAGACACTGCGATCCTGGCTGTGCCGCAGTTGGCAATTGGCCCAGGCCACTTCAAAACCGGATTTTTCGGCAGCGTCGGCAACCTGTTTTGCCATACGCGTCTTACCGACACCGATTTCCCCTTGCAGCGCAAAGGCCTGGCGGCGGCGCGGGCCGCGCGCTTGCTGCAAACCGTAATCCAGCGCCATTTTTTGGAGATCGCGCCCCACAAACGGCGTATCGGAAGTCGCTGAACGATTCCAAACGGAGGGCGTGCTGGCGGTTACGACATAGGCGGGAACAGGTTTGCTCTTGCCTTTCAACTGGAAAGGCTCAAGCGCCTGGGTTTCAAAATGAGCGCTGACACGCTCCCAGATCCGCTTACTGATGAGGATCTGGCCCATCTCACCCTTCGCCATGAAACGCGCTGCCAGATTGACATCGTCGCCCATCACGGTATACTCGCGGCGCGCGCGCCAGCCCACTTCACCCGCAAAAACCGGGCCATGGGTAATGCCTATCCGCTGGGTGACAAACGTTTCGCATTTTAAAGCGTCGGGCAGTTCTTCGCGTAGTCGAGCATTCAGCAACGCTAACTGGCGATTCATTTCTAAGGCAGTCATCACCGCCCGTTCAGGATCATCGGGATGAGCCACTGGCGCGCCGAAGGTGATCAGCATTTTGACGCCCTGCTTATAGGGATCGGTACGCGCTAAAGACCCACCGTTCGATGCAATGACGCGCTGGATCAGGCCATAATAGCGGCTGAGAATGGACGTAAGCAGCGGCACCTGTTCATCGCCCCACTGCTTCAAGAGATCGGCAAAACCGGTAAAATGCATAAAAATGACAGTTGCCAGCCGATTCTCCGGTTCGATGTGGTCACCACGAAAAGCCAAATTGTTTACCACTTCGGGGGCCACAAAACGCGCAACATTTTCGACCCGTTCCAGGTTACGATGCAGGTCATCCAGCAGATTCTTTTCCTCAAAATCGAAAAGGGCGCTGGCTTGTCCCCGGCGGCGGCGCGGCATCACCATTTCATAATCATCGAGCTGATCGCCGAAACGATCCTCAACGCGATAAAAACCTTCACCGACCGGCGTTGTTTCAAACTGCACACCGTACTTTTCCTGCAATTCCCCCGTGATGATCACGTCATCACGCTCACCCATTTCCTCAGCTCGCATCGCCTGGCCGGGTAAGTCACCCTGGATAATATGATCGCGCTGCATTGTATTGCCAACAACCGCTTCAAACAGTTTGCCCTTGCAGATGCCAATGGACATGGAAAGCTGAAGATTGTGCTCACCAAAAATTTCTTTGAGCGCCGGATATTGAATCGGCTGAAAGTCGGACCTCATAGCTCGCTGCATACGAAGCCCGGTGCGAATAGCCAGCGGCGTCTCATCTTCCATAGGAGTAGCCGGAAAAAAAGTTAAGAGCGCATCGCCCGCAAATTTGAGCAATTGACCATTCGACTTGGCGAGAATTTCGAGCATTTTGGCAAAAAAATCGTTGATGATCTGCGTCATAATCTCCGCGCCTTCTTTACCGCCTTCGCGCTGGAGCTTTTCGGAGAGCGCGGTAAAACCCGATACATCGGAGAACATAAAAGTGCCGGGACGCAGACCACCTTCATCTTCGTTATGCAGACGTTCGTTATCGGCAATGTATTGAGGGAGAAAGGATGAGATCGCTTGATGCAAACTGTTCAAGCGCCGAATGGCTGTCGCAAGTGATTGGGGCGCAGGTAATTGTTCCAGTAGATCGCCCGGTAAAAAACGACTCAGGCGCGTGCGGAAAATTGGCTCAAGAGTCATGAGATTTGTTCTATTCGTCGTCCGAACTACCTAACACGTCGCTCAGTGAGGTCCACATGCTGAGTGAACTACCCCGTTTACGCCGCAGATTAATTTTATACCGTTCAGACGGTGGTTCCCCGATCTGAATTAACCAACTTTGCCGCACCAAATCAGCCAGAATCCCTTCGAGATTATCGAGATCACCGAGTTTGGAGTGCAAATCATCGTATGACAGTCCTTTAGATGAAGCGGTTGGATTGCGAAGCATGGCAAACATCACGCGGCGCGGTTCGTCGGGCAGTTCCGCAATATCCAGCGGAGTAAGGCCAGCTGATTTCTTGTCGTTTTCATCATCCAGGAGATCATTTAACCGATCATACAAGTTCGGCATCATCGGCTCCTTCACGCTAGGCCTCTAATAAATGTCCGGCATCGGAACGGGTTCAGGATGCGGATGGCAAAGTCCGCACCAGATAGCATCGGCGACGACAATGGCCTTGGGCGTTTTGTTTTCGCCTACATAAATAGTGACAACATAAGGCATTTTCGAAGCGTGATCACGGCAAATAAAACGCCCACAAAAGCGACAGGTAGCCTGTGCAGGTTCACCACACTCCCAACAACTTGCGCTCATAGATAACTGCCTCGCAGTGCGTTACGGTGTGCCAGTATCTGAATTCGACGACGGTTGATCGGTAGATCCGCCTCTAGTATAAACCCGTTGCCGCATTTTAGCAGCATTGGCCTGAAGCGTCTGGAAATAGTCTGTTGTGGTGATTTCTTCTACCTGTTGGTGCAGTTTGGCCCGATCAACTTCAACCCGCAGCTCGCGAATTTGAGCCTTGAGCGCGTTTTCACGTTCACGAACCTGGATGGCATTCACAATCGCAACCGACGCCTGAGCCGCGAGTTTGTTAAGCTGGCGGCGGTCAGCCTCGGTGAAGCGTCCTGGTTCACGGTGAACCAGAGTCAAGGTGCCGATCAGCCGATCTCCGAACAGAAGCGGGATGCCAAGAAAAGAATTGATCACCACTTTGTGCGTCTTTACCAGAAATTCACCGGCGACTGACTCGTAACCCAATGTGCGCTTGAGGTCTTCCTCTTCGCCTGAAATGGTAGAGACCAGCACGGCGGATTTGTTAGCGGCAATCATCCCGGTGGGACCACGACCCATCCGATATTCACGCCCGGTGGTATCATTGAAGTCTTCTTTACCGCGCCACGCCTCGACCACCAGCCGATCACCACGCAGTACCGATACTTCCGCGGCGTCGAACACAACCACCTGCTGAACCGCAGCAAGCACCGCCTGGACCGTTTTTTCAAAATCCACGTTGGCGGTAATGGCCTGGCCCATTGCATAGACCGAATTTAATTCCACCATCCGCTGCTGCAAGGACTCGACCATCTCGCTAAAGTTGTTCACCAGTTGGTTCATCTCGGCAGGCGCTTCGATGCGCTTGACACTCTGCAAACTGGGGGTAATCGCCTCCGGCTTATCGTCGTTGACCAGCGCTTTGATTTCAACCGCGCTTTCCGCCAGCCGCGATAGAGGGTCTGAAATTTGCTGGGAGAGCCAGTAGGCTGTGCCCAAAGAAACAACGATCAGCGCAATCAGACCGGTCAAAGCGGGAATAACACCAAACGATTGGAGCAAAACGATGATAAATGGCACTGCACTGGCAACTAATAACGCGACGAGAAGCATCCAAAAAAACTTGGTTTTCATCGAAAAACTCCCCACTCAGACAAGCATCGCCTTCTGATTAACCTCGATTGCCACCACATCCTGACCAAATTTCACTTTCAACCACGACAGATAATCCAGCACTCTGTTGAGATTACGGTCTATATCTGCTTTAGAAGCATAGGTTCGCACTACATAGGTGCTTTCGCCAATATAACCTACATGGCTTCGGCTGGCAGGGCCGCCAAACAGTTGGTTTAGAAAACCGAGCACCTGATCGACCATATTTTTTGCTTCTTCGTTGGGCGCAGCACTGACCGGAATATAGATGTTGATCAGGTTTGCGTGTCCCAACTGCCCGATCAGGGCGGACGATATACTGGAAAGGGAGACGGGCAGCGACTCGGAAATACGCTGCGACAGAGAAGACAACCTCTCCAGGTAAGGAATTTCAAAGTCAGATTTACTCGGCAGCGGCATCAGCCGGTGTTGGCTGGCTGACCGGTTGCAGATGGTAAAAAGGCTGGTCTTTTCAGGATGAATGATTTTCTGGAGGTGCTCGTGCAGGCTTTCCAGTTGATTCCAGGCCAGAGGATCGGGCGGCGCAAGGAGAATGACCTGTTCGGCCCGCTCCAACATATAAATCACAGACGCATCCACATGACCCGAGACGCCGATCACAATATTGGAATAGAGGCCAGCCAGCCGCTCTAACACCAGGGTAATGCGCACACTGGGCGGCAGACCGTCCACGCCGCGCGGCACCAAGACATCGTAACCGCCGGGGTGATGAAACACATCATCATCGGGTGAAAAACCGAATTGGGCTGGCAGCAGGTTTGGCTGGGGATGCTCCGTGTAGACCGTTGCTAACTGGGTTTGCAGCGCCAGCTCGAGGGCCAATGTGGTCCCCAAGGTGGTCACTCCGGCGTGCGGAACCGCGCCTAACACCAGACAGAGGGTACCGATATTTTGCTCGGTGCGGCTTAAACGGGCATCCAGATCAACCAACCGCTGCGTGAGCATCTGGATCATTTCCAGGGCAGCGGTGGGGTGTAACTGGAACAAGTTGAGCACATCGCGGCGCTGCATGACCAGCACTTCAACTTCACTTAAGGCGGTGACTGTCGCAGCGGCTGTTACATTCTGATCGGGCAGCAGCCCATATTCGCCGAGGAAATCTCCCTCTTTAAAATAGGTCAAGATCTGCGCGCTGCGGGTATTGGGAGAAAGACGAGTCAGGCCAACAATTCCACTCTTGATGAAATAAAGGCCAGGTGGCAGTCCACCTTGCCACAAAATTACTTCGTTACGACGGAACTGCCGGGCGGTTAGCTTTTGGGCGATGTCGCGCAGCAGATCGTCGGGGAGCTGGCGAAACAGCGGCACCTGCTTGAGAAAAGCGGTGTGGTCCAAGTCAATCCGCGCCCAAATGTCATCGGGCAGCGAACGGGCGGCGCGGCTCGGTTTACCCCCGAAAACTACCCGGTAATAAACTTCACCTTCAATCAGAGCCTCGTTCACATATTGGGCCTGTTTGAGATCGGACAGCAGCGCCGCTAACAGCTCATTGTCCATTCCTAGCGCCGCCAGGATTTCGTCAAAACGAGCTTGTTTGCGGCGCGAGAGCCAGTTCAACAGATCGCGCTGTTCTTCAGGTAGAGCTAACAGATCAAACGGATTGAGGCCGGGTTCGTCTGGCGAGCCGCTGGGTTTGGCATGCTTGCGAAGCGGGCCTAACAACTGGTCCAAAGAATGATCACTGTCGCTCATCGGTGGGCCGCTGCTTAGCCTATCGCTTGGACAATATTATCAGCGATTTGAATAAGGATTTTCGACCAGGGATGTTCGGGATGCAAGGCTGAGAAAATATTGGTGCTGGCGTTCGATACCAGATCTTCGGACAAAGGCAAAACGCCCGCAACCGGCACGTGATAGGTACTTTCGACGCTGTTTTTGATGTCGTTAAAGTCATAACGGCTGAGCGCTTTGTTGACCACCAAGCGTAGTTGAGGTACTTCGAGTTTACGCGCGACATCGACGGTTACAGCCGTACCCTGGAAGTCCTGTTGATCGGGACGCAGGATGATGATCAGCGCATTCGAAATGGCAATGGAGAGCAGTGTTTCTTCATTTAAACCTGGATGGGTATCGATGAACAGATAGTCGAGTTGCAATGTCTCCAGGAGCCGGTGAAAACCATCATTCAGCAGGCCGACGTCATAACCTTCTCGCATGACACGCGCGATTTCGCCCGTGCGGATACTGGATGGGATCAACCAGATTTTGCACTGCTTCAGAAACGCACGCCCAGGATCGTTGGCTACCGTTTCATGCATCGGATAGGCAGCTTCTTCGATGGCCGATTTACCCCATAAATAGTCATTGAGCGTGGTGGTGACGCGGGTTTCATCGTAGCCAAACAACACATGAATACCGGGTGATTGAATATCCGTATCGACAATGCCGACCCGTTTACCACGCAGCGAGAGTTGAGTCGCAAGATTGGCGGTCAGGTTCGATTTGCCTGTGCCGCCGCGGAATGAATGTATCGAGACAATTTTACCCATCAAGTTCCTCCCAGCTTCAGGGATCGTGTTACTCCATGTTACTATACAGTAGGAAACGTTACAGGCCAAATCTTTTCACGGGGACTATCGCATGCACACGCTTTATATTGTGCCAACTCCAATTGGCAACCTGGAAGACATCACGTTACGCGCGTTGCGCATTTTACGCGAGGTCAGTGTGATCGCGGCGGAAGATACACGCACGACACGAAAGCTGCTGACGCGCTACGACATTCACACGCCGCTGACCAGCTATCATGAGCACAATAAACTGACCAAACTGGACGCGATTTTTGAGGCGCTGGCAAGCGGGGACGTGGCGCTGGTGTCGGACGCGGGAACGCCGGGGGTGTCGGATCCGGGATATGAATTGATACAGGAAGCGCTGGCAAGGGGAATCACGGTGGTACCGCTGCCAGGACCCGCAGCGGTGATCGTGGCACTGGTGGCATCGGGGCTGCCAACGGATCGTTTTATGTTTGTAGGATTTCTGCCGCGCAAACAGAAAGCGCTGCATGAGGCGTTGACGGAATTGGTAGCCGAACGGGTGACACTTATTGCGTATGAGAGTCCGAACCGGCTGGTAGAAACCTTAGAAGCGATTCACAGGGTGCTGGGAGATCGTCCAGTAGCTGTGGGACGGGAACTGACCAAGCTGTATGAGGAAATCTGGCGCGGTCCGGTGAGCAAGGCAATTGAACACTTCCAGACGACAGAACCCAAAGGGGAAATCACGCTGGTGATCGGCGGCGCACCGGAATCGACGGCAGAGGATCAGCCCTGGGATGAGGCACGCGTGCGTGAGGCGCTGCGGGCATGGCTGGAAGCGGGCGAAACGCGCAGCAGTGCTGCGCGCCGGATCGCAGCAGAATCAGGCTGGAAGCGGCGGGATATTTATGATCTGGATTGACCGGTCAGATATTCCGACCTGAGACATAACGCGCCCAAACGTCCTTCCGCACGAACAAAAAGATTGTGAGTCCAGCCAGAAATCCGGCAAGATGGCCGAGATAGGCTACCTGCGTGAGATTGGTCCCCAGCCGGATCGCCTCGAAAGAGGGGATGATATTCTGAAGAAGATAACCAATCAGCAGGAGCCACGCGGGAAGCCGTACTAACCAGCGCCAGATTTTGTGGTCTGAGTTGGGGCCGCGAAACGGCAGTAAAAACAAACGGCCCAAACTGCCAATGCCCCAACCGCAGAGGACATGCGTACCGGGAAAGAGCAGCAAATAGGCAGCCATGACGCCGGAGATCGCACCGCTGGCTCCAATCGCAGGAGTATATTCGATTCCCGTGGTCATGATCACATAACCTACTAGCGAAGTAATGCCAGCAAAGAGGTAAAAAAGGAGGAAGCGCCACGCACCACAAGCATCTTCAACGCGGCGGCCAAAGGTCCACAGGAAGAGCATGTTCCCAAAGAGATGATCGACGCTGGCATGCAAAAACAGCGCTGAAATAGAAGAAAATGCGCCCGCGCCATACGGACCACGAATTGTGCTTTCGGTGTAGCCGAACATATACAACTTGGTGGCGTAACGGCCTAAGTGCGCTTCGCGATACTCCAGGGCATAGAGATCGGGTGCACTCCAAATCAGAAAGATCAGAACATTGAGCGCAATGATGGTGATCGTCATCCAGGGAATGGAACGGTAACGACCACCTCCGGTATCACTCACGGGCAGTGGAAAAACCAGTCCTGTCAGAAAAAGGATGAGGATGACATAAACTGCTTCTGTAAGCAGCAGACAGAACATCAGAAAACTCCCCGTTTCTAATCAATGTGCAACTTCTGAATGATCCCCCCCCCCCCCGCTTTTG
>DATAMF010000329.1:0-4457 GCA_036260665.1 Aggregatilineaceae bacterium | reverse complement strand
CCACAATCCGATACTAGCTTTAAACTGATTCTGGTCCAGACCGGACACAACGATCGTCCCCGTGAAGATGGAGGAGCGCCACCGCAGGGTTATCCTCTTCCCGATGAGCTTAAGACTTATCCTGAAATGGTTACAGCCAGTCAGAACGCTATTACCGTCGATGAGCGTAAGGATGAGCAGGGGCAGGAAAGGCTTTTTACGGCTGCTCCCGTTGTCCGAGGACGATCTTTTATCGGCTATGTGCAGATGAGCGAGCCAGCCAGCCGTCTTCAGGAGGCTGTACGCGAACGATGGGAAGGATTGGGTTTTGGTGTAGCGGGAATTGCTGCCGTTGCTCTGCTGGCAAGCGTCTGGTTATCCACCTCGCTGATCCGCCCATTAGAAAAACTACGTGACTCTGCCATCAAATTTTCACAGGGAGAACTCTCACATCGGGTAAAATACCAGGGGCGAGATGAGATCGCCGCTGTCGCCCACGCTTTTAACCAGATGGCAGAACAGGTCCAGGCCATGATCGAAGAACAGCGTGCCTTTGCTAGCAATACCTCTCACGAACTCCGCACGCCGCTCACAACGATGCGCCTGCGAACCGAAGCGCTGCGCAGCGATCTATCGCTGGATACGGAAACACGCGACCAGTATATTCAGGAGTTGGACGACGAATTAACCCGGCTGAGCACTTTGGTTAACGATCTGGTCCTCCTCTCCCGCTTTGATGCCAAACGAGCCGAAACGGGACAGGAACAGATCGACCTGGAACGCTTCGCCCACAGCCTGCACCGGACAATGGCAGAACAGGCCAGTGAACAGAAAATTGACTTAAGACTGGACCTTGCCATCGATACGCCTGTTTCCATCAGCGCCAGTCTGAATCACCTGATGATTTTGTTCCGTAATCTGCTGGAAAACGCAATTAAATACACACAGCCCGGCGGAATTATTATTTGGTCGGTGAGTGTAGAGGGTAACGAAGCAGTCCTGTGCATCAAAGACACCGGGCAGGGTATTTCACCGGAACATCTCCCTCACGTCTTCGAGCGGTTTTATCGTGCCGACAAATCCCGTTCCCGCTCAATTCCGGGAACAGGACTTGGGCTTTCCCTTGCTAAGTCGATTGCTGAGGCTTACGGAGCGCAAATCGTCATTACGAGTCCGGGGATAGGACAGGGAACAACGGTTACAGTGCGTTGGCCGCTCAACCGGGAATCGAGTCTCCGATAATCCGTCTGAGTATTCCATCAGCAGCGATAAGCTGGCTGCGCGCTTCTTCCGCCGAAACATGGCGGAGCGCCATCACGATAGCTGGCTTGACCTCATTTTGCGTTTGTTGCAGCAGCCGGATCGCTTCTTCTTCACTGGTATGAGCAACCTTCATCACAATTCCCTGCGCCCGTTTCGCCAGCTTTTGATTGGTCACTTTTACGTCAACCATCAAGTTACCGTATACTTTGCCCAGTTGGATCATGCTGGCCGTGCTGAGCATGTTGAGGATCATCTTTTGGGCCGTTCCCGCCTTGAGCCGCGTTGACCCCGCGATAATTTCTGGCCCAACAACAGCCGCAATGGGAAATTGCACGATGTCCAGCATCGGAGCTGGTTCGTTGCACGTCACCGCTGCTGTCACTGCCCCATATGCTTTTGCCGCTTGAAGTGCCCCTATCACATACGGTGTTTGCCCACTGGCTGCAATGCCAATCACAACATCGTGTCGGCTCACACCTATCTCACCCATTTTTGCATACCCGGCGTCATAATCATCTTCTGCGCCTTCAACGGGTTGTGTCAGCGCCGCATGCCCCCCCGCGACAATACCCTGAACCATTAAGGGATCGGTGCTGAAAGTTGGCACACACTCCACCGCATCGAGCACACCCAGCCGCCCGCTTGTTCCTGCCCCAACATAGATCAGATGTCCACCACGCCGTAAACACGCCGTGATGGCATCAACGGCACGGGCAATAGAGGGTAAGGCACGCTGGACAGCGACAGCAACACTGGCATCTTCATCGTTAATAACTTGAAGCATTTCTAGAGACGAAAGACGATCAATATTGGCTGTTCGCGGATTAGGAGTTTCTGTAAGCATTAGTTTTTGCTCTCTTTTGATAACAATGCCAGTAGTGCTGCTCCGATCACAGGTGAATAACGGGGCAGCGGAAGAGTTGGAAGATTTAACGCGGCACACAGAGCATCACTCAGTGGGTTAGAAGACGCCAGCAACCCGCCTGCAAAAGCGATATCTGTATTTTCATCCATTACCAATCGCTGCTTCACAGTCTGGACTGCCAGGAACAATTCATCAGCGGCCCGGGCAACAATCCGTTGAGCGACGATATCTCCTTGGTTAGCCACTTCAAATACCAGCGGTGTCAATCCCGCCACGTCCCTCATACGGGGTGCTTCTGAGCGGTACAGCCACGCGATCAAATCCAGGGGGGTCTGCAAATGAAGCGCGTCCAGAAGCGCCGATGTGAGCTTTGTGCTGGGGCCGCGCCCATCTGACGCTCTAACAATGGCTTCCAATCCTGCGCGACCGATCCAATAGCCACTGCCCGCGTCATCCAGCAAATACCCCCAGCCGCCGACGAGTGTCGTTTTCCCATCGGCATTAACGCCATAAGCAAGACTGCCCGTTCCCGCCAGCACCAACACACCTTCGCGTTTACCCACCGCCCCGACCAGTGCGATCTCAAAATCGGCGCTGGGAATAATCTGGGCCTGGGGAACAACGGCTGCCGTAACCGTCCGCAGCCATTCCGCTGAGTGGTGGGCCGCTGCCCCTGCTACCCCAATGCCAACGGCTGTAATCTGTTCTGCTGTCAGTTCAGCCGTCCGAATCGCTTCTCGCATGGCCTGCTGAATGGTTGCCGCAGCTTGCTCCCGCCCGGTAATGCTCGGATTCGCCGTAGGCCCCTCGCTCTGCCCTCGGATTTGTAAATTCGGCGTAACAATCACGACGCGAATAGTACTGCCGCCGCCGTCAATCCCCATCACGTAATCGGTCATTGCTGCTTACTGCACCCATGTCTGCCGGATCAAATCGACATAATTTTTACCCGGCGTGATCTGTCCCAAAACAACAGGATGCTTGGCCCCCGTTAGCGCCGGGAGGTTGCCGGGCCGGGCATGCCATGTTTCATAGGCAAGCAGCGCGAATACCAACGCTTCTTTGTTGTCGCTGTTCAGTCCTAAATCCTCATGGGTGAGCACCGTTGTTGGGGCTAACCGCTGACGCAGCATCGATACCAGTGTAGGGTTACGCGCCCCTCCTCCACCCAGGATAGTCTCACCAATCGAAGCAGGGGCAAAACGGTGATAAGCATCAACAATACTCGCTGCGGTTAAAGCGGTTAGGGTTGCCATAATGCCCGAATCATTTAATCCCCGTGCCCTCCCACCTTCAATTAGCTCCGCAACCATAGCTGCTCCGAACAGTTCCCGCCCGGTTGTTTTGGGTGGTTTGCGCTCATAATATGGATGCTCTAGCAGGCTTTTTAGCCACGTTTCATCCACCATCCCCTGCGCCGCCAGCCGCCCATCACGATCATAGGCCAGCCACCCATTGGTAATCAGACTAGCAGCACCATCGATCAGCGCATTGCCCGGCCCAGTATCGAAAGCCAGTGGTCCACTGTTAGAGTCGGACTGCGGTGGTAGGAAAGTGACATTGCCAATGCCGCCGATATTCTGCACCGCCCGCCATTGTGTAGGATGTCTCAGCAGCAGCCAATCGACGTAACTGGTTAGCGGTGCGCCCTGCCCCCCTGCTGCCACATCACGCGGGCGAAAATTGCTGATGGTTGTAATTTCGGTGCGTTCTGCAATCACAGAAGCATCCGTGATCTGCAAAGTGGCGCTTACCCGTCCATTAGATTGCACCATGTGCCAAACCGTTTGCCCATGCGACCCCACCATATCGACATCAGCGGGAGTGAGTCCCGCCTCCTCAATCACTTGCAAAACAGCGTCCGCGAATAACGACCCTAGATCAAAATTCAACTGGCAGAGTTCGTCTACAGAACTCCGTTCCGGTACGCAGGCATCAAGGATGTGCTGCTGAAATCCAGCCGGATAAGGGTAAGTGATCGCGTGCTGGATAGTAGCTCGAATGGCAGGTGGTTCGCCCTCTATCGCGCACAGCGCTGCATCAATCCCATCTGCCGATGTACCGGACATCAATCCCACAATTAACATAGGGTGTTCACTGCCTCGCAGATCGCATCATGAATAGCCCGCCGGAAGGGGTGAATTCCCTCTTTCTCTCGCCCTGGATAGACACGATTGGTCAGACAAGCGACGACCAGTGCCCGGTCAGGATCGATCCATAGGGATGTTCCGGTAAAACCGAGATGCCCATATGCCTCAGAGTTGTAGAGGTCTCCCGCAGCGGCATCCTCACGCGCCTTAACGGCAAACCCCAGGCCGCGCCGTGCTCCATCACTTTCTTCGTGTGCCTG
>DATAMF010000313.1:0-2418 GCA_036260665.1 Aggregatilineaceae bacterium | reverse complement strand
ATCTTTGGGGGTTGGGGCAATTCATGAATTGCCCCACCGTTCGATAACCGGACTCGCATCCCGATGAGATCGGAGATCCGTCTTTTCAGGCGCGGCGAAACACCCGCCAGTATAATACGAATGGCACACAGGCCAGCCCCTGGGCGGCCAGAAGCGCCCCGATCACGCCGATCTGATCGGCCAGCAGGCCCTGTAACAGCGAAAAAAACGCAAAAGCGATCCTGCCCGCCAGCGAGACGAGCGATCCCATTGTGGCGCGCTGTTCCGAGGTGAATTCGCGCTGCATCAGCCCGTCTTTTGCCACCATATTCACGCCGTAGATCATCCCGGTGGAAGACAGCAGGGCAGGGGAGCAGACAGTGGGGGCGACAACGGCGACGGTGTTCACGGTTTGACTTACTGCACCGCCCCACAGCAGCAGCTGGAATTCGGAAAAACGCCTGATCAGCCGTCCGCTGAAAAAGAAACTGGCCGACGCGAACACATTCCCCATTGTCTGGGCCAGCCCCAACGCCCACAGCGGCCACAACGTTTGAACAAAAGCCGCGCGGAGTTGGTAGCTGGCTTCCCCGATGGAGCCGCTCAGAATCGACGCTAGACTGATCAGCCGGAGCTTACGATTGCGCAGAATCAGGTGCAGCGCCCGGCGGGTGTGAGCGGCGACATTTTCAGCGGGATGAACCAGGACGGCGGGTTCCTGTACCCACACGCTGATTCCCAGTCCCACCAGGGCGGGCAGCAGGGATAACCACATCACCAGGTGGAGCGACACCGCCGCCAGGATGCCGCCTGTCACGCCTGACAGCGCCAGCGCCATGTGATCCATACTGGTGATGCGGCCCAGGTGATGCTGGTAGTCGTCCTGCTGGCCGGATGCTGCCAGGGTGTCGTACAGCAGGGCGTTGTTGTTGCCGCTGAAAAAAGCCCAGGCTGTGCCCTGGAAAAACGCACCGCAGGCCAGGCGGAGATAGGTGCCGCCCCACGCATAAAACAACACGGCGGCGGCCTCGGCAGCGGCTCCCAGTATCAGGGTGCGTTTCCGCCCGATGCGATCCGAAAAAACGCCGGTGGGGACTTCCAACAGGGCGCTGGACAGCGACGTGATGGCAAAGACGCTCATGCCCAGCGCATACGAGCCGGAGACCTGAGCGAAATAGATGATCATGATGGGCGCGTACAGCCGCAGTCCCAGGGAGAAATCGAACCAGGATAACAAGCGAATGTTTTTGTGCATGAAACAGGATTCCTTATGTGAGTGCGTTAACTAAACACACCATCGCTCCGCACGGGGAATCAAAACATTCCCGACAGGTGCGGGCCGCGATGCATGGGGGCGTTTAGTTAAGCAAGCCGGAATCCCTCTTTCCTAGAGCACATCGGGGCAGGGGACGAGGTGCGTAGGGGCACCCCAATCACGGACAATAGTATATCTGAATTAGTGCGCGGCGGCGATCACACGCCAGAAGGTGAACATGGCGAGCGCAAACCCGATATAGGACAGCGTGCGTTCGCCAGCGGTATACAACAGCGAACTGCCGATGATCAGGGCGCAGAACATGACGGCGCTGACCAGCCGCTGAATCGCGTATTCCATGCGGCGGAACTGGCGTTCCATGTCCTGGCTGGGGGTGACACGCACGGTGAGTTCCCCGCGATCCGCGCGGCGCAGCACATCATCGGCCAGGGGGAGAAGCTGCACGGCGCGTTTAGCCGCATCCCAGCCGGTATCCATCAGCAGATTGAGCGACTCGCCGCTGAGCAGGCCGCGCAGCGTTTTCGGATTGAGCAGTTCGCGCGGGGAGACGCTGATCGACATCAGGCTGGCTTCAAAGTCGCCCAACAGTGAGCGGGCGAACGGCTGGATTTCGCGCCAGGGGTCAAAACTAGGATCGAGGCCGGTGCAGATACCCGCTAGAATGCCCACACAGCGCACGAGATACAGATAATCCTGCGGCACCTGGAAAGGCATGGAAAACAGCAGATCACTGAACTCGCGCCCGATGGTCCGCATTTCAGCAAACTGCATGCGGCTGATGTCGGACATATTCAGGCCCCAGATGCGATCAAAAACAGTGCGGATGGCTAGCTCGATGCGTTCCAGATCGGCACCGGGCAGCAAAATATTCAACCGTTGGAACGACTGGACCATGCGGCGCGTATCACCCGCTGTGAGCGCATAGAGGGTTTCGCTCAACCCGGCTGCTGGACGGCACGCGGGTCGTCGTCAAGATTCAGCGTCCCGGCATCGGCTCGGTGGTCTACACCGATCTCAAGGCTCTGGGCGTGATCGCGCGGCATGCCATGCGCTTCAAATTCATTTCCCGCCGCGCCAATGTCCCGCTGCTGCTGGATGAATTCAGCGCGGTGTTGTGGGACGAATTAAATTACACGCTCGAAGCGGATAACGCCGAAATGTTC
>DATAMF010000310.1:0-1661 GCA_036260665.1 Aggregatilineaceae bacterium | reverse complement strand
GTCGTTCACATGCACGTGCAGCCACCGCGACAAATCGGCCACACTGCTGTGGATAATTCCCGCAGGTCCTACCACTGGATTGGCGTAAAATTCTCGCGCCTCCCACTCGCCCGCTGCGCCGCCGCCCACCTTCCCTTTAGTAAGGGCTTCCGCGAAGGCTGGCAGTACCAAAACATGATGTATATGACAGCGGGTTATCTCGTCGGCACAATGAGCGGCCTGACCTGGGAAGAATTTACCCAGCAGCGCATTCTGGACCCGCTGAAGATGGCGCGGACGTGTTTCTCACTGGAGGTCATGCAGCAGCAGGGCAATTATGCCACCCCCTACCGGATCAAACATACGGTAGGCGGCGGCGCGACAGGTGAATGGGAGGCGCGAGAATTTTACGCCAATCCAGTGGTAGGACCGGCGGGAATTATCCACAGCAGTGTGGCCGATTTGTCGCGGTGGCTGCACGTGCATGTGAACGACGGACGGATAGGCAATCAGCAGTTTGTGTCGGCGGGCAATCTCGCGCAGATGCACCAGCCGCAGATGGTCATGCCCATCGATGGTTTTGAGGCTGCCCTGCTGAATACAACGATCTTCAACTATGGTTTAGGTTGGTTTATCGTGCCCTACCGGGGATACACCTTGATCCAGCACGGCGGCAATATCGACGGCTTCAGTACCATCGTCGGCTTTGTGCCCCAGGCGAAAATCGGCGTGGCCGTGCTGACTAACATCGAAGGGCGGCCTCTGCGCGATGTGCTGTTGTATGAAGTGTGTGATCGCGTGCTGGGCTTGAGCGACAACCAGTGGAATCCGCGCTTACTGGCACTGTATGAGGAAGTGTACAAGGCTTTGGATCAGGAACAGGAAACCACTGCCGACGAACGTCACACCGACGCGCCGTCTACTCATCCGTTGGAGGCATTTGTTGGGGAGTATGCGGCGGACGGGTATCCTGATTTTAAGGTCAAACAGGAAGGTGATCAATTACAAGGGTGGATGATTGGCCAGTGGTTCGCGCTCAACCACCAGCATTACAACATCTTCCGGCTGAATTTGGAACGCTTCGAAGAACAAATGCCGGTCAATTTCCTGATGAATGTGCAGGGCGAAATTGACCGCGCCGCGATCCAGGTTGAACCGACAGTCGAGCCGCTTCTATTCAAGCGTAAGCCCATGCCCATCGAACCGGATGTACTGGCCGCGCTGGTGGACTTCTACGATTTTCCAATTGAAGGTGTAGAACTCGCCATCCTGCTGAAAAAAGACAAACTCTTTATGGCAGTCACCGGGCAAAGTGACACCGAACTCATGCCATCAAAGTGGACAACGGCAGGGATCGAGTTCCAGGTAAAGGACGAGACGGGTACACGCGTCGAGTTTCAGAAAGATGAACAGGGACACTATACCTTGCTCGTGCTGAAACAGCCGGGGATGGTCTTTAACGCGCCACGCATTAAGGCATAAGAGGGGAAATGGGGCAATTGGCGAATTGCCCCTATCCGACACTACTTCGGCAGCTTGCCGAACATACCCAGCACACGGCCAAAGAAGCGGTGGAAGCCGTCGGAGGTTTTGCCGAACATCAACGGACACGCCCCCGCGATCACGGTGATATTATTCTGTTCGCAGAATTCAACCGCACTGGGCGAAATGCTCGTGCCAAA
>DATAMF010000302.1:0-12598 GCA_036260665.1 Aggregatilineaceae bacterium | reverse complement strand
CGCACCATGGTGCTGCGCGGGCGCAACCTGATCAGCGGGTTGCCGGAGGCGGTTGAAGTTTCGTCGATTGAACTGCGGGAGGCGCTGGCTCCATCGGTCAGCATCGTGGTCGATACGATCCGGGATGCGCTGGACGAAACGCCGCCCGAACTGGTGGCGGACCTGATGGAATCGGGGATTTGTATGGCCGGGGGCGGCAGCCAGCTCAAAGGCTTGACGGAACGTGTAGCCGATGAAGTGAATGTGCGCGTCTGGCTGGCCGAAGACCCGATGACGTGTGTCGCACGCGGGGCGGGGCGTATTCTGGAAGACTATGATAATCTGCGGTCGCTGTTGGCTGATTTAGCACGCGGCTCCACGCAACACTAGGGCGTCATGGCAATTTCAATCTCATAACGGTATTATGGCCCCGAATCAGTTCCTGTGGTTCGGGGCATCTTGTTTCGCGTTTCAGGAGGGATCGTCGTGCAGCGTGGTGGCCGAATCTTCAATCTGTTGATCGCCTTGCTGGTTACGAGCGGGCTGATCTTCATGAGCCAGCGGGGATCGCTGGGTCCGGTGGGGGAGGCTATCGCTATTCCGCTGACGGCAGTAGAAAATCTGGTGGGGAACATTACGGGCGGCGTCAAGTCCACGGCGGCGGATTTTCAGGATGCGAGCAGTCTGCGCCAGCGCAACCGCAATCTGGAAGAAGCGCTGGCGGTGTATCAGGCGGAACTGGCGGTGCTGCGCGAAAAGGGGCAGGACTATGACCGGCTGGCGGCGCTGCTTGAGTATGATCGGCAGGGGCCGGATGACCGCGAGTATGTCACCTGTGATGTGATTGGCGTGGATACCACCAGTTTTGTGCGGGCGGTCCAGATCGACTGTGGACGGCGGGATGGAGTCGAGTTATACGATCCGGTGGTGACTGAACTGGGTATGGTGGGGCGCGTGGTGAATGTCACCGCGACAGGCGCGCAGGTTTTGCTTGTGACTGATCCGAACAGCCATGTGAACGCTCGTCTTCAAGCTTCACGGCAGGATGGGCTGGTGATTGGGCAACTATCCGGCGATCTGGTGATGTCCTTTTTGCCGATTGACGCCGAAATCAGCGAGTCCGATCTGGTGATGACGAACGGGCTGGGACAGGTTTTTCCCGCCGATTTGCTGTTGGGGCAGGTGATGAGCGTCTCACTGTCGGAAAACGAACTCTATAAAGAAGTGCGCGTGCGCAGCCTGGTGGACTTTGATCGCCTCGAAATTGTGCAGGTGATTATCAATTTCGAACCAGTTGACCTGTCCGTCTTCGAGGGTGAAGAAGAGTAGGCAGAGTAGGAAGAGGTAGGAAGCGTCATGCAGAATTATGCCGGCATTCCGGTACTGATGCTCGCGGTGCTGCTCAATGCGACGCTGATGCCCGTTTTTCGCCTGGGCGGAGGTACGCCGGATCTGGTTTTTATGCTGGTGGTGTCGTGGGCGCTGCTGGCCGATCTACGCAGTGCGATGGTGTGGGCGATTATCGGCGGGGTGCTGCAAGATACGCTTTCGATTGTGCCGCTGGGAACCTCGGCGCTGGGCCTGGTACTGGTTGTCTTTGGCTCCGATCTCGTGTTTGGGCAGATTCAACGCCGGAATATTTTGATCCCACCCCTTGTTGCCGCTGTGGGGACCGTGATCTATCATGTCACGGTACTGCTGGTGCTGCGGGTCGTGAATCTGCCGGTACCATTGAGCGCAGGGCTTACTTATGTTACACTACCTGCGCTGATCTATAATACGATTTTGATCATCCCGATATTCCGCCTGGTGGGTGCGGTCCAGTTTTGGCTGCGTCCGCGCCGGGTGCGGTTGGAATGAGGTTTATTGGATGAACGAACGACGCATTCTCCCCTTTCAGGGCTGGCGCTTGGTGATGTTCCAAGCTATCGTGGTCTGCTCGCTGCTGATCCTCGTGCTGCGGTTAGGTGAATTGCAGTTCCAGCGCGGGGAACAGTTTGTCGAGGATGCTGAAGAAAACCGCCTCCAGTTGGTGCTGAATCCGGCCCCGCGCGGCTGGATTTATGATCGTAATGGTACACCGCTCGCCCAAAATGACCCTGCATATAACGTGACGATTGTCCCGGCGGATCTGCCCGACGATCCAGACGACACCCTGGAGGTTTATAACCGTTTGTCGGCTTTGATCGATGTGCCCGCGACGCGCGCTGTAGCGGACGCGGCGGGGCGGGTGGACGAGCGCAGCATCGATGAGATTGTGCGCGAAGGAGCCGGTATCGCGCCGTATCGCGCGGTGACGGTGGCGCGCGATGTGCCGCATCTGGTGGCGTTTCGTATTCAGGAAGAAGCGCAGATGATGCCCGGTGTCGGGGTGCAGGTGTCGTCCGTGCGCGAGTATCCAACCGGGGCGCTCACGGCGCATCTGGTGGGCTACCTGGGTCCGATTGGCCCGGATGAAGAGCAAGAACTGCGCGCACTGGGTTACGATCCGGCGTATGACCGGATTGGTTATGCCGGGATCGAAGCCTATCTGGAAGAAGAACTTGCGGGGAAGCGCGGCACCGAAACCTGGATTGTTGATGTGGCCGGTCGGCCACTGCGGTTGATCGAAGAACAGCCGTTTACGGCGGGCGTGAATGCCAACCTCACGATTGATGTTGATCTGCAAATTGCGGCCCAAAAAGCCTTGACGGATGAGCTGGTCGCTGAAAATCAGGCACGGAACGAAGAAGGCAAGGAATTGTTGGCGCAAGGGGTGGTGATCGCCATGGATCCCCGTAATGGGCAGATTCTCGCGATGGTAAGCTGGCCCGGCTATGACAATACCCGCTTCGCCCGTAATATCGATGGGGATTATTACTTCGGCCAGCTCAACGATCCGCTTAAACCGCTGGTCAACCATGCCATCAGCGCGCTGTACCCACCCGGATCAACCTGGAAACTGATTACGTCTACGGGTGTGGTCGAGGAAAACGTGATCGATCCATACCAGACGCTCTTTTGTCCGGGCAGTCTGGTTTTACCGAATGCCTTTGCGCCACGTGATGTCAGCCTGGGACAGACCTTCGTATGTTGGCTGCGCAGCGGACATAAGGATTTGAACCTGATCGGGGCGATTGCTCAAAGCTGTGACGTCTATTTTTATCAGGTCGGCGGTGGAAACCCTCAAGTGTCTCCCATGAGGTTGAGAGAGGGCGGGCTGGGGATCAATGATCTGTACCGCTGGGCAACCGCCTATGGGATCGGATCGCAATTGGGTGTTCAGCTTCCCGGTGAACTGGCGGGGCGGATGCCTGACGCGGACTGGAAACGACGTAATTATGGCGAAAGCTGGTCCACAGGCGATACGTATAACGCCGCGTTTGGACAGGGCTATGTAACGGTTACTCCCTTGCAGCTTGTCACGGCGGTCGCCGCGATTGCCAACGGCGGCACACTGTACCAGCCCCAGATCCTCAAAAATCTGACGGACGCGGAAGGAACTGTGATTCGGGATTTTGCACCGACGGTGAATCGCACCCTGGTTTTGCCCACAAATGGGGATGAACCGGTGCTGCTGTTGCAGGAAGATATGCTGATCAATGGTCCCAACAGCGTCGCCTGCCGCTGTGAACTTGACACGGATGATCCAAACTATGATGAGGCGTTTTGCCAATCGGGCGAATTTCATAACCAGGTAGACATTGATCCGAACCTGGAAGATGACATTACTAATTTCGTGCGTTATCGGGTGAGCGTTCCCGCTGACTACGCATTTGATCAGGGTGTTTGCGATGTCCTGGAATATTCGCGTTATCAGGTGGCGGATTCGCATTACATCCCACCATTTGCCGATGCTACGACCTATCAGATCATCCAAACGGGGATGCGTGAAGTGATTCTCTCCGGTACAGCGTCGGACCCTGAGATCACTACTGTGCCGCCGCTGGATTATGTGAATGAGGCCGGTAAGACGGGGACGGCTGAATACTGCGATGATATTGCATTCGACAAAGGGCTGTGTGTGCAGGGGCAGTGGCCGTCACATGCGTGGTATGTGGGGTATGCTCCCTATGAAAGCCCGGAAATCATTGTGGTGGCTTTTGTATACAATGGTGGTGAAGGATCGATGGTATCTACGCCGATTGTGCGCCATGTGATGGACGCTTATTTCAAGCTCAAGCAGCAGCGCGCCCAGCAGTAGCCGCCAATTTAAATTTGAGTATAGTTGTTGTATCGCACAACGTAGACGCGCAAACTATGGACGACTCGATTACACTAAAGGGAATTAAGCAGGGACTTCTGGTCACGTTTAAGCCGGATATCAAATGGCCGGATATTACGGCACGTTTCATGTCTCTGATCGATTCGCAAGGCTCGTTTTTTCAGGGGGCACATGTCACGCTCGCCATCGGGGAGCGCGAGGTTCGCCGGCATGAGTTGGCGAATATGCAGAATCTGCTTCTGAAACGCGGCGTGACGGTTTTGGCCGTGATCAGTGACAGCCCCACGACACAGGCATCGGCCCGCAAACTCGGCTTGAAGACCGATCTGACCACCGTCGAAATGGAAGCCAGCCCGGTGGACGATGAGGTTGTGCTCAAGCCGCCGCCCATTGATCCCGAAGAGCGCGGCACGGAGGGCGTGCTGGTACGACGGACGCTGCGGAATGGGCGGACTATCCACAGTGAAGGGCATGTCGTGGTGATGGGGGATGTCAACGCGGGCGCGGTGATTACGGCGGTGGGGGATGTCATTGTCTGGGGCAGGCTGCGCGGCACGGTTCATGCCGGGGTAAGGGGCGATGAAGCGGCGGTGGTCTGTGCGCTCGATTTGGCCCCGACGCAGCTTCGCATTGCCGGGCATATTACGATTTCGCCGGAAGATCGGCGGCGCAAGCCCAAGCCCGAAAAAGCGTTTGTGCGGAATGGTCGCATTGAAGCTGAGGCGTGGGAGTAGCGCGCGACGCGGTTTGAACGATAATCAGTACAAGCGGCGTCCGAGCCGCTCGCATCTAAGAAAGGATTTTGAATGGGGGCACGGGTTATCACCGTTACATCGGGTAAGGGGGGAGTCGGCAAGACTACCGCGACAGCCAATCTTGCTGTGGCGTTGGCGCTGCTGGATAAAAAGGTGGTCTGCATTGATGCCGACATCGGGCTGCGGAATCTCGATGTGGTGATGGGGCTGGAAAACCGGATCGTTTACGATCTGGTGGATGTGGTTGAAGGGCGCTGCAAGCTGCGACAGGCGATGGTCAAGGATAAGCGCGTGCCGGATTTGTATTTGCTGCCGGCGGCTCAAACCCGCGACAAAACCGCTGTCAGCCCGCAGGATATGGTCGCGCTGACGAATCAGCTTCGTCCCGATTATGATTACATCCTGATCGACAGCCCGGCTGGAATTGAATGGGGATTTCGGAATGCCCTGGCTCCCGCTGATGAAGTGGTCGTTGTGACCAACCCCGAAGTGTCTGCCGTGCGTGACGCTGATCGGATTGTCGGGTTGATCGAAGCTGAAGAGCGCAAAATCCCAGTCAGCCTCGTGATCAACCGAGTCAAAGCGGCGATGGTGCAGCGGGGTGATATGCTCTCGGTCAGTGATGTGATGGATATTCTGTCGATCCGGCTGTTGGGCGTCATTCCCGAAGATGAAAATATTCTCGTTTCATCGAATAAAGGCTCGCCTTTAACGCTGAATAATCAAACCGTGATGGCGGGTGAGGCATTTCGGAATATCGCGCGGCGGCTCACCGGAGAAAAGGTTCCGCTGCTCAAGTTGGAGCAAAAGGGAGGGCTGTTGAAACGGTTGTCGCGGCTATTTGGTTCGTCGGACTCAACAGCCTAGAGATCGGGGGCAATCTATGACTTCCATCTTGGACCGTATCCTGGGCCGCAAGGGACTTTCCAGCGCCGATGTCGCGCGCGAGCGGCTCAAATTTGTGCTCGTCACAGATCGCAGCGACCTGTCGCCTGATAAGCTGGAAGCGCTGCAAAACGAGATCATTGACGTGATCAGGCGTTATGTTCACATCGATGAGGGGCAGGTCAAGATTAAACTGGAACAGCGCGAACGCGAGAATTATCTTGTGGCGGATATTCCGCTGGCACGCAATCAGCCTTCCAGTTATCAAACGCCCGTCAGCGAACCGCCTATTGAGACAGGGGATACCAAGCCCCGCAAGCCGTCGGATACACCTGATACGCCTTGATCGGGGTAAGAGGGCCGAATTGCAAACAAAAATTCTGTTGATTGGACTTCTATTGGTGCTTCTGACGGCATGTGGTGGGACAAACGAAAAAGCCAAGTCCGATGTCAGCACCAGCGAAAGTGAAGCAATCAAGGGGATGGAGGCTGCCTTTTCCGGCAATTATGATGCAGCCTCAAAATACATTTGCGAACCAGACCTTGAAGACATTGGACAGCAGCCTGATTTGAGTCCAGGCATTCAATATTTGCCATTTCGATACAAGACTTATGAATATGAAGGCGAGGAGTACCCGATCTATATTGTTGAGATAAATGGGGAAGTTAAACGCCTTGTGCTGCTTGTGAAACGCCGTCAAACAAGCACCTTTATTGATCCTGAACATTCTGATAGTGGGACAATCGAGTGGGAGGGGCGCTGGCGCACGCTGGAACCGATCTGGCAGATCGATCCGCAGGCTACAAGCGATATCCAAGCAATGGGCTTTACAAGGGGGATTGATTGCGCGCGAAGCGGCGAGCAAATGATCTGTGAGATAAAACTTGCTGGGGCCGACAACGAGCCGAATTTCGAACAACTGTACCCAACGCTTAACTATACCCTCATCGTGACCTGGGATGTGATTGGGGGCAATCTTGCGGGCGGAGGTAAGCTCTGCAATGCCAGTGCCCGAGTACTCAACCCATCCTGACGCCTTTTTACGAGCAGCACTCCTAGCGACGCGGTTCTGTTTTGTTATCGAAAAATGCCGCTATAATAACGGGCCGTGTTGTATGGTGAGTGGGTTGTGATGTATGCAAAACAAAACGAGTTTGTGGCGTGATTTTGATTACACGCTCCTCGGCGTGATTGTGCTGTTGATCTTCATCGGTATTCTTGCCATTCGCAGCGCCACGGCGGGCGCGGTGGACACCGATTTGATTAACCGTGTGCCCTCGCAGATTCAGTTCACGTTTATCGGGCTGATCGTCGTATTTATCGTCGCGTCGATGGATTACCGCTTGCTGGGCAGTCTGCAAGGCTTTTTCTACGGATTCATCCTCTTTATTCTGGGCCTGGTTTTTGGCCTGGGCGCGGTAGGCGCGGCGGGCGCGCAAAGCTGGTTGAACGTCGGCTTGCAGGTGCAGCCGTCCGAACTGGCGAAATTTCTGCTGGTGATCACTCTTGCGCAGCACCTCGCGGATCGCTACGAGAATATGGGGCAACTGCGCACGGTTTTGATCTCCCTGGTGCATGTCGCCATTCCCACCCTGATGATTTTTGTCCAGCCGGATCTGGGTACAACGACAGTTATTATGGTGGTCTGGTTTGCGATGGCGTGGGCTGCGGGACTCCGGCTCAAACACCTGGGGCTTTTTGCGCTGATCGGGGTGGTGATGATGCCGGTGTTATGGACCGTGATGGAACCCTACCAGCGGCAGCGGATCACGTCCTTTATTGACACGGGCGAGTCCTGCTACGACGATCCCGATCCCGCCGTACGGGAGAACTGCGAATTTGAGGACGAAGACGGCAACGGTATTCCTGATAGCAAGGATGCGCGCTACAACATTGACCAAGCGCTGATCACGATTGGTTCCGGCGGGCTGATGGGGAAGGGATACGGGAATGGGTCGCAGACGCAGGGGCGGTTTTTGCGCGTGCGGCACACCGACTTTATTTTCAGCGTGATTGCGGAAGAACTGGGCTTTGTCGGCGCGACGATTGTGATCGGCTTGATGGGCATTGTCGTGTGGCGCTGCCTGCTGGGTGCCCAGACCGCTGCCGATCCACTGGGCAGTCTGCTCTGCTATGGTGTGGGGACGATGATCTTCTTCCAGACGATGGTGTCCATTGGCATGAATTTGAGTATTCTCCCCGTGACCGGGCTGACGCTGCCTTTTGTGAGTTCGGGGGGGTCGTCACTGGTAACGATGATGTTTGGCGTGGGATTGGTGGAAAGCGTCGTGATGCGGCGGCGGGTGCGTGAGTTCGCCTAGCGAATGACTTTTGAGTTATATTCTTGGATGCAGTTCTTTGAGCGTATTCAGGAGAGAAAACGATGCAAGTCACACTCAAACACCAGCCAGCGTATGCGTTGGCCGTTGTGACTCTGTCTCCGAGCGAGGAAGTCCAGGTTGAGCCGGGGGCGATGGTCAGCTACAGCGACGGCGTGACCGTTCAGACTGAAGCGAAGGGCGGCTTATTGGGTGGCCTGAAGCGGATGGTGGCGGGCGAAAGCTTTTTCCAGAACAAGTATCTGGCCCCGGCGCAAGGCGGGGAAATTACGCTTGCACCTTCACTCCCCGGCGATATGATCGTTTTGCAGATCAACGGCGAATTTCGTCTTCAGAGCGGGGCATATATCGCCAATGAAGCAGGCGTCGAAATGGATGCCAAGTGGGGCGGGGCGAAGGGCTTCTTCGGGAGCGGCAGTCTGGTCATGCTGCGTGTGTCGGGGCGCGGACAGGTTGTCGCGGGATGCTACGGCTCGATTGAGGAGCGCGTGCTGAACCCCGGGCAGCGTTACACCGTTGATACGGGGCACATTGTGGGCTTTGATGCCTCGGTGCAGTTCAGCGTGAAGAAGGTCGGCGGCTGGAAATCGACTCTGCTGAGCGGCGAAGGGCTGGTCTGTGAGCTGACCGGACCAGGGCGTGTGCTGATGCAGACCCGCTCGGAGGAAGCCTTCATCGGCTGGCTGCTTCCTCATATTCCACAAAAATCGAGCTAGAGCAAGCTGGGGCGGGAGGATGACTCTCGCCCTTTTTTATGCCCCATGCGGGTCGAATCCGCGATTCTGATCAACAAATCACCCCCAGGTTCTCGTTCAAATAAGCTAAAAAGCAACTTGTTTTGGGATAAAATCGTCACCAGCTAAAAAGGAAAATTGAGGCACAGTACACTGTACTATGAGCGAAATCAAACTGATTATCAAGCCGGATGAAGAGGAAGCGGGAGCCGCCGAGATATTTGTGGATGGGCGGATTGATGGACGGGCGTACCGATTTCTGCTGGATACGGGAGCGGCGAATACATGCCTGATCTGGGATGAATACACGGCGGCATTCGACTCGACGGAACAGCGGCAGTCGTCGGGCGTGTTTCAGACCAGCCGGGATGACTTTATCATGGTGCCACAGCTTGAAGTGGGGCCAATTATGCGGCAAAACTTCACGGTGGTGCGGAAACACGAAACACATGCCGATAGGCGAAATCTGATGGGGATGGATGTGTTGAAGGATCACTGCTGCACGTTCCTGTTTGATGAGCAGCGCATGGTGATCGATGAGGATGACGGGCAGGCGGAATTGATCCTGGATCAGCGATTTCACCCTTACCTTGACGTTCATTGGGAGACGGGTGTGGCTCATGCGGTGTGGGATACCGGGGCGGGACTCACGGTGGTGGATACGAACTTTATTGAGCGCTACCCGGCTCTTTTCCAGTCCGTGGGGCAATCGACGGGAACAGATGCGACGGGAACCCGTGTCGAAACGCCAATGTTTGTCATGGCGGCGTGCCGGATTGGTGGACGAGCATTTCCAGCGTGCCGGGTGGCGGGCGTAGATTTGTCGCATGTGAACGCCAGCATTGAAATTCCAATGGATTTGATTCTGGGGTATAACCTGTTGAGTCAGGCGCGGTGGGTGTTTGATTTTCCACGGCGGAAATGGAGTCTTGGCAGCGAGAGAAAAGGGCGCGCATGATTGAAAATGGTGTAATTCGCCTCCAGATCGGACAGGGTTTCGTCACTGAAGTGCGCAGCCAGGACGAATGGCGGGTTACATCTCATATCGCCAGCCGCCCTATTGACAGCCTGCTCCCTACCGAGGCGCACGGCAACCAGTTGGGCGGGTGTGGAGAGGGCTACCAGTGGCAGACGGTGATCCAGCCTGCTGTGGATGGTTTCTGGCTGGACACCGTGCTGCACGCTGAACGTACGGTATCTATTTCTCCGGCCATGATTCTCTGGCTCGGCGCGCTGGACAATATGCAGGACCGGCAGGGGCTGACCTGGCGGCAAACGATTCTGCGCGGCCCGACGATTAACCAGCAAGGACTTCCCGGCAACGATCTCGCCGCTGGCTATTTTTATGATCCGCGCACCCAGATGGAGTCGATGGTGTATTTTCCGGCGGGGGCGCTGGCCTGGGCCAAACACCGTCTCTACCATTTTAGCGTGCGCGAGGTGCTGGATTATCGCTTCTGGCGGTACGGCATGGGATTGGTTCCGAATGCGCCGGAATCGCTGTTCGAACTGGCTCCGGGACGACATGAATTTCGCTGGTGGTTCACGCAGCGCCTCCGGCAGGAGACGCCCACCGTCTGGGAAGCACAGCGTCTGTTGGTCGATGCGCTGGCTCCACTGTTGGATACGGTCCCCTCGATGCGGGCTGATGCACCGTCCTGGCAATCGGTGGCGGAGTCGGCGCTCAACGATCTGGAGCATGAGGCGTGTTGGGTCACTGCCAATGGGCGGCGGGGACTGCGGGCGTATGTGCGCGGCAGTTCGAGCGAAAAGCGCGACGAGGCGCAGCACTTCGAATTGATGACACAGTTGGATGTGCTGTGGCCGCTGATGCTGTGGCGCGCGGCGACAGCGGATAAACGCGCAGACCCGATTATCCAACACCTGAGCGAAACGCTGCCCCTTTTCGCGCGGCGGGATTATGTGGCGAACCCCTATCCACCGCATGGCAGCGATACGTTTATGGATACCTGGTACTTCTTCGAAAATGCGCTGATCAAACTGCCGTGGGTGGCTCATTTAAGTAACAATGTGACGCTGCAAGAGATGTTTTTGGCGGCGCTCGACGGGGCCAAACGACTGGCGCGGAATACGAACTCGATCTTTCCTTTGTTTGCCGATGCATCGAGCTGGCAGGCGCGTGGCAGCTTGCTCAACATGAGTGTGGGCGGGATGTATGCGGGCGGATGTATCCTGGCCTCACAGTTCACGAGTGATTTCAGCTACCTGGATGAGGCGGCCCGTGCGCTGCACGTCCTGAGCCATTTTCCGCCGCAGCAGTTGACCCATGAACCGCAGCAGTTGAGTTTTGCCGCTGCGAGTGCGGCGTATCTGGCGCGGATCGGGTATGGAGATCAGTGGGGGCGAATTGCAAGCGATTTCGTGCGGGCGGTGCTGCGGATGGGGTATTGGGATCGCGATCCTGCCGTACCGTTTTACGATCCGCGCGGCATGTTCCAGGCGTGCGCGGCGTTATGTTACCCGGCGTTCAAGGAGAATGTCGAGGTGCTGCTGGCGTGGCCGGAACTGCTGCTGACCGACGTGGGACCGCGCGAAACGATGGTTGCCTTCGCCAATTTGCAGCGCTGCCACAATTACGCTTTCTTCGAGCGCTTTGTTCCCAAAGCAGGGCATGCCAGTCCGTGCGCTTTTATCCCGTATGAGGATTTGCCGACGGCGGAATTTGATCACCTGGGCGATCTGGGCAAGGAACTGTATGGAACGGGTGAGGTGTTTTGGAGCGCGTTGTTGTTTGATACGCTGGGGCGGGTGGACGATCCGGCAGTGTTGTGCCTCTGCCTGGATGTGCCGTGCCTGGAACTGCATGAAATTCCAGCGGCGGAGCAGCGGCGCTATCTGCTGTACAATCCGACGGAGGAAGAGAAGCTGGTCACGCTGCGCAACGAGGCCGGGGAACGAACACTGGTCATGGCTCCCCGCGCTGTGCAGGTGGTTGAAGGGGGAATGGTATGAACCAGACAGAGCGTTATGCCGAACGGTTACTCTGGTCGAATCTCATTCGGGAGCCAGCGATGATGGCCGCGATCCAGGCGTTGGGACTTCCGCCGGGAAGCAGCGGATTGGACGCCGGGTGCGGGATCGGGCTGCATACCGTGCGGCTGGCGGAAGCGGTGGGTTCGGCGGGGTATGTTGTCGGGGTGGATGTTATGCCGGAATTTCTGGCGCTGGGCGAAACACGGGCCGAACAAGATGGATTAGCGGATCGGGTGATGTTTCAAGAGGGTGACATCCAGCAACTGCCGTTTGAGGATGATTCGTTTGATTGGGTCTGGTGTGCGGATACATTTCACCCTGATCCGACGGCGTCCGATCCGTATGCGGTGCTTCAGGAGTTCAAGCGGGTGTTAAAACCGGGCGGGATGTTGGCGCTGGTGTACTGGTCGTCGCAGCGACTGCTGCCGGGATACGCGGCGCTCGAAGCACGGCTGGATACGGCGTTTGCGGTGGGCGCGCCGTATACGAATGGGGATGATCAGCCGGATTTTCACCTGCTGCGCGGACTCGGCTGGCTGCAAGCGGCGGGATTCGAGAATCGCACGGTGCAGACGTTTGTGGCGGACGTGTATGCGCCGCTGAGTGATGATCTGCGGCGAGGGCTGACTGTTACCTTCGAGATGCTGTGGGGCTGGCTGCGCGATTCGCTGTATCCGGCTGACTGGGCGCTTTTTCAGCGGTTGTGT
>DATAMF010000282.1:0-19441 GCA_036260665.1 Aggregatilineaceae bacterium | reverse complement strand
CTACGCCCCGCGCTTGCCGCCCCGCTCACGACGCGCCACACGTAGGAGCAAATTTACGAATTGCCCCGCTTGCCGCGCCACCCCGCAATTTTTGTCTGACTTCCCCCTCTTCCAACTCGGTTGGAGAGGGGGACCGAGGGGGTGAGGTTCTTCGGGCAATTCACGAATCGCCCACCTTGCCGCGCCACGCTTCTTCTTTCTCCGCGTGTGGCTCTACCTCACCCACATCTTCCAGATCAACGGCTCCTCGTAGGGGCGTATTGCAATACGCCCCGCGCTTGCCGCCCCGCTCCGCGCGCGCCATGTGTAGGGGCGTGGGCTTGCCCCGCCCGCGTTGCTCCCCTTTCTCCGCGCGCGGGGAAAGGGGCCGGGGGATAGGGGTTCCTCCTGTAACCCCCACATTATTAACCATCGAAGTTAACCATCCAAATTAGTACTTCAATGGTGATGACAATCTCGAACATCTGTGCTATCCTATTCGTATCGCCCAACATCGCCCTTTACCAACCACTAAAAACTAACGACTAATAACTAACAACTTTTTCAAAGGGGGGGGATCACTCAGAAGTTCAACAAACTTCCCCGTGTGGCGTCGTGAACTGGAAATTTTTTCCCGTGAGGCGTCGTCAAGGGGGGGCGGGGATCAACGACAGTCGCCGCTACTTTTTGCCAAAAAGTCCGACTTCCTGCCAGGATCTCGCCCTTTTTAACAACTTTTTCCCCTCAGCGGGTGTCCAAAGGGGGGGGCGGGGGATCGATCAAAAAATCCCCGACCTGCAACCAGATCGGGGATCGAAACGAGGTTCACGGTTGACGTTATTTAGGCGCTTGGCGTATGAATGCCTGCCATCAGCAAACCCAACTGTTCGCGGGTTGCGCCTTTGGCCGGAACCGTATCGATAATTTCGCCCTTATACATCACAGCGATCCGGTCCGCCAGCGACATAATTTCGTCCAGTTCGGCAGACACCAGCAGCACCGCCGCGCCTTCATCCCGCTGATCAATGATCTGGCGGTGAATGAATTCAATCGATCCCACGTCGATGCCGCGTGTCGGCTGCGCCGCGATCAGCAGGCGCGGTTTGCGGCTGAACTCGCGTGCCACGATCATTTTTTGCTGGTTTCCGCCCGACAGACTCCCGCCCGCCGTATCCGGTCCCGGCGTGCGAATGTCATATTGAGCGATCAGGTTGTTGGCATGTTGGTAAATCGCGTCCCGGTTGCGCATCAGCCCGCCGCGCTTATCCACAAATTCGCTACCCTGACCATTGCCGCCTTGCAGCCGCCAGAGCGTAATTTGCAGATTCCGATCCAGCCGTTGAATTGCTGACTTTACCGGACCAAACCCGAACAGCCTCATCGTCAGCAGATGCGCCGCGAGTCCAGAGAACAGCGCCAGTCCAACCGCCAGGAACACGCTGATGATAAACGGCCATTGCAGCGCCGCGCGCCGTGCTGAACCCAGGTCCACATTCATTTGATAAGTTCGCAGGTGTTCCGGCACATTGTATGCATCCAGCAGCGCCGTCCAGACCCATTGATCCCAAACCCAGAGGCCCAGCGCACCCAGCGCCAGCACGATAGCGCTCGCCACCACCAGATACCGCAGCAGCGCAAACGGCAGTTCAGCCTGATCCGGTTCCTGTGCGAACGGATACTCATAGTAGTCATTTAACACAAGGTTATCGGCCACCGAATACGGTTTAACCAGTCCATGCCGCTGCCGGTCTTCCGGCACATGGCTCGTCTGCGTATCCTTGATCCGTCGCGGTGTAATCTTTTCCCGGTGGATCATATGCAGCCCAAACCGTCCATCAAGCGTCCGCAGAATGACCGCTGCTCGTTCCATGTTAAAAATCGCCAGCGGAACCAGCGCCAGATGCACCACACGCAGCACCAGAAACGCCAGATAGTAAGCCAGCAGTTTCAACACATTCGGCTTACGATCCGCTGCATCTACGATTTGCAGGGAGAATACCGCCATGCCCAGCGTCCCGTTGAACGCCTGCCAGCCTCCCCAAAAGTACAGCCAGTCCACAATCACGTACGTGAGCGCACCAACCAGCACTTTTGTAGTCATCGAGGCATCGCTGAAGCGTTCCTCACCGAAATACGCGACAAACGATCCGATCAACAGGCCAAACAGAATCGCCAGCACCGTATCGATCACCAACGCCGCCAGCCGTGTTTTGAGTTTGGCATGCGGTTGGACTTCCGGTTGCAGTTCCATACCCAGCAGTTGGACCGATCCCCCCGTCAGATCGCGTAATCCGGTCAGCACTTCGACCAGTTCGGTTTGACCGTTCCCTTGCACGCCTGCGATCCCCAGCACTTCCCCGGCCCGCACATCGAAGCTGACTTCTTTGAGTGCCGGTGCGCCGCGATCATTGAGCGCTGCCAGATTATGGACATACAGCACCTGTTCCGCCGGATGCGCATCGTCCTTTTCAATGTGCAAAATGACTTCGCGCCCGACCATCATTTCGGCCAGTGAAGATTCAGTGGCTTCTTTCGGCGTCGTAGTTCCGACGACACGCCCACCGCGCATCACCACGATATTCGTCGCAACCTCAAATACTTCCTTGAGCTTGTGCGTGATGAAAATAATCGACACCCCCTGCGCCGCCAGCTCCCGCATGATCTTGAATAGTTCTTTGCCTTCTTGCGGCGTCAGCACCGCTGTCGGTTCGTCCAGGATCAGAATGTCAGCTTGGCGATACAGCGCCTTCACGATTTCCACGCGCTGCTGCGTGCCGACGGGCAGTTTTTCGATCACCACTTCAGGATCAACTTCCAAACCGTACTGCTGCGAAAGATCGCGCACGCGTTGAGCGGCAGCACGCGGGTTGCGAATTTGCGTCAGATTGTCCAGCGCGCTCAGGAAGGCATCCATAGCACTGTCCAGCGCCGATCCGCCTCTTGCCTCGCGGTTCTGCCGTTGGAGCCAGGTCCGCCACAAAGCGAACGCCAATCCCAACCCCAGCAGCGCGAGCAAAAGAATCTGGTATTCCGTATCTTTATCATCCACCAGCCGCGCCGCTGCTAACACAAGATACCCTGCGATCAATGCGGCTAACAGGATAAAATCTTCGGGACGCAGCGGGCCAACTTTGGGATTCAGCCCGCGCCATGACCGGATCGCGGCGAACCCAATCAGCAAAAAGAGGATGAGGCCGCTGATGCTGTACACCCACGGCGGCGCGCTGTCAATCGCGTCGATCAGCCACCCCGGAATACCATCATCCCGGTATGGAGCCATCGCCTGTTGTGCCAGTTCAATGGTTGCCGAGATTTCGTCTTCATTCCCGGCGACATCGAGCGCACTCTGCGACCAGTCGAAATCAACGCGATCGGCTGAAATATAGCGCGACTTCACCGCGTAGGTGTAGGTGCCGCTGCGTTCTTCGATTTCCTTCACTTTGGGATCGCGCTCGCGCGACAGCGTTTGGACTTCCTGCCGCAGCGCAATATCGGTCAACCCCACACGCGCCATCAGTTCAATGCGTGACGCAATCCATAGCGCGATAAAAACCAGCCCCACGCGCCACGTCATGCCCCAGATCAAACGCGCCAGCGGCGGAACCGCTACCACCACCGCGTTGACCAGTCCGAGTCCGGCAGCAATTGCCAGATATTTCGTTTCGCCCAGCGCCCAGCCTGCCAGCACGAAGGCGACAAACACGACGATGCTGGATAGCCATTTGAGTGCCCAGCGCAGCGCCGGATTATCCTTCCCCTGGTAAGCGACATCCGCTTCTTCGCCTAACACCACGTTTTCAGCGACGGTCATCACGGGAACGAGTTGGAAGTGTTGGTGAACCATGCCGATCCCGCTGCGAATCGCTTCGCGCGGGCTGGCAAAACGAACATCGTGTCCCTTCAGCCGGATCGTTCCGGCATCGGGATGGTACAGTCCATAGATTACATTCATCAGCGTGCTTTTGCCCGCGCCGTTTTCGCCCAACAGCGCCAGAATCTCGCCCCGGTGCAGTTTGAGACTCACATCATCGTTCGCCAGCACGCCGGGAAACTGCTTCACAATATGTTCAGCGTCAAGGACGACTTCGCGTTCTTCCATGTTCAGTTCCGTCCTTTATTCCGTCTCATAAACCTGGCCCTCAGCCGCAGGCGGACGTACCCGACCCACGAACCCGGCCATCACGATAATCGTCAACAGGTACGGCAGCATCGACACCAACTGCTGTGGAATGCCCAACTGCTGCAAGTTCCCTTGCAGCGCGTTCGCCAGCCCAAAGAACAGCGCGCCCACAAACGCCCGCGATGGTCGCCAGTTCCCGAAGATCATCACCGCCAGCGCAATAAACCCGCGTCCCGCCGTCATGTTCTCCTCAAAGACAGGCACCGCCGCCAGTGTCAAAAATCCGCCACCGAGTCCGGCCATCATACCGCTCAGAAACAAATTCGTATATTGCGTGCGGTACACATTGATGCCCAGTGTATCCGCCGCGCGTGGATTTTCGCCCACTGAGCGCGTGCGCAAGCCCCACGTCGTATGGAACAGCGCCCAGCCGAGAATAAACACCAGAATCGGAGTCAACACAGTGATTAAGTTTTTATCGAGCAGCAGTTCGCCCAAGTCATGAATAAGTGTGATATGCAGTGTTTTGCTACCCAGTTCAATATCAAACGGATCAGGCAGCGGGTTGTTTTTGATCAGTGCGGGCAGCCGGTTGGGTTTGATCGGCACATTCGCTTCAGGATCATAGAAGTAACCGGTCAGGCCCAGCGCCAGAATATTGATCACGGTCCCGCCGATAATCTGGTTGACCTTAAATTGGATCGACAGAATCGCCAGCAGCAGTCCCAATGCCCCGCCGGTTAACAACGCCACAGCAATCGAAATGCTGAAACGCACGGCGGCGGCCTGCAAATTCGGGTCTATACCCGGTTTACTCAGCGCCACATTCATCATAAATCCAGTGAAAGCCGACATCAGCATCAGCCCTTCGATGCCAATGTTCACAATCCCGGATCGTTCGCTCAAAATACCGCTCATCGAACCGAGTGTGATCGGTATCGCATGGCGGATCGTAAAGTTGATAATCGAGATTAGGGTTACACCCAGGCCAATTTCAATCATCGCCCCGCTCCTTCTTTGCGCGGTCCGATTTTCAAGCGCGGCGCTTTGGTCGTTTCTTTAGGCAGCCGGTACATCCGGCGAATAATCTGGTCCGCGGCAACAAACATCAGAATCAGCGCCTGGATCACCAGCACCAGCTTCGATGGAATATTCGCCAGTAGCGCCATCCGGTCTTTCCCCACGTCCATAATGGCGAACAGCAGCGCCGAAAAGTTGATCCCGATGGGATTATTCCCAGCTAAAAAGGCCACCGTAATGCCATCAAAGCCCAGACCGAGATTCTGATTGCCCTGATAGTTGTGGAAAAATCCGAGCGTCTGGACACCACCGGCTAACCCCGCGAGACAGCCGGACACAAACATCGTCATCACGGTGACACGCTTGACATTCACACCTGCGTAACGTGCCGCATTGGGGCTGTGCCCCACCATTCGCACCTGAAAACCAAAGGTCGTCCGGTACAGCACGAACATCACCACCACCGAGGCGATGATAGCAATAAAAATGCCAATATTTAATTCAGTGTTAGAGGTGCGCGGTGGAACTGTATAAAGAATAGGGAGTTCAGCCGACTTCAAAATTTCCGGCGTGCGCGAAATCGCATTTTGCGCCGCTTCAGGACTCGCCAGCGGTCCGGGACGACTGCCGCCGCTGCCCGCCGTGATCAGCCATTCTGCAAATTTCGCGGCGATATAATTGAGCATAATCGTGATAATCACTTCGTGTGCGTCCGCATACGCTTTGAGCACACCCGCGATAGAGGCCCATAATCCGCCCACCACCAGCGCCGCCAGTAGCGCCAACACAATATGGATCAGTGGCGGCAGACCGTCAAAGGCGAATCCCACCCAGGCCGCCACGACCGACCCCATAATCAGTTGGCCCTGCGCACCGATATTGAACAGGCCGCTTTTGAAAGCGAAGGCAATCGCCAGGCCCGACAAGATCAGCGGCGTCATTTTGATGAAGGTATCGACCAACCCGCGCGGCTCCAACAAAGCGCCCTGGAACAACCCCTCAAATGCGGTAATCGGATCGCGCCCGTTCAGCAGGATCAGCACCGATCCAGCCAGGATGGCCGTGAATACTGCCAGAAAAGGAATCAGCAGTCCTTGTAGGGCGGACCAGATTTGCGCCGGAAAGATGGAGATGCGCCGGGGAGAAATGGCAGACGGAGGTTGAGAACGTGCAGTACTTGCCATGTAAAATCCTTTTCCCCGTAAAAGCTTCTACTATTGCCGTTCAATTATATCCAGCCCCCCAAATAACGACAGGTGATTTTCGAATTGGACTCTACAGCCGATCCGCACTACACTTAGGAACAAACGACACCTTAACCTCGCAGCACCTTATATTATATAGATGGAGAGATTGGTTATGATGGTGTGGCCCCTGCCTCGCGTTACATTTCGAGAACTCCGTTCTATCGAAGAAAAACGCCCTGTCGCGCTGCTCACCACCGAGAGCGTCTGGTCGGTGTGGGGCAGCCAGATCACCCTTCCCGTTTTGATTCAAGCCGAACCCGAACGGTATGACCGTGATCTGTTTGAAAACCTGGCGAATAACCTGCCGACGCAAGTCCAGGCGATCTATGTCGTTGGACAAGGCGCGCCGCTGCAAGCGGGCAAAATCATTGCCTCCCGAAACCAGAAGCCGCTTTATGTGATTCCAACCGCCCTGGACAGCGATCAGCTTTTGACTCCGACGGCTCAAGTCATTGACAGTGATCGCTGGGCCGATCTCGAAACGGGTCCTGCAACCGAAGTAATTGTCGACTGGACGATTATTCAGTCTGGGCCGAACGATTTGCGCGGCGCAGGGATCGTTGATGTATTGTCGATCATCACCGGGCTGCTCGACTGGCGCTATGCCGCTCAAAAAGGCAAAAATCCGCCGGAGCAGCGTTTTGCGCCCTGGGCCGCCAGTGTCGCCGCCGGGCTTGCATCACAGGCGATCAAGAGCGCTGCCGCTATCGGTGAAGGTAATCTCGACGCGCTGCAAACCCTGCTCAACCTGATGATGACGGTAGTGCAGCTTTCCAACCAGCTTGGGCACACCCGCGCCCGGATGGGCAGCGAGCATTATCTGGCTCAGCTACTCAAGCATACGACACTCGAACATGCAGAACTTGTAGGGCCGATGCTGCTCTTTGTGGCGGCGCTGCATGGGCAAGACCCGGCCAGTTTGCGCGAGGCACTGAGCAGCGCGGGTGTACGGCTGGACAGCTTACGCGCCACCGACGTTCGTTTGATGTTGGATCAACTACCCGAACACCTCGGCTCCTATGGTTTCACCTACAGCGTCCTCAATGATCTCGATCCGCTGTCTGACAAAGCCAAAGAAGCACTCGACGCCGCCGGGCTGCAAATCCCCGAAGATACCTGGATGATGCCCGAAGAAGAGGTTGTTGCCGACGTTGACGAAACTGACCTGCTCGAAGTCGCCGCCGAACCAACTCCGGACCCCGAAGAAGATGATGATGTTTTACATCCAGAGCAGGCTACCCAACCGACGGCAACCACAACCGCCGAAGAATCGCAGCCGGTTGCAACACCACCAAGTGCTGAATTGGATACGGCTGAGGCGGCAGACGAGTCAGAAGTCGAGTCCGGCAACGGATAGTTTTTATGTACCATTGTATGCGAGCGCGTTCGCTTCTATCCTTAAAAATGGATAGGGCGGCGCGTTTTTTTTGCCTCCTGCTCAGCCATTTGTAAAGAATTGTTAAGCAGCCTCAGAAAAAACTTAAATTATGCGACGTTGCATCTGCATTCACGGTTTCTCGATTGTAACGAAAAAATCATACGGGTTTTTCTTGCGCTGCCTATGCGGTCGTCAACGACTTTTGGAGGTGTAAGTACATGAGCAATCATCATTATCGGAGAGTTGTTCGAAGCCTCGTGACTGCAATCGTGCTTCTCACGACGGTAGTTACGACCTTCGCGCCAGACTGGATGACATCCGCGCAGGCGGCCCCAGTCGCGAATGACACGGCTTCGGACCTCAACAACAGCGCCACGCCCACGGATAATACCGAGAGCGTGCCTGACAGTCCCACCGCTCCACAGGGGCTTGCCCCGCTGAATGCGCTGGTCCTGCCTGAACCGGGCCAGGCCGAAGCACTGCAAACCGCGATCAACGAAGCCGGTGGTTACGTCTATGTGCGCCAGGACGATGCCTTGTTTGTCGGGCTGGACACGCTCACTTATTCTGACCTCGCGCCGATGGGCGCACGGATGTTATATCAAGGCACTGTATCGGCCAACGATCTGGCAGCTTTGAATGACGAAGACCGTGCCGCAGCGGTGGTCTGGAATGAAATGCAAACCACAGACGCCCTGTCGCCCGATGTCGTCGGAACCGCGATGGACACCAAAGCTTATCTGGGCGACACTCTCGCCGGTCCCAACAGCAGCCCGGCATTGGCAGCCGACCAGCCCGGTGAAGAAGATACCAGCACCTTCCTGTACGGCTCCGTTTCGGTCAACGTTGTATTTGTCGAAAGTACCGCCGCAACCACCGCCGATGAAAACTGGACTTTGGACGAGATCAACAAAGTCAAGGCAGAAATCACAAACGCCCTTGACTGGTGGGCCGTCGCTGCCACTGCGCCCGAAAGTTATGGCGGCGAACCCCGGCCATCGGCCAACCTGTCATGGAATGTCAAATACTTTACACCGCTTGATGGCACCGTAGCTGAACGTAATAAAGTCAAGCTTCCCGTTGAGCCGATCCAAGGGTGCATCCAACCTGTAAGCGGATGCAGCGTCATTGGTACGGCATGGATGGCCGATATTGCAGGCCGGTATGTGCCTGCGGGCACGCCGACGACGCAAGCCATTGTGTCCTGGGCACACCAAACCCGCATCGCCAACAACACCGATTGGGCTTTTGTGCTGTATGTCGTTGATGGCAGCAAAGCAAACAGCGGTAAGTTCCTCAAAGATGGCATGGCAGCGGGCGCAAAACTGGCTGGTCCCTGGGCCGTTGTGACAAACGGCGCGGGCGACTATGGCATTAACAACCTGGAAGCTTATATCGCCAAAATGGTCGGCCATGTATTTGGTGCGGGTGACGAAGCCTACGACAGCGACACAGGAGCAGGCTGCCGCCCCGAAGAATACTACGGCTATTTGCTGGTCAAACACGATAACTGCGAGAAAAATCTGAGCGCTCGCCCCTCGATCATGCGCTCGCCTGAAAATATGTTAATGGCGTACCGAGAGTATTCGCTTTCGCCTCAGGCGCGTGCGCAGGTGGGTTGGGTGGATGAAAAACCATCAACGTTTATAGACGGAGAACTCATCGTGGGCAACGGTGTCTATGACGTGGTTGACACCCTTGATCAGGTTTTCCCCGGATTCAGCTCATCCAACAAACCGGTCTGCCCGATTCTGCATCTGATGGGCATCCCCATCGTCAATGTCGCCTCTACACCAGGCGATACCCTCGGTTATCCTGAGCCTAACAAGTGGGCAACCAAACGGTGGAACGGCACTCAAATTGTTAATGGTGTGGTCTACCACCCGGTCAACATCAACTATCCCAGCTTTGTGTGGGGCCGCATCAATGATGGGGATTGGGTAGCGGGTTCGGCCAGCGATGGCTTCTTTAACGCTGGCGATGATGACGAGAAATATAACCTTCCATTGGTCGGCAATTCGGGTCAGGTTAACCGGGTTGAAGTGGTTCTCATGAACCGCTGGGACAATGAAGCGTATCGTATGGAGCCGCAAAATATCGAGTTTGCTGCCCCTTACAAACTCAGCAGCGAACCTGACAGCCCCGAAGTCGATAACAGCGTCGAAAGTGACGAGGCGAACTGGGTAGACCTCTTCGATCCCTACGGAACGCTCAATGCCTCCTCGGACATCGGCTGGCTTTCGGATAGCAGCAAACCAGACTACTATCACGCTGGCAGCACGATGGTGACTATTGCGACTTCCCTACCGGGGCGCGAAGCCTGTTTTGCCTTTGAGGGAACCGAAGCCACACTCTACTATAACAACGATGTGGTTGGTGTAGCGGAAGTTATGGTTGATAACAAGCTGCACTCCACCATCACCTTTACAGGCACGGCGGGAGCAACTGAGTACCCGAAGTCGCATATCATCAGTAATCTGCCATCGGGCATCCATTCGATCAGTGTGAAACAAAAAAGCGGCCAGATCGATTTTGACGCTTTTGAGCTAACCGATCCGACCTCAAACTATTTGATCAATGCGATTACTGAACCCGGTCCGCAGGGGATCTATGAGCACAGCCAACTCAAGATCCGGTATGTGGGCGACTGGACCAACCAGACTATGACCGGCGCGGTCCGTCCGGGCACAGTGGATAACGCGGTCAAACGCAGCAGCACCGCCTATAACCGTTTCTATGCCACCTTTACCGGCGCGGATACAGTTGCAGTTTACCGCCTGATTTCACCGGCTGGTGGATCGGCAGATATTTATCTCGAAGGCAAGTATTGGGGCACGATGTACAACAAAGCCACGACGACAAGCATCTCGCCCTTCTACATTTCGGGATTAGCATCCAATGTGACGTATACGCTTGAAGTGCGGGTTAACCCAGCCGCCGCCGGCGCTGTCGTGCCCAACTTCGATCTGGATACACTGCGCTTTATGAACCTGCGCATTGACCCCACCGTGAACCTGTATAAGGTTAGTGTTCCATTGCCTGGTGATCCTATGCCAGCGCCCTTGGAAGTGGCCTATAACGGGGATCAGGAACGTTATGGCGTATGGCTGAACAAAATCACCTATTTATCCTCGCGCAATGAGGGTGACATACTGACCGTGTATTTCCAGGGATCGGCGATTGCAGTTAATCGTGGGACCAGCACGGCGGGCGGTATGATGGAAATTTACGTGGACGGGCAGCTCAAACGGACGGTTGATAATCTCACAGCGGCCACGACGCTGGATACCGCCGTTATCGTGCATGGGTTGGACCCGAATTTCCCGCATGTCCTCCAGGTACGCATCATCAACCGCGCCACGAATGTCCTGCGCTACAACAACATCTACGGTTACACCGTCTTTTATGTGGACCCGGTTGGCGTCGGCTCGTATGAAGAATATGAGTACAATGCTTCCGGTACGCCTGTGCGCTCGGACTTCATCTACGAACAGTTGTGGAACAAACCGATACTCTACACCAAAGAGCCAGGACCCTCCGGTGACCGGTACATTACCTCCAAACACCAGGATGCACGAGTCTATCTGTACTTCACCGGTGCCGATAGCCTTACCCTCTATGGGGTAACGGGTGCCTTTGGCAGGGCCGATATCTATGTGAATGGGGAGCTAAAAGGGGAATTCCTGCAAAGAGGCGTAGTCGGTTATAACAAACCATTCACTGTAACCGGATTCGACCGCACCGCCGTTAACGTCCTTGAGATTCGATCGGGCGTGGGCGCGGGTCTGGTACGCCTGTTCTCGCTGGATCGCGTTGTGGTATACAACCGTCCGCTCTTAGGTTCCGGCATCTACGAGAACAATGGAACCATTAATCTGGGTGGCGGCCTGGGTGAAGCTCCAGCCCTCCAGTTCTCCGGCCAATGGAACGAAGTTACCGATGCTAAGGCGCATGGTGATGGCGTTCACGGCACGACATTCCATACCGTCGTTGCGAAGGGCGATACCGTCAGCTTCGATGTCAAGGATACAACCTCCATCATCGTCTACCGGCGGTTGTACAGAACCTATGGTATGGCTGATGTGTACGTGGACGGCGCGTTGTACACTTCGTTCGACAATTATGATCCTATAACGACCACCGGACAGTACCAACAGCCGTATGTCATTGCGGGGTTGGATGTTGGTTTTAACCACCACATCGTGATCAAGCCGCGCCTGCTGTCCGCAGCGGGAGCCTTCAAGCCGTTTGACATTGACTATATCGAAGTCCGCAACACCGATGCGTCCGGGTTTGACTATCTGGTCGACGGCTACTATGCGAATAACGATGCCAGTGTGATGGGCAAGGCTGTCCGGTATCAAGGCACCAAATGGACCCACGGCACCGAATCAGTCGATACGACCAGAGGCGAACGTGTCATGATCTCCTTCTTCGGTCATGGCTTCTCGATCTTTTTCAACCGCCGCGCTGGAATGGGTACTGCCAACATCTACGTGGATGGACAGTTATACGGAACAGCCAAAACTGTTTCGACAACCAAGATTAACGCTGTCCCCTATTCGGTGGGAGGTCTGAAGAAGGCCTATCACATGATCGAAATCATCGTCACCCTGGGACCCATCGCCATTGATGGTTATCAGGTTTATGGCGCTGATCCAGATAGTGAATTAGCCGTCTATGATTTGGTGACAGGAACAGCCCCGAACCAAACCATCAACCAGTATGTCATGCTTTCGGGATTGTGGACGATCAATGGTGAATATCTGCAAACTCGCGAGTTGGATGCCAGCGCCTATATCTACGTGCGCGATGGGAACAAGGACGATGGTCTGAGTGATACGGTCTTCTTGACTCGCGACACGATTGACACGTCGGGTCCCATTGAAATTCATGTCAACAACGTGCGTACTAACACCGTTGACAACACCTATCTCAAGACGATCACAGGCGATGAAACATTCGAAGCCAGTGGTTTAGGAGATACACTTTCCAGAAAGACTTACATTCGGATCCGGAATCCGCAGGCGCTGCTGATCTCGCTGAAGATGGTCCGAATTGGCAATCTGACACCGACCCTTGACGCGCAACTCTGCACCAGTGAAGCCGAAGCGGTTGACAAAGTCCACCGCGCGGGGAACTGGACGAAACTACCAACAGCTGCCAACACAAAATTGTACAGCGGTGGTTTCTATATGCAGAGTTTTAACGCCAATTCGCGCTTCTATATCCCGGTGAAGGATGTCACCTATGTGATCATCAACCGCCTCACGGGAACCGCGTATGGCGACAGCGATGTTTATATCGATGGGCAATATTGGGGCAAGATGACGAATAGAGCTGCCGTAGCTAAAATGGCTCCATTCCCCATTGGACCCATTACATCGGGGATGCACACAATTGAGCTGCGGCAAACCACGCCAACACTCAAGTTTGCTATCGACTCGATAAGCTGCCAGTCGATGAATACACTCTTACCCGGCTACTATGAAGATACCGATCCAAACCTAAGCTATACGGGCACCTGGGTCACACTCAACAACCTGGCAGGCGCATCGGCCAATGGTCTGCACGAAGCCAGAAGCGTTGGAGCTAAGATGGCAGCCGTGTTCGACGGCAACATGGTTAAGATTTACCGCCGGGTTTCGACCGCTACGAAAAACATGACCATTACCATCGATGGCACTGCCTACATGGTGAACAACTACTCGGCAAAGATACTTTACCGAGTGCCCTACACCATTCTGCTCCCTGACACTGGTATCCATACGTTGGAGCTGTCGGCTGTTTCGGGTTATGCGGACTTCGACGCGATTGAAATTGGGCAAGCCGTTCCGGCCACTTTCGGCGCATATCAGGAAGACGATCCGCTGATCGCGGTAAACAACACCGAATACCAGTGGAAGAGCACCGCATCCGCTACCGTGCATTCGGGCGGCGCGTATGCCCAGACTAACATCATCAACTCCAATATGTTCTTCCTGTTCTATGGGCAGCGTGTCACCACCTATCTGACAAAAGGCCGCACCTGGGGTATCGCCAAGTTCCTGTTGGACGGCGAGCTGAAGGGTGAACTGGACCTCTACTACTACGACGCTAAAAACGTCGCCGATGTACCGTTTGTCACGTATGATCTACCCAGCCTGGCACCGGGCAACCATGTTCTGGAAGTCCGCTTCGAGGGCAAGAAGAGCAAGGGCGCGGCTAAGATCAATGTGGATGCCTTTACGGTAAACGGCGCACCGGTACCGAAACCCGGTCAACATAATGGACCGAGTGAGCCAGATACCGGCGGCGGCGGCGGCAATGAGAACCTGAATGTTCCACGCGAAGGCTGCTTCGAAGAAAGCAATGCCGAGTGGGTGCGCGTCCCGAACGAGCCGGAAAGCTTCTGGTTCCCGTTCACTGATCCGGGCGCGTCGATGGACCTGTACGTTGAGTCACCGGAAACGGGCGACGAAATATACGCCGAGTTCGACTTCGCGGCAACCGGGTTCACGCTGCTCTACCATCGAAATTGGACAGGTGGACAGGCTGATATCTATCTGGATGGGGTTCTGCTCACGACGCTGAGTATGAAGACGGCCAGCCCGGCGGATCCGCCACTGTGGCTTGAGGAAGCATCGTACTCGAACCCGACACCGTTAGACCCGAACAAGGTCCACGTCCTGAAGATCGTGAAGGTTCCGAACACATCCGGTAAGATCTATATTGACCGGCTCGACCTGCCAACCTATGACGAAGCCTACAACGACAACTGTATCGTGATGCCCAAGTAACCTCTGGGGAAAAGTCTAGCAACAAAATCACCCGTCCAGAAGCAAGTGGACGGGTGATTTTTATTGGGGATTATTCGGATGCTTCCGGGGTTGCAGCGGCATCCTCAGTCATGGGGCGGCGGACTTCAACGGCGCGCTGCGCGAGCAGACTATAAACCCGCGAGGCGAATTCTTCCTGGACTATCAACACATTACCGGACACAAAAATGATGGATACTACCGGATCAGTGATTTGAGCAGCGGCAGCGCGAGCGGCATCGGGCGAGGGGAAATCAAAAAAACCGACGGCCCATTCGTAGGGGCCAAACAGCACGCGAATGCCATCCTGATCCAGACCTTCATAATGCGCAGGGTCTGCGCTGCGGACGATCTCCAGTGACGTCTCTTCGGATTCAATCACTGCGATTAGTTCGTCGGCTGAACCAGCACCCTGGGGCGGCACACAATATTCGACACGGGAGCCGGATGCATCGGTGTGATATTCATAGGTCGTTCCCTGAACGTCATAAACCACCAAAAAACCTTCGATAATGACCGAGGTAGCCGCATTAGACGAGGTGGCACAACCCAATGCCGTATCGTACCAGGTCCAGGATTCAACTTTGGTTGGATCACCGAGTTGATCAGCGGCTAACCCGGTACGCTGGCTCAAATCCTGTTTCACAGTATCGACAATCGAATAACGCGCGTCGGGTGTGGGCGTAAAGCGAGCTTCGGCACTGACCAGCGATTCACATTCATTGAGGGTCATTTCGCCGCCTTCGGGCGTGTAATACTGGTAGGGGTAGATCATCTGCTCGTATTCTAAATAGAGAGAATAGATGTCTACGCCGGGGTCTTCAAGTTCGGAACAGGTAAGCTGGCTTTGGAGCCAAATGGCGGTGTCAGCGGACAGGGTTGTGATTTGGGTCAGGCTGATATTCAGGCGGGCAGCCAGCGCCGGTTTAGCCAAATCAACCGCCTGCTGGAAAATGGCCTCGGACGGCAGGACCATCGGCGTGTTGCTCGGGCCAGGCGGCGCAGGGGTGACGATCTCGCTGTCCGTTTGCTGCGGTTGGGGTGAAGCTTTGGGAGCCGACGGCTTTTCATCTTCTCCACCACAAGCCGACAGCGCCAACAGCGCAGCGAGTATCAAGACCAACAAAAACGTTCTTTTGATACGCATGTTCCCTCATCTCCAAGGATACGTAACTTCACTACATATTACCGTATTGGAGAGAGAGATGTTGCAGGGCAGGCCTGGCATCCTGCCCTGTGATTAGCGGTTATTTGTCCTCGACATCGACGATTTCGACATACTCGTCGGTGCCGCCGCGATCCCAGTAGATACGGGGGACAATCGAACTGGTGATGATGCGATCTTTGTATTGGACGACGCGCTTGATCACACTCTCGACCAATGTATCGGAGAGCAGATGCGGCTTGAGGCCCAGATCATAGAGTTCCTTGTGATCGGGGTTGTAGTAGTGCTCTTCCATCTCTTTGCGGGGGTTACGATAGTGCGCGACGGTGACATCAACCCCAAGCTGTTTGGCGGCTTTTTTGACGTGAAGTGCTAATTCCATAACCGAGAACTGCTCAACCCACTGGTTGAACACGCGCATTTTGCCGGGTTCAGGCGGATTCAGCGTTGTGAGTTCGACACACCGAAGCGTGTCCAGAATGTTCAGGTAGCCGCGCGTCTGCTGACCTTTGCCGAAGACGGTCAGCGGGATGCCGGCAACCGCCTGGACGCAAAAACGGTTGAGCGCCGTGCCAAACGACTCGTCGTAGTCGAAACGGGTTAAGAGGCGATCATCCAGATTGGATTCTTCGGTTTCGAGGCCGTAGACCACACCCTGATTCAGATCGGTAGCGCGGAGATTCCAGACTTTGCAGGCGAACATAATGTTATTGCTGTCGTGGACTTTGGTCAGATGGTAAAAAGAGCCGGGTTGGCGGGGGAAAGGAAGCGTGTCTTTGCGACCCCGATATTCAACCTCGAAATAACCTTCGGGAATGTCCACATTCGGCGTGCCGTATTCACCCATCGTGCCGAGTTTGACCAGATGGGCTTCGGGCACGAATTCCTTCATGGCAAACAACACATTCAGCGTGCCGTTGACATTGTTTTCATGCACATGCACGGCATGATGGACATCGATCATGGAATAGGGCGCGCTGGGGACTTCACCATAGTGAATAATGGTTTCAGGTTGGAAGTCGCGGATCACCCGGCTGATAAAATACCAGTCCTGAATGTCACCGACAAAGGCTTCAATAGCACAGCCGCTGACTTCTTTCCAGGCGGCAACACGTGTTTGCAAGGACTGAATCGGAGTCAGGGAGTCGGTTCCGCGTTCCAAGTGCATCATCCGGCGCAGGAAATTATCGACGACTGCGACAGTATGGCCGCGCTTGCTAAAATACATGGCGGTGGACCAACCCAAATATCCGTCACCGCCGAGAACTAAAATACGCATACGGTTTTCTCCTGAGAGACACTAGTTAGGTGTTCGGTACTGCACGACCAAGAGATGGTCTAACGTCTCAAGGCCGATTGTCAATTGTGTTTACGGGCTTCACCGCCGATCAGTTTCGGCTGCCGGGATAATGCATGGTAGGCACACGTTACTTACCGAACGCCATTATACCGCGCATTTGCCGGGTGGAAGAGACTCATATCCAGAACGATGGCACGCCTATCAAATGTGAAATTTGTGATATACTGATGGCAGAATTATTGTTTTTTAATGAAAAATCCACGCAGATTTTAGTCTCGGTAAGGAAATATGCCATGGCATCTGACAACCTACCCACTGAGTTTGCCCCTGCTGAACGACTGTCACCCGAAGAAATCCAAAAACAAGCCGCCTATTTTGAACACAGTGACGGTTTGACACGACACGTCATCGACTCCATTCCTAACATCTTCGTCATTCTCAACACTCACCGCCAAATTGTGTATGTGAATGAGGCGGTGACTGAAGCCCTCAAAATTCCGCCAGAAAGGGCATGCGGAAAGCGGCCTGGCGAATTGTTAAACTGCATGCATAGTGCGGGTGGGTGCGGCACCACTGAATTCTGCTCGACGTGCGGCGCGGTGGAAGTGATTCTGAGCAGCTTAAAGGGCCAAAAGCTAGTACGAGAATGCCGGATCATGCAGTACGATGGGAACGCGCTCGATCTGCGGGTGTGGGGAACACCGCTGGCAGCAAACGGGAGCATGTATTCGATCTTTGTGCTGCAAGACATCAGCGACGAAAAACGACGACGCGCCCTGGAACGGCTGTTTTTCCATGACATCCTCAATGTGGCCGGGGTGGTGATTGGGTTTGCGGAACTGATCAAAACCAGCAGCAAACCGTCCGATATGGTGGAGTACTCGGATATCCTGTCACGCGCGACCATGCGGCTGACCTCGGAAATCCAGGCCCAGCGCGATTTGAGCGCGGCGGAACATATGGAACTGGGTACGGTTCCCACCGCGTTGAGCACCACCGGCATTTTGCGAGAAATGCGCGATTTTTACTCGATGCATGAAGCTGGTAAAGAGCGCCAGATAGTTATTGCGGAAGACGCGGAAGATGCGCCTTTTGTGAGCGATGAAACTTTGATCAAGCGCGTGATCGGAAACATGGTCAAAAACGCGCTGGAAGCGTCCAGGATGAACCAAACGGTAACGCTGGCGTGTCATTTAGACGGCGAGTATGTCGTTTTTAGCGTGCATAACCCGACGGATATGCCGCGCGATGTTCAGCTTCAACTGTTTCAGCGTTCGTTCAGCACCAAAGGCAGCGGGCGCGGATTGGGCACGTACAGCATGAAACTATTGAGCGAACGGTATCTGCAAGGACATATCTGGTTCGAGACTACACCGGACAATGGAACGACGTTCTATGCACGATACCCACTGATGCTCGATATTTAAACTTTTAGACTTTGATACCCCCGCCCCCCCTTTGGACACCCGCTGAGGGGAAAAAGTTGTTAAAAAGGGGGAGATGTTGGCAGGAAGTCGGACTTTTTGGCATTAAGTGGGTTGATCCCCGCCCCCCCTTGACGACGTCTCACGGGGAAAAATTTTCAGTTCACGACGCGACACGGGGAAGTTTGTCGAACTTCTGAGTGATCCCCCCCCCCCGCTTTTGGCGTATTGAACCTGAGAAGTTCTACAAAGTGGGGGTTTTGTAAAATTAGGGCGAAAAAGTTACCCCCCCTTTGAGTTAAGGTGCGGGGAACCCCTATCCTCCCGACCTCCTTTCCCCGCACGCGGAGAAAGGAGGAGAAAAGAACCCTACCCCCGGCCCCTTCCCGCAAGCAGGAAGGGGAGAAAAGCGAACCTCACCCCCTCGGTCCCCCTCTCCAACCGAGTTGGAAGAGGGGGAAGGTGCGCCAGATACAGGATAGCACGAATGTTTGGAAGGGTATAGTATTTCGATGGTGAACTTGAATGACTAACTTGGATGGTGAATCATGAGTCACTTACAGAAAAGGCTTGGCCTGTTCATCCTCGGTTTTCTGATGGTTGCATTCACTATTCCCCCTGATTTCATTATTGCACAGGACGATGCGCAGGGGTGGCCCGTCGTGCAGCGCTGTTTGACGCCAACGGCTGCGCCGGAGGGATGGACGTATACGGGGACGATTTTGCTCGACGGATATGCTGGGATTCATGGGGTGAATGCGGACTGGGCAACGCCGAGGGTGTTGGTGTTTCTCAACTGGCCTAGCAAGGCGTCGGCTCGCGCTTTATCGCCTGATGGAAATTGGCTGGCAGTCGCTACTCAAAGCCATCTTGAGGAAGCTGAGAGTGATCGCTGGCTTACTGTCTTTGTTGATCGTATTGATATTTACAGCACCCTTCATTTCCGAGAAACGTATTCTCTTCCCTGGAGCAATCAATATACAATTTCTACTCAACGACGATCCCGTACTA
>DATAMF010000278.1:0-1725 GCA_036260665.1 Aggregatilineaceae bacterium | reverse complement strand
GAACTGGACTACTTGAGCCAGATGCCCGGCGAATACCTGCGTGAGATTCACATTACCGGTATTGCTTCCGACGAATCCGGCGCGCGGTACGATCATATGGGCTTGGCGGAACAGGATTGGCCTTTTGTCGAATGGGTGTTGGATCGGGTGCGGGCCGGGGATTGGTCCGCACCCTGGATCGCCGGGTTTGAATATGGCGGCATCGGCCCCCATTTTGAGTGGCGCAGCGACTCGTCAGTCATAGGCGATCAGGTTCCCCGCCTCTACGAACTCGTCCATAGCTTTTAACTTTTTTTGTATGGAATTAAAAAACGCGCCAGGGTCTCCGGCGCGTTTAGCGTAGGGTTGCGGTAGGGGCAGCCCTATTGAGCTTCGCTGATCGAAATCGTCACGTCAATCGTAGCGGTATCATCAAACAGGAAGGCGTAGGGGCTCTTGTTGACCACCAGGAAATAAATCTGCCCGGCTTCCAGGTCCACATTGAGCGTTCCACTGCGCACACCCATCGTATCTTCCAGGGCAAAGACGGTTTCTTCATCGGGCATCTTCATCAGTTCGATTCCGGCCCGAAGATCGTTACCCGGCTGTTCAAAGCTGAACGCCCAGGTCACGGGTGCATCAGGACGAATCACGTAGACTGATGAAGCATCCTTGGCATAATCTGCATAGATGGTTGATGTAACGCTGCTTCCAGGAACCAGCAGTTCGGGCATAGAAGCGCGAACCATGTATTTGCCATAGGTGGCGTCGGTGGGGCAGGTCAAATCCCATGAAGCCAGCGGTGCGGTGGTATCCGCTTGGTTGTAGTAGAGTGAACTGGGCATACCCGTAATGGTATAGGCATCACCGGTTGATTCCAGAATAGCTGCTGCGCCGAGGCCAGATACAGTATCATCAGCGATAAGGACAATCGTGCCCACGCTGTCCGTGATCACCATAGCCGGGTCCAAATCCATCGTTCCCATGCTGCGCACAAATTCAACCAGAATCAGGTCGCCCTTGCTAGCCTGGACAGTGTAGCTGGCGGTGCAGGCTGTCTGGGTTAATTCGCCTTCCACCCACTCGCCCAGCGGCAGTGCGCCGCCGTCTTGTGCCTGCGCGATAGGTGCGGGCAGAGCTGCCGCCACTAAACTCGCAACCAAAACCACTGCAAGACCAAATGTAGTCCCTTTACGCATGAAAGTTTCTCCTGACAGATGCACGAATGATAACAATTCCTTCGCTGCTCGAACCAGTATCAGCATGTAGCGTGACCGCAGCGTGACTATTTACTCGATTCCGGCCCCATTTCTAGTTGCCGATCCTGCCGGTCATGGCTGAACTGTGTCTCATAAAGCTGTGCATACAGTCCATTTTTTGCCAGCAAATCGCGGTGTGTGCCCTGCTCAACGATCTGACCCCGGTCCAGCACCAGGATCAGATTTGCCGCCAGGATCGTGCTCAGGCGGTGGGCAATGACAATACTGGTCCGTCCCGCCATCACGGTTTTGAGCGCATCCTGGATCAGGGCTTCCGATTGGCTGTCGAGATGGCTGGTTGCTTCGTCCAACACCAGAATACGCGGGTCCTTGAGCACCACGCGGGCAATAGCGATTCGCTGCTTTTCTCCCCCGCTCAGACGGTAGCCGCGCTCTCCAACAATCGTATCGTAGCCATCGGGCAGACCCATGATGACGTCGTGAATATTTGCGGCACGGCATGCGGCTTCAATCTCATCTTGTGTGG
>DATAMF010000249.1:0-3695 GCA_036260665.1 Aggregatilineaceae bacterium | reverse complement strand
ATCTTTTGAGGCGCAGTTTAACGGCTCCTCGTAGGGGCGTGGGCTTGCCCCGCCCGTTTTTCTCCCCTTTCCCCACTATCGTAGAGAAAGGGGCCGGGGGATAGGGGTGAACCGCCTAACGCCTCTTTTCCACCTCATCCCCACTTATGGGTAATGATTAGCCGCGTGTGGGGCAAGGAGGAGGGGTTTGTTGCCCGCCATGTTGGTGTATAATGTGGACATTATGGCTACCGAAGAAAAACGCTCGACTGTGATTCGACACACCGTAGAGGAGTACCCCTGGCGCAACCAGACCCAGTGGGCCGCGACTTTGACGTTGGTGGTAATTGTCGGCATCATCATCGGTGCGCTCTACCTCATCCAATCCACGACCACGACGACTACCGCCCGCGTCCTGGAACAGATGACCGATCAGCGTGACCGTCTGGTCCGCGAAAACGAGCGTTTGAACGCCGAGATTGCCGAGATGCAGAGTCTGCCGCGTATGCAAACCCGCGCGGCTGAACTCGGTTTCCGTCCGGCCAATCCCGATGAGGATATAATGTATGTGATCGTCGAAGGGTATCGTTATGATCGGCCCCCTTCAACATCCACCCCCACCCCGCCGCCAACGCAGACCATCGCCGCCTACGACGACACCTTCAGCGGTTGGATGCAGATGCAGTGGGATTCGTTTAAAGAGCAGTTAAGTGAGTGGAGTGGCGATGACTAACGACTCCGGCCTCCAAAAACGCCTGTCCATTCTCAGTGTGGTGCTGATCGGCGTCAGCCTGATTCTGCTGGGACGGATGTTGTCTTTTCAGTTTTACATGGATCCGCAGACCAAGTCCATTCTGGAAAACGAAAGTGAAAGCCGTACCACCCAAACCTACGATGTGCTGCCCAACCGCGGCCAGATTTACGACCGTAACGGCTATCTGTTAGCCGTGAATTCCGTCGAATATAAAATCGGCATCAGCCCCAACCAGATCACCAACGACGAAGAAGTTTCCCGCGAACTCGCGCCGCTGGTTGGTATGTCCGAAATCGAAATTTACAATCTGCTTCAGCCCAATGCAGATGGCATCTACGCCCCCTGGGTGCTGCTCGCCTCGCAGGTCGGTTTTGAGGCTGGGCAAAAAATTGCCGATCTGGACATCTCCGGTGTGACGCTGGACCCCATCCCGACGCGCATCTATCCTCAGGGACCGCTCACCGGGCAGATCGTCGGCATGTATCGCGGCTCCGACGACAGCCTGACCGGGCGCGGTTATTGGGGCGTCGAAGGCTTCTACAACACCCTGCTCGCCGGGCAAAGCAAGCGTGTCACCACCAGTGTGATCCCCAACCTCGAAGAAGCCGACATCGAAGCCACCGAAGTTCGCGACGGCATCGACCTCATGTTGACCATTGACCGTGATGTCCAAAATCTGGCCGAAGAAGTCCTGACCAAAGCGGTCAATGAAGACCCGACCACCACTGGCGGCACCATTCTGATCATGAACCCGCGTACCGGCGAAATTCTGGCAATGGCGAATGTCACGCGCGGCCAACCGCCCTTCGATCCCACTGACTTTTCCGCCGATAATATGAAAATGGCGAAAAATCCGGCCATCAGCAATATTTATGAACCCGGTTCCGTCTTCAAACTGGTCACCATGTCCATCGCCCTTGAAGCCGGAACGCACGACCTCAACTGGACCTACCAGGACCCTGGCAACTGGGATATTGCAGGTATCACCATCTCCAACTGGGACCGCAAGTCGCACGGCAACCCGACCTTTGCGGATGTGTTTATCAACTCGTGGAACACCGGCACCGCCACCATTTTTTATGAAATGGGACCCTATACGGTCTATCCCCTGCTCGAAGCCTTTGGCATCGGCAGCCGGACCGGAGTAGACCTCGAAGGCGAAGAAGCCGGTCTGCTGACCGATATGAGCAACCCCAACTGGAACGAGGCCCAGTTCCTCACCACCAGTTTCGGCCAGGGAGTCTCGGTCACGCCGCTGCAAATGTTGTGTTTTGTGAATGCTATCGCCAACGACGGCATCATCATGCAGCCGCATATCGTGAAAGCGCGCATCGACGGCGATAAGGTCTACGAAATGCAGCCCGCCGCCGCCCGCCGCCCCATCAGCGCCCAGACCGCCCACACCGCCCGTGATATCATGGTCCAGGTCATCGCCAACCCGAACAGCGAAGACCTCTTCGAACTGCCCGGTTATACCGTCGCGGGCAAAACAGGCACGGCGGAAATCCCAACCGCCACTGGCTACGATCTGGAACATTCTATCGCTTCATTCGTTGGCTTTTTACCCGCTGATGATCCGGTTGTATCCGTGTTGGTCAAGCTGGATAGTCCGTCGGGTTATTGGGGCAACAAAACCGCCGCCCCCGTTTTTCAGGAACTGGTCGAGCGTCTAGTTGTCATAATGGAGATCATGCCCGACAATACGCGATATGAGTTGGTCGCGCAGGGCGGCGATCCCCTGAACCGGGAATACTAACTGGACAGGAATCGCGTCACCTGCTACTATCGACATTGAATGTAGAATATTACTAAAATTAAAGATGGGGTTTATCCTGCGACAAGCCTAAGGTTGTCGCAGGAAAATAGTGATCCCATTCTTCCGGTTTTCCTCCCCTTCTCTCATGGAAGGGGTAAGGGGGAATGGGGTAAGGAAAATATTGGCGCAGCCTAACAAGGGAGATTGTTATGGGCGTTCAGAATACTTCTGAGCGTGGAGCAACCAACCCACACGAGGCCCATATCCTCGTTGTAGAAGATAATGTACCAAACTTCGTGCTCATCGCTCGTTTGCTGGCACATATGGGGGTCAATCACTGCGAATGGAAAACCAGCGGCTGGCAGGTTGTCCAGTTTGCCGATACGCTGCCCCGTCTTGATCTGATCTTGATGGACATCCGGCTCCCTTACGAAGATGGTTATCAGGCCCTTCGCAAAATTCGCAGTCATCCCCGTCTGGCTGAAACGCGTGTGGTCGCTGTCACTGCCGAAGCCAGCGAAGACGAAATGACCAAGGCTCGTAATGCCGGGTTTGACGGTTTTTTGGGCAAGCCGCTTGATCCGGATCGTTTTCCCGATCAAATTCGGCGCATTCTCAGCAATCAATCCGTTTGGGAATGGCGATGACGCCTGACGTACCTTTTGCGCTCACGCTGGGTGCCATTACCTTTCTGCTGACCGCCATCTGGGGCAGTCCCTTTGTCAAAACGCTGCGGCTTCTGAAAATCGGCAAGCAAATCCGTGAAACCGGGCCGCAGAGCCACTTTGTCAAGATGGGTACGCCCACTATGGGCGGCATCCTGATCCTGGTCCCTGTCATCCTGCTCACTCTGGGGTTGAATATTGCCCGCCTGGTGCAGGAATCGTTGACAGGTTCCAGCATCCTGCTGCCCCTTTTTGTACTGGTCGGTTTTGGGCTGCTCGGCGCTATCGATGACGTCGAAGGGATACGGGGTCTGCGTGAGCGCGGCGAAGGCATCCGCGCCCGTACCAAGTTCGCCGGACAAATCATTTTGGCCTTTGTGGTCGCTGTAACCATGGCTTTTGTCCAGGGCGGCTTCCAGAACGCCAATGGGGTCTTTCTGCCGCTCTATCCCGACTTTATTGAACTCCCATCCCTCATCTGGATTCCTATCGCCATTTTTATCATCGTCGCCGCCAGCAATGCCGTCAACTTTACCGATGG
>DATAMF010000238.1:0-9875 GCA_036260665.1 Aggregatilineaceae bacterium | reverse complement strand
CAATTAGCCCTTCCGTGATCTCGCCTGGGGTCTGGCAAGTAATCGTATTGCGGTGCTGCGCTACGATAAACGCACGCTCGTTTATAGCGAACGGGTTGCCTCCGATCCCAGCTTCACCATTCAGGAAGAATCTGTCGATGATGCGTTAGCCGCCGTCGCGCTCCTGCGTAAAACTGAAGGGATCGATCCCAACCGGATTTATGTGTTAGGTCATAGTTTGGGCGGTTATCTTGCCCCGCAGATCGCCAGCCAGGATGCCGAAATTGCCGGAATCATCATCATGGCGGGTTTCACGCGCCCCTTTGAAGATTTACTGGTTTACCAAACCGAGTATTTGCTAGGGCTGGACGGTGATCTGTCGGAGGACGATCAGGCGCAAGTAGCCGAAGCCCAGGCGATGGCCGATCAGGTTAAAACGCTGGACAATGTGTCAACTGGCCCCATGCCGTTTAACCTCCCCCTGGACTATTGGCTGGCGCTCAATGCCTATGATCCGATTAGCACCGCCCAATCCCTTACTGTCCCAATCCTGGTTTTACAGGGTGAACGCGATTATCAAGTGACGATGACCGACCTGGAAGGCTGGCGTGCAGGATTATCTGCGGATGTCACCATCATGACCTATCCCGCTTTGAACCACCTGTTCATGAGCGGCGAAGGTCCTGGTAATCCCACCGAATATCAAACGCCCAGCCATGTGGAAGAAGTCGTAATCACCGATATGGTCCATTGGATTCAATGATTTGAGGAGCAAGAGCAATGAACGGAAATAATGAAGTGGAGAAGGGTACTGAAACCCTGAAGCGTGGGTTGGCGCAGATGTTGAAAGGTGGCGTCATCATGGATGTGGTGACCCCCGACCACGCCAAAATCGCCGAAGATGCGGGCGCAGTTGCGGTGATGGCCTTAGAGCGTGTTCCCGCCGACATTCGTGCCCAGGGTGGCGTTGCCCGCATGAGTGATCCCGGCCTGATCGAGTCGATCATGAATTCCGTGACGATTCCTGTCATGGCGAAGTGCCGCATCGGTCATTTTGTAGAAGCGCAGATTTTGGAAGCTATCGGCATTGACTACATTGACGAGAGTGAAGTTCTGACTCCCGCCGATGATCAGTTCCATATCGACAAACACGGGTTTAAAGTTCCGTTTGTCTGCGGCTGCCGCAATCTGGGTGAAGCCCTGCGCCGCATTGGTGAAGGTGCAGCCATGATCCGCACCAAAGGCGAAGCCGGAACCGGTGATGTGGTCGAAGCAGTACGCCACGCGCGTTCTGTGTTGGGCGAAATTCGCCGTATCAGTGGCATGCGCCCCGATGAACTGATGACCTATGCCAAAGAGATCGGCGCGCCCTACGAACTGGTGAAGGAAACCGCCGAACTGGGACGCCTGCCTGTTGTGAACTTTGCCGCTGGCGGTGTAGCGACTCCGGCAGATGCGGCGTTGATGATGCAGCTTGGCGTGGATGGCGTCTTTGTTGGATCGGGCATTTTTAAGAGCGGCGACCCGGCCAAGCGCGCCAAAGCGATTGTTGAGGCGGTGACCCACTACAACGATCCCGAAATTCTCGGACGTGTCAGCCGTAACCTGGGCGAACCGATGGTCGGTATCAACGTCACGACCATGCCCGATGAGCAGCGTATTGCCGGTCGTGGATGGTAAATTCGCCGTCTCTATGACGGATAATAAAACGGCGTTTGCCCCTCACGCCATGCAAATGCTGAAGTGTTAAATCTGCTAATTCTTCGAGAGTCGCTTGTTGCGCAAAGGTTACGCGTTGTGTGGCAAGTGACTCTCCTCCAACGATTAAATCACTCATTCACTCCTGAGCAAATGGTGGCCTTGTATAACAAGCATATGTAAAGTTCCACCCGAAGAATTTGTGAATTTAGGGGCGAATGCTTGAGATTGACTGCTAGGAGGTGTAGACTGAGGATAAATTATCTTTGTCATTTTTCCGGCTATTATACTGTTTCCAATATTTAAATAGGGTGGTGTATGTTTCTGCTATTCAGGTTTTGCCAATTGACCCGTTATCTGTTCGTGCTGCTATGCACACTCGCGGTATCCCAGTTGCCTAACGCCAAAATTATTTGTATTTCGCGCTAACTCTTTGAGCAGACCCATTCGTGTTGAAAAGCACGACTAATTATTTAATGAGCAATTGTAAGGGAGTATAGTATGGTCACACTCAACTTTGCACGAGATCGCATCTCTTATCCCTCTTATGCCTCTCAGGTATTCCAGTTAAGTCGAAACGGTACGCACCGGTTGTCATGTGGTGGACAGGTGATTCGTGTAATTTCTGGGCAAGCGTGGCTCACGTTCAATCATCAGGATCGTATTTTGGAAGGCGGCGATGAAGTACGGCTTCCCGCCAGTAGTGCAAAGGCTGTGATCTCTAATCTGGGCACCGGTCATCTGTTTTATGTGGTGGAGTAATATAAATCGCATACCCTCAAAAAGCTGGGCCAGAATAGGTCCAGCTTTTATGTTACCTCTCGGATTTCGTGCAAAACAGCCAACCAATTTTTCTGCCAATCTAATATGATTAAGCCCTTCACAACATGGAACCAATCAGGTCCAGTTGGGCTTGTTGCTCGCGCCACACATCAGTAAATTGGAAGTAGAAACCGTAGTATAGGAACAAACCATATGACAAACGTTGGAGTTCTGGCGCTGCAAGGCGCTTTTATCGAACACGAGAAAACGCTGAACAATCTCGGAGTTAATGCTGTTGAAGTACGGCTGCCTGAACAACTCAACAATCTGGATGCATTGATTATTCCAGGCGGCGAAAGCACGACCATTGGCAAGCTGGCGGTTGAATATGGACTGCTTGAACCGCTGCGTGCTTTCGCCCTTGAGAAGCCTGTTTGGGGCACCTGCGCCGGGTTGATATTCTTAGCGAAAGACATTGGCCGCGCACAACCCTTGGTTGGCGTAATGGACATTCAGGTCAACCGTAATGCGTTTGGTCGCCAGGTTGACAGCTTTGAAACGGATTTGCAGGTGAAGGAACTCGGTGAGGTTCCTTTCCATGCCGTCTTTATCCGCGCACCAGTTGTAACCGCAGTCAACAAAGAACGTGGGGTTACGGTCTTGGCAAGTCTGGAAGAGGGCGCAATGGTCGCGGTGCGGCAAGGAAAATGGTTGGGAACGGCCTTCCACCCCGAACTAACTCCCGATGATCGCTTTCATCGTTATTTCCTGGAAACAGTCGCCCAACTATCAATCGGCGGCTGAGCGTCGTTTACCCTATTTACCCTAAACCAGTTCTATACTAGAAGAGCATGCTCACAGCATGCTTTTTTAGGTCTAAGGAAAAATCCCCCAGGTGGACTATAGCCATTAAAGTCGATTTTTCGGATGTTCTTTAGCAGAGGTGAGGTCAGGGGGAAAACGACATGGACACGGATACAATACATGACAGAAGGAGTCACTCATAAATGGCAGCTTGTCGTTCCTCATATACCACAACATTTACCCGCCGCCAGGTCATAAAAATGCTATCCTATTCGGCTATGGCTACCGCCGCACCATTTCACCCCAGTCTCCAGTGGGCGCTTGGGCCACGACGCAGCGGGGATGAACCCCGTATTGTCCGTGAAATGCGAAGCCTGTTAGAGGAAAGCTTCCGAGATCGAGAGATGGGTCTCTATTTCGCGTATCTTAACGACAATCTAGACGAAGATTATGCCATCCAAATTCAGGATGATCGTCTTTATCCCATGGCGAGTTCCTTTAAAGCGGCAGTTATCCTTTACTATTATCTATTCACACCACGCGACGAATGGGATGACGAAGAAGGATCGAACCTCTATAGTACTGCCGTATACAGTAATAACGGCAAAACAGGGTCTGTGATAGCGGAAGTTGCCGAGCGGATGGGCAAAAGTAACCCGATTGTTGCCTTCAACGATTTTCTGATCGATCCGGATTTATTGGGGTTGAAATACGGCATCTACCGCTGGACCTTTGAAGAATTCTACACTCCGACCAATGGGTACAGCGATGATCGCTTCGATCCTGCTCATCTCTCGGGTGAAGGCCCAGTCATGGATCGGGCGGTGAACTTCACGACAGCAGCCGAAATCGCACAGGTTTTCCGTTTCCTGGCGCAAGGTGAACATCACAAACGATGGGCAACGGATGAACATTTCCGGGCCGCGATCCAGGCGAGCCGTACACTGCTCTCTGTCTCAATTCAGGAATTTATCTCACCCTTGGAATCGGCAATTGCCTACATGGATCATTACAGCAAAGAAGGAATGCTGCGTCCCGTGGACATTGGCACTTATGTGCGCAACGATGCGGGCGTCTGGATCATGCCAGACACGGGTGCTTATTTGATTTCATTCATGTCCGCTACAGAAGGTGATCCGGCTGTCATGAAAGTTTTGGGCGATGTCGCTGAAGCGATGCGAATGCACCAGCGCTATCTGCATCCGAACGACTTTAACCGCAACACCAAGCCATCCGCCGAACTGTATCATGACGGATACAACTATGGTTTTGTGCGCGAAACAGGCATACCGCTCTACACCGAACCTCGTGAAGATGCGCCACGAATTGATAATCCCGTCCGACCTACTTCGCTGTTTGGGACTACCTATCTGATGTATGGCGCATTGGTCCGTTTTATGCCCGTTGATGAAGTATGGGGGGAAATCATTCCCGATGATAAGTGGGATGATGCTTTCAGTTGGCCTGTCTATATCCAACTAGCCAAATTACAGGTCGTAGGGCGAACAATAGCTGACCCGCTGGGGAATGTAACAGGCGCACCTGAAGGCACCAGCAAATTTATCATCCTCGACATCTACCAGCGCGATCTCATTGCGTTTGAAGGCGGAACGCCTGTGTTGCGCACCCCTGTCATCATCAATACAGAGAACACACCGCGCGAGATTTCCGCATTGCAACGGGCCTATGTAGCACGGAATATGCCGAATTATCCAGGGGTTCCGTTCACTACGTTTTTACACGGCAATGATTATCTGAACAGCAACGGCTTTGCTTTGCACGGTTCACCCTGGCATCTCTGGGGCAGCACGGTTAAACAAAGCACGATCTTACGACGGTTTACCCACGGGTGCATTAATGTTCCAGATTGGGAAATTCCTATGCCGTACCTGGGACGAATGATGCGACCTGACGAATTTCTGTTTCGTTGGGCAGGCGGTTTTCAAGGACCAGGACAGAATTTGGTGTATATGAATACCTTGCCCGAACCGGTGCGGATATTGGGATTAGACAATCCTTCCCGCGATATTTATTCTTATACGCCATTCCAGAGTATGCGGCAGTTAGGCATGAATTGGAGTGAACTGTTGCACTTGATCGAAGAGAAAGCTATCGACGCACCTGACGCATATTTCAATTCTTAGTTTGGACCGGCTGATAGCTATTCATCCTTATCCTGTCGAGCTTCGCCGGGCAACCAACCAAACGGCACATCGTCATGCGGATCATATGTCACTTCGGGGTGCGAACGGCGCAGTTTGGACGGGCGAATGTCAGGTGTTCGGCCCTGTTGGATGCGGCCAAAACGACGCAGATCTTTAGCGAAGTAGTACTGGTTATGTGGGATTTCTTGCTGCAAGGCAATCTGCGCCAAACCACGTCCAGCTAGTTCGACAGGCAGCGGCGCACGACGCCCGGACAAAACTCGTATGAAAGGGAAAGAACCGATGCCTGACATCACGCGGAATAACAAACTTCCGCGCTGTGTCCGGTCATAAAGCATAGGAGCACGCACAATAGACCAATGCAGGCCACTGTTTCGCAGATATTCTTCAGCCTCGCGTTTGCTCCGTAGATATTCGCGCGAAACACCTGTTGGATTTGAATTGGCGCTGAGCAGCACAAAGTAGGATACACCATCGCTGACAGCCATGCCGATGGCATTCCGTGCCGATACCAAATTAAGCTGCTGGAATGTGAGGCCGCGTTCGGGTTGGGCGCGAATACTACCCACCAGGTGAATCACCGCACCTTGTCCACGCGCACGTCCTTTGAGGCTGGCAGGATTCCACACATCGCCCGACACAAGTCGTACATGCCGGCGCAAAGGGCCAAGTTTTTCCTCGTTATCGGGCAGGACTAACACTGTGACATCGGCTCCAGCATCAACCAATGCCGCAACAACACGTAGGCCTATAAAACTTGTCCCACCCGTGACGAATACTTTATTCCAGTTCCGTCTTGCCATGCTCACCGCCAAATCGGTCCGGCCCGCGCACGAGTTCATTCTAACGATACCCAAGACAGCGGTCAATTGTTGGCTTGACAGAGCCACAAATGTACATAAAATGGTGGACGCGGCGTATGGTCTTATACGGAACGTCAAAGATTCGACGAGAAGTTAAATGGTTTCGAAAACACCTCTCATTAACCGACACGAACAACGCAAAGCTTCGACGCGGCAGAATTTGCTGAATGCAGCCCGTGAATTGATCGCGGAAGCAGGGTATCAGCATGTTGAGATTCTCGACATCACTGAGCGCGCCAATGTGAGTAAGGCGACCTTCTATCAGCATTTCTCCAACAAAGAAGCATGCGTCCGCCAACTGATGCTGCAAGGCTTCAACGCCCTGGTGGATGAAATTTTCAGCAGTGGACTGCAAGCACCTTCACGCCCGGAGTGGGCACGCGACAGCCATCGTAAAATCTTCCGGTGGGCTGAAGCAAATCGAAACCTGCTGCTCATTATGGTAGGTGGCGAAGCCTCGGCAGAACTCAACCAGTTTGGGCGGCAGTACACAGTGGAAATTACTACCCGTTTTCTCCAAGAGTTTGGGGCAGCGGACCGGGGAAATTATCCGCTGGATGTCAAAGCACAAGCTATCGCTGGGTTGTTGATCCAGTTGTTGGGTTGGTGGCTGGAAAAAGATACGGGGTATTCGGCTGAACAAGTCGCAGACATGATGTATGAAATTCTGAAACACGGGATTGGTTCCTTGGATGGATAAGGTAAGGTCGTAGAAAGGTCATCTATGTTTTTTGAACGTCTCGGTCATTTTGCTACACGCTATCGATATCCGATCATTTTTGCCTGGGTGGCGGCAGCAGCCATCATTACCTTGATTGCACCGAGTATTAACGAGGTGGCGAGTTCGGATCAGGCCGACTTTTTACCGGACGATGCGCCGTTTTTGCACGCGGCTGAAGTCTATAAAACCACCTTTCCGGACAGTTTTTCGGATGGCAGCACGCTGATCATTATTGATGCTCGTCAGGCGGAGAATGGCATTGATCATGAGGAAGTGCAGCGTTTTCTGAATCTGCTCACTGAATGGCTGACCAGCGACGATGCGCCAAACAACATTTCCAAGGTGGTTTCACCGACGACATCGGCAGCAGCGGCGGCGCTGATGATCGATGATCAACGCCAAGTTGCCATGATTCGGGTCAGTCTGTCTACGACTAATCCAGAACCGGAGACGACCCAAACCATCGAGACGATTGATGAATGGCTGAAGGAGCACCGTCCAGCCGAAATCAAAACCTACCAAACAGGGGAAGGCCCGGTTGTGAATGATACTACCGAGTCAGTCAAGACCAGTGTGGATCGAACCATTTGGGTCACGATTGTGCTGGTTATACTGATGCTGCTGCTGGTGTATCGCTCACCGGTCAGCCCATTTATTCCGCTTATGGCTGTGACCATTGCTTATCTCATTGCACGCGGAATCGTGGCGTTTATGGGCGAACATTTGATGACGATTACCACCTATGCGAACGTGATGCTGGTGGTGATCATGTACGGGGCGGGCACAGATTACTGCCTGTTTTTGATCAGCCGCTTCCGGGAAGAAATGGCCGAACAACGCCAAGTAGGAACGGCGACCAACCGCACTGTGCATCTGGTCGGGGAAACCATTACCAGCAGCGCCGGAACGATATTCGTCGGGTTTATGGCGATGGCGTTTGCCGAAATGGGAATCTTTAATACCAGCGGTCCAGCCCTGGCCGTTGGAGTGGTGCTGTCGCTGCTGGCAGGGTTGACATTCACACCGGCGCTGCTCGCCGTGTTAGGAGAGCATGCATTTTGGCCGGGACAGGCTAAACACCGCGCAACAGGACGGTTCTATGAACTCACCTCGAAACAGGTGAGCACGCGGCCATTGATCACTATTCTGATCATTGTGGCGGTGATGCTGCCATTTTCGATTTATGGCCTCGGCCAGCGCGTTACCTATAACCTGTTGGCTGACCTACCTGACGATAAAGATGCAGTCGTTGGATATGATTTGCTGTCTGAAACGCTTGGTCCGGGGGTTTCGCTGCCTATGACGGTTGTAGTTACAGGACGCGAACCCGATACGATTGCGCCGATTATTGTGCATCTCACCGACGAACTTGCCGCGCTTGACGGTGTGGCTGATGTACGCGGGTTAAATTCGCCGTTGGGACAAGGGCGCGATTACGAAGGGCTGCTGCGCGTCGATCAACAGCTTGAACTGATGATCCAGAACATAAGCAGCATGGGAACCGGCGAAGACCTTGATCTGACACAGGCCATGGACGCATTGGACGGCTTTAAAGGATATTTGGGCGTACTGGTCGAAAAGTTCCCTGTAACAGCCGATGATCCCAATATGATCGCGGTGCAAGACCTGATCAATAACCCGATGCAGTTGATGAGCGAAGATGGTATGACAGCGCTGGAAACCGCCTTACGCGGGCTGCAAGCGCGCTTTGATCCCGGAAATGAAGAGGCGATTCCAGACCCGTATCTGATGCCAACGGTGCTGAATACGTTGTTTGCGGCATCGGGCGATAATATCTTTGGACAACTGGCAAAAACCTATGTCACTGAGGATGAAACGGCTTTTAAGCTTGATGTGATTCTCGCCGGACGTCCGACCAGCTATGAGGGAATGGATACGGTAGGGAAAATCCGCGCGACACTGGAAAAATATAAACACGGCGGTGATGCAGTTGCGGCAGGTGGTCCGGCTGTCAACACAGATATACGCGACACGATGGACCGCGATACACTGCGAGCGATTGGGTTCGTGCTAGCGGGTATCTTCATTGTGCTGCTGGTTATGCTGCGGAGTGTGGTTGCGCCGCTGTACCTGATTTGCACGGTGCTGCTCAGTTTCACCTGCACATTAGGGTTAACCAACCTGTTCTTCAAAACGCTGTATGACGTGGAAGGACTGACATGGTATGTGCCGTTCTTCATGTTCGTTTTTCTGGTCGCGCTCGGCATGGATTACAGTATTTTCCTGTTTGGGCGAATCAAGGAAGAGGTCGGATCGAACGGAATCAGGGAAGGCGTGCATGTCGCGGTGGCACGAACCGGCGCGATCATCACGTCAGCGGGGATGATTCTGGCGGGAACGTTCGCGGCGATGGTAACGGGCGAAATCCTGGGACTGGCGGAAGTCGGGTTCGCAGTAGCCATCGGCGTGCTGATCGATACGTTTGTGGTGCGCACGATGCTTGATCCCGCGCTGGCGACGTTCTTCGGGCGGTGGACATGGTGGCCGGGTGGGGTACCAAAAGCGCATCCCACACGACAAACCAGCGACGGACGTGCAACCGCTGAATCTGCCGATTAAAACGGTTAGATTTCGGTTTATTTTTCGGACAGGCAGCTTGTTTTACAGGCTGCCTTTTTTGTCCGACCCCCGCCCCCCCTTTGCTCCCCTTTTTTGTGATTTTGAGGGGAAAACCCTTCGGAAACGATGGAGATCCTGGCAAAAAGTCGGTTTTTATGTCACTGCCGGGCGATTCTGTGTTGTATCCCCCGCCCCCCTTGGCGACGCGGTGAGGGAAGATTTCTCATTTTCGTGACGCGACACGGGAAAAATATAAACACGGCGGTGATGCAGTTGCGGCAGGTGGTCCGGCTGTCAACACAG
>DATAMF010000213.1:0-4028 GCA_036260665.1 Aggregatilineaceae bacterium | reverse complement strand
GAAACCCGCCGCTTTTACTGGATCAATTTCTGCCTCATTCTGGCTTTTCTGATCAACACCGGAAACAGTCTCTTTGTTGCCATGACCGGGGTGTTATACCTCTGGGCGAATTGGCCGCGCCTCCGCCTGCTGATCAAACGGTATCTGCCCGTCGCTGCCTTTTATGGCCTCTACTACGGCTATTTTCTCATCCTGGTTCCCCATTTCAGCGAGTCGATTTACGGTGTGCATGTCGGGGCGGGGCAGTATACCAAAAACACGCTGCGCGCCCGCGCCTCCCATCTGAATCTCACCTCGCTCTGGGAGAATATCCAGGGCCTCAACGCCTATTTTTTCCCGTTGCTCGGCCTGATCCTCTTCGGAGCGGCGTTATGGTACTTGTGGAAGCACGATAAACGCCTGCTGCTCTGGATCATGCCGCACCTGCTGTTGTGGTCCTTCTATTTCTACCGCGCCACCCAGCAGTACATCGTGCTGCTGGCAATTGCCATTCTGCCCTTCGCTGTCCAGTTTTTCTATGAGCGTCTATCCCGGCGTGCCTTTTTTGCCGCGAGTCTGGCCGCCGGAATGCTGTTTGCCGCCTGGAATAGCGTGCTGTTCATGCGCCCCTATGCGCCGCCGGATTATCCCGATCAGGTGCTGAAATGGGGCGGAGCCTGGGCCGAACGCCATCACAATCTGGTCTGGCCCGTCGATGACATCGCCCGCGATCTGGATGCGGTGGGCCTTCCCTATGCCGACGACATCAACGAGAGTTTTTCGCTCTTTTACTACCCCAGTTCGCGGTATGTAGTGCGCCTCTCCCCGGACGATTTCGCTCGTTCCGGCGGCTGTTACCGCCTGGTTTCCCCGCCTCTTGTCCGCGTGATTGTGACGGAAAAGGCACTGTGTGCCGGTCAATATACATTGCGTCGTTCCTTTGGAGATTCTGGAATCTTCCGCTACACCCTACGATGATATAATAGATAATGCTGGGGGGCAGTGCGCTTTATATTTTTCAAGGAGAACGATCCATGCGTGATATAGCCCGTCTGCTCCTGCTCGTTGCGCTGCTGGGAGGGCTTGCCGCTGCGCCAACTCCCACCCACGCGGCCAGCGCCCCTTTCCGCGTTTATTTGACTTTTGAAGATGGTCCCACCACCGCCTACACGCCCGAAATCCTCGATATTCTGGCCTCTTACAACGCCAAAGCGACCTTTTTTGTGAACGGTTGGCAGATTCAGGGCAAAGAAACGGTTTTGCAGCGCATCGTCCATGAGGGTCATGCTATCGGTAATCACCTCTGGTCGGAACCCGAACTGTACGCGGGTGCGCCCGATGACGACGTGCGCGCATCCTATTTCAAGACCGAAGCCGCCCTCCGCGACGCATTAGGCCCCGAACTGCCGCTTTATGATGCCCAGGTGAAGCTCTTCCGCCAGCCGGGAGGCAGCGCCGCGCCGTTCCCTGCGACGGATGGCGTGCAAGTGATCACCTATAACTGGCACGTCCAAAGTGATGACTGTGGCTGGTCCACCGATCCCAGCAGCGCACTCTCGTTGGATGAACAGGTGATCGAAAATGTGCTGGATATTCCGATTGCCCTGGGCGAAACCTGGAATGTATACGATCACGGCGATGGCGTGATTATCGTGATGCACGACATCAACCGGGTCACCGCGCGGATTTTGCCCGTTGTCTTGGATGAACTGACTCGCGCGGGTGCAACCTTCCACGCGCTGCCCCGTCCCGGTGATGCGCTCGGTACCATGCCTGTCGTGTTAGGTGTCCCGCCCACCGCAGGATCGGGGATTCCTGGCGTGACGATGCCCGCTGAACTGCGTGATTATGCGTACATCCGCACCGCGCCCGATACCACTTCCGAACTGCTGGTAGTCAGTTTGCCGCCCCAAACCCGACTCACCGCCATTGGACGACAAAATGATTGGATTCAGGTTGATTACAACGGTGCGCTGGGCTGGATTTACCGCGAAAATATCCGTATTCTCGGCCCTATCCCCAGCTTACCTGTTATCAGTTAAATTTCGTAGGGCGTGGCGCTGCTGCGCCTCCCCATTTTAAAGGAGCAGGAATCATGACCGACTCAACATTCACCCCCACCTGCCGACTCATTCGCCCCGGCGCGACTTACGAGGGCAAGCAGGGCTTCAGCTACTTTGAGGGCATCTCCGCCCAAAGTGTGGGATCAACAGGTATCTGTATGCACCTCTTGACTATTCCCCCCGGAGGCCGCGCCAAAGCGCATCTGCACGAACACCACGAAACCGCGATCTACGTCCTCAGCGGCGAATCGGAGATGTGGTACGGCGAAAATCTCAGCGAGTATATGATTGTGCGCGCCGGAGAATTTTTGTATATCCCCGCCGGGATGCCGCATCTGCCCGCCAACCACAGCCAGACTGAACCCTGCACCGCTGTGCTGGCCCGCACCGATCCCAACGAGCAGGAAAGCGTGGTGCTGCGCCCCGACCTCGCGCCGCCGCCGTAAATATACAGAAGGGCGATATCGCCCTCTGTTTTTTATTCTTAATCTTTTTTACAGGGATATTCACCTAACAGCATTGCCATCCGTCGGTGTTCGACGCGGCTTACTTCATTGAGCCGGAGAACGACAACGGTTGCTCGTCCCTCTGGGCTGATTCCTGTCAGGGTTGCATCAGCGTTAATCTGAAAGTGTTTATCTCATTGTTGTCGACGGGGATCGTATAGTTTGGTGGCCTCCCCTGTGGCAGGGTCATCGCGGCCACCATGCTTAATGGGGATGATATGGTCTACCTGAAATTTCGACAGGCGGCTGTCTTGTGCAACACGGCAGTATTCGCAGCAATCGCCAGCTAACTCACGAATGGTTTGGCGCTGTTCCGGTGTAATGCTCACTGCTCAATATTCCGCCGTTTGAGTTTGGTCTTCACTTTGAGCAGCGCCATCATTTCGTCCGCCCGCATGAAATCGTACAACTCCTGCTGCTCGTCAAAGGTCAACTGACCCTCGCCATTACGCTCAACTAGCTGATCGACCCGCGCCTGTAAATCGCGGGGCAGGTGATAATCCAGCAGTTCTTCTATGGTAGGGTCCGACGCCAGAAAGTCGGTAATCACATCAAAAACAGTCTGGGTTATGGTGCTCGACATAGTTGTTTCTCCGCTCCTGTTTCCCTATTCTATCATCGTTTGGCAAGGGCATTGACTCCCCGCTCCCTTTCATGCTACGATAATCCGCAGCATTAAAGCAAACATCCATCTTCTAAACAGGTGAGTGCATATGAAAATCGCTGTCCGTCATACCACCGTGTTACTGAACACCACGCGTGAGTACGCCTAACCGCCGAATAGCTTTCCCCCAATAAATGCTGTTCCTCGGCCACAGGTGTGCTCGGTTGGACCCTGTACTTTTTTGATTCTCAGGGATGAGCCTGTGGCAGTCCGCCACGTTTGACTCAATTTCATACTGCATACACGAGGAAACAGCCTTGTTGCATTCACTGTTCCACAAACGGGATGCCTTTCGGGTTTATCTGCTGCTGGAAGGCTCAACATCCCTGTTGTTTTCGCTGATCTTCACGCTCAATCTGGTTTACCACGTGACGGTGGTGGGCCTGAATCCGCTGCAATTGGTGCTGGTCGGCACCATGCTCGAAACGGTAGTTTTTCTCTTTGAGGTGCCCACCGGCATTTTGGCCGATGTCTACAGCCGCCGGATTTCGGTGATCGTCGGTCTGATCCTGATCGGCTTCGGCTTCATGATCGAAGGATCGTTCCCCCATTTCGGGGTAGTGTTGTTCTCTCAACTATTCTGGGGCCTCGGCGCGACCTTCACCAGCGGCGCGCAGCAGGCGTGGGTGGCCGATGAATTGGGCGAAGAACGCGCGGGGCGTGCGTTTTTACGCGGTTCGCAGATCGGGCAAATCGGCGGTTTAGTTGGTATTGCGGCGAGTGTCGCCCTCGGCAGCATCAGCATTCAACTTCCGATTGTGCTGGGCGGCTTCCTGATGATGCTTCTTGGCATTTTGCTGATCGCCATCATGCCCG
>DATAMF010000190.1:0-1966 GCA_036260665.1 Aggregatilineaceae bacterium | reverse complement strand
GGCAGATCACACGCGAGGATTTCGAGCGCTTCGATTATATTTTGACGATGGATGAGGATAATCTGGCGAATGTGCGGCAGATGAAACCTGCCAGCAGTCAGGCGGTGGTGAAGAAGTTTCTCGACTATGCGGACGGCGTCACTACGCGGGACGTGCCGGACCCGTATTATACGGGAGAATTTGGCAAAGTGTACGATCTGGTGGTCAAGGGCGCGGAAGGACTGCTGGCACACATCCGCCGGGAAAAGGGGCTGTAACGATGCTGCCAGCCGCGCTGAGCGAGGTTGTGTCGTCTGTTTTGGGCGGCAAGATCGCGTTTGTACAACCTGTCTTTGGTGGGGATATTAACTATGCGGCCCAAATTGACTGCGGCGGCGCGTCGTATTTTGTGAAGTGGAATGCGAACAGCCCGGATGCGATGTTTGCGACAGAGGCGGACGGGCTGCGACTGCTGCGCGGGGCGGATGCGCTGCGGGTGCCGGACGTGATCGCGCAGGGGGATGCCAGCGGGATCGGGTATCTGGTGCTGGAGTGGATCGAAACGGGGAATAAACGCGCCGGGAATGTGATGGACGCGTTTGGGACCGGGCTGGCCGAACTGCACCGGCAGCAGGCAGGACAGCATGGGCTGGAGCAGAATAATTTTATCGGGCGGCTGCCGCAGATTAACAAACAAACGTCGAGCTGGATCAGTTTTTACCGGGAGCAGCGGATCGGGTATCAGATGGAAATCGCGCGGCAGCGGGGACGTTTACCCAGGCGGCGCGAAGACCTGCTGACCCGCCTGATGGCGCGGTTGGATCATTGGCTGGATGATGAGGCGATTACCCCGTCGCTGCTGCACGGCGACTTGTGGGGCGGCAATTATCTGGTGGATGAGCAGGGGCGGGCGGTCTTGGTCGATCCGGCGGTGTATTACGGGCACCGGGAAATGGACCTCGCCATGACGGAACTGTTCGGCGGGTTCGCACCGCGATTCTATGAGGCGTACCAGGCGGCCTATCCGTTGGAGGGATATAACGAACGGCGATCCCTCTACCAGCTTTATTACATCCTGGTGCATCTCAACCTGTTTGGCGAGTCCTACGGCGGACAGGTGGATTCGATAGCCGCGTATTATGCGGGGCCGCGCTAGCCCTTAGGGAAGGGGAGTCAAACCTACAGGATGTGGCGGCCTTAATCCCTCAGCGAAAATCGAAAATATGCGACTGCCAGGGGCGGAGATCGACATAGAGGCCGACATCGCCCATCTCTTTGCCGGGACGCTCATATACGGAACCATCCAGTTGATCCTGAAGCTTCCAGGTGCGCCCAGCCTCTAAATCGGGGAGGAGCACGCGACCCTGCGAGCCGGTCGATGAATAATTGATGATGATCAAGCGGCGGTCACTGCTATTGGACTGCCACATATAAGCGATCAGGTTCTTGTGGGTCGCGTTGAGATCCCAGGCGGGCAGCGTCTCACGGATGCGCCATGTGCCGTTATGGTAAATGGGCTTGCTTACCTCGGCTAACAGCAAGCGATAAAATGCTTCGATTTCGGGATCGGCGTCTTCGGGGAGGCGATGGCCTAGCTGCACCGGCAGCTTGATCTGGTGCCCATAAAACTGGCCTTCGTGGAGCAGCGTTGCACCAGGAAGTGTTGTGACCAGCACGGCAGCAGCCTGTTGGCGGCCTGGGCCAAAAGTACGCGCGGCACGCTGTTCGTCGTGGTTTTCGATAAACCGGACCATGTGGCTTTGATAATTCAGATCGCCCTGGAGATGAGTCAAAATGGAACGGACCGACTCGTTTTTGAGATAGTCGTACAGGCGCTTGTCGTAGGTGTAGTCAAAACCCTGCTGCTGTAACTTCCACTCCATATCCCAATAGACCTCGGCCAAAAAGAGGAAGTGAGGATATTTGGCTTTGATGGCCGGGATGACCACATGCCAGTATTCCGTTTCCGGTTCCGGCCCGACACGCG
>DATAMF010000157.1:0-5464 GCA_036260665.1 Aggregatilineaceae bacterium | reverse complement strand
CTTCTTCCTCATCGATGACATTCAGCGCGAAGCCAACATGCACAATCGTATACTGGCCGATCTCCGCTTCGGGCACATACGCTAAACACGCCTCGCGGATCACGCCGCCAAAATCGATCTTGCCCATTTTCAGGCCCTGCTGTTCGTACACTTCCACAATCTTACCGGGGATACCGAGACACATCGTTTTTTCTCCATCAACCAAATTTGAGTTTGTAAGCCGCCACCGCCGCCTGTCCGAGCGCCAGCCCGCCATCATTCGGCGGCACCAGGCGATGCGTATACACCGTGAAACCCGCCGCCTGTAATAGCGGGACCGTTTTACCTTGCAGCGTATGATTCTGGAACACGCCGCCGCTGAGAACGACGCTGTTTAAATCCGTTTTTTCGCGCGCCATCTGGCACACATCAGCGATCATCTGCGCGACCCCGTTATGGAACCGCGCCGAAATTTTCGCCGCCGCCACCCCCGCGCGCTGATCCCGGATGATCGCGCGGAACAGCGGAGCCGGATCAATCTGATAGGGTTCGTCGTCGCCGATCTCAAACGGATACGCGCCCATTTCAGCAAGATCAGTCTGCGCTTCCAGCCAGATCGCACCCTGCGCCTCATACGTCACTTCCTGCAAAACGCCGACCAGCGAGGCCACCGCATCGAATAGCCGCCCCATACTTGATGTCAGCGGCGCGTTCAGCCGTTTGTCCAACTGCTGATGGATAATCCCGCGTTCGGCGTCGGGCGCGGCTTTCACCGGAAGGAGTTCAGGCTCCCAGGCGATCCCACTGCCCCACAGGTGCGCCAGTGCCACCCGGTACGGTTTGAGCGTGGCCGCGTCGCCGCCCGGCAGCGGCACATATTTCAGATGCGCGAACCGCTGGTAGTCGCCATACCCGCCGATCAGAATCTCCCCACCCCAGATCGCGCCATCCGTGCCCAGGCCCGTACCATCGAAGATCACGCCAATCGCCTGCTCGTCAGCCGGGCGTTTGTGTTCCGCCAACCCGCTTGCCAGATGAGCGTGGTGATGCTGCACTGCGATCTTCGGTTCCGGGCGCTGCATGGCGTAGCGCGTCGCCATGTAATCAGGATGCAGATCATGGACCACCGCTTCGGGCGTGACGCGAAACAGGCGGCTGAGATGTTCCACGCTGTGTTCGTACGATTGCAGCGCTTCATAATTCGCCAGATCACCGATATGCTGGCTCATAAAAGCGTACTGATCCCGTGCGAGGCAGAAGGTATTTTTGAGTTCCGCACCCGCCGCCAGCAGCGGGGCCGCATCAAAGGCCAGCGGAATCGGATAGGGCGCATACCCGCGCGAACGCCGCAGCGGTTGGATATGATCATCCAGCGGGCGCACCACCGAATCATCGCAGCGGATGTGAATCTCACGGTTATGCAGCAAAAACGCATCGGCCAGTGGTCCCAGCCGCCTGACCGCATCTTCATTTGTCGTGGCAATCGGCTCTTCGCTGAAATTCCCGCTCGTCATCACCAATGCAGGCGGAAAGTCGCGCGGGGATTCAAACAGCAGATAATGCAGTGGTGTATAGGGCAGCATTACGCCCAGTTCAGTCAGGCCGGGCGCAACGGCTTCTGCGATCCCGCTGTTCGGCTTGAGCGGCAGCAGCACAATCGGGCGCTCGCGTGAATCCAGCGCCTGCGCTGCCGTGAAACTCACCTCACAGAAGCGCGTCACCGTGCCCATATCCGGCATCATCACCGCAAAAGGTTTAGCCGCACGCCCCTTGCGCCGCCGGAGTTCCTGCACCGCCGCCGGATTGGTCGCATCACACGCCAGATGAAAGCCGCCGATCCCCTTGATCGCCACAATATACCCGTCGCGCAAAAGCTCACACGTCGCTTTGATCTCATCTTCGGGCAGTTCGTCCCACGTTTCAGGCACATCATGATCCGGGCTGGGGATCAGTTCCAATCGCGGACCGCACACCGGGCAGGCATTCGGCTGGGCATGAAAGCGGCGATCCAGCGGGTTATCATATTCCGCCTGACACTCCGGGCACATCGTAAAAGCGGACATCGTGGTTTTGGGGCGATCATACGGGATGTCCTGAATAATCGTGAAGCGTGGGCCGCAGTTGGTGCAGTTGGTGAAAGCGTAGCGGTGTCGCCGGTCCGTCTCATCGAACACTTCCAGCAGACAGTCTTCACACACCGCCATATCCGGCGAAATCGGCTGGTAGGCTCCTTCCACCGCTTCGCTGTGTTTGATCTCAAACCGCGTGTAGCCGTCGGGCGCGATCTCGTGCCATTCCACACTTTCGATGCGCGACAGCGGCGGCGCTTCGGCGGTGATCGCCTGCGTAAATGATTCCAGCGCTTCCCCGTCGCCCACCACTTCAATATCCACACCCGCCGACGTATTGCGCACCCACCCCGTCAGCGCATAACGCTGCGCCAGCCCATAGATAAAGGGGCGGAAACCCACCCCCTGGACCACGCCATTCACATGAATCTGTCGAGCTGCCGCCATACGTTAGGCCTTGTGCTCCTGAATTTTGGCGCGCAGCCAGTCCAGCCACGCCGCAAGACCGTCTCCCGTGCGACACGAGATCGGGAAAAACGCCACGCCCGGATTCAGAATCTCCACACCGCGCCGGAAGTAATCCAGATCGAATTCCATATAATCCTTGAGGTCCATCTTGTTGAGCAGCAGCACATCCGCGCCCCGGTACATATTCGGATATTTGTACGGCTTATCCGCGCCTTCGGGTACGCTGGCGATCAGCACGTTCAGATGCGTGCCGAGCTTAAACGCCGCCGGGCAGATCAGATTACCCACATTTTCGATAATCATCAGGTCCAGCTTATCCAGTCCCATCTTGGGCAGCACCTCGCGCACCATATTCGCGTCGAGATGGCAATCACCGCCTGTATTGACCAGTTCGACGGGCACGCCTAACTGCGCGATCTTATCCACGTCGATCATCACCACGTCGCCTTCCATCACGCCGACGCGGTATTCATCCTTCAGCGCCTCGATGGTTTTGTAGATCACGCTGGTTTTGCCGCCACCGGGCGACGCCATGACGTTCAGCCCCAACACATGCAGCCCATCCAGGTCTTTTTGGGTATTCAGCGCCAGTTGATCATTGACGCTCAGAATATTTTCAACAATCTCGATCTCAGGCATGTTTTCCTCGTTTCAATTGCTGACAGCTTCCTGCAAATCCACATCGATGCTGTCCAGATAAAATTCCTCGCCCGCCGTTACGATCACTTTGATGCCGCCGCACTGCGGACAGGCGTAATCCTGCTCATTCAGCGCGAAATCATGCCCGCAGTCGTTGCAGTGCAGTTTCGCCGGGATCCGCGTAAAGTTCAGCAGCGCCCCTTTGGCAATCGTGCCATCCGCGATCATATCCCAATAAAACTGGATCGAATCGTCCACAATACTCGACAATTGCCCAACCACAATGTTGATCGTGCGGACGCGTACCGCCTCGGATTTTTCGGCGTGGTGCAGCACCAGTTTGAGCAGACTTTGAGTGACACTCAGTTCATGCATAATTGTTCTTCCGTAGATGTGATAAGCTTGATGCTTATTTACATTAATCCCCAGTTTACCGTATCGCGTTTCATGTTTCAGGTGACGAAAGTCACTCAATCTCGAATATCTTCTTCCCGCCCGCGCAAAATTTTACGATACGCCACGCGGCAGGCATGCACATGCATTCCTACCCGTTCGTATAAGGCGACGGCTCCGGTAGCATTTTCGGCATCGACACCCAACCCGGCGATAGTCCACCCGCGCTGCTGGAACTGGTAAAAGCTGAGGTTCAGCAGCGCCGCGCCGAGTCCGCGCTTGCGCCAGTGTGGGCGCACGCCCAACGTGCTGATCCAGCCAAGATCGGGCTGATCGTCGCCCCAGCGCCGGTTCAGGCACATCGCCGCGATCTCGTCGCCGTCCACTGCCACCAGCCACAGCGCCGGGTCCAGGTGCGGATCGTCCAGCACATTTTGCGACCAGCGCTCATATTCAAAATCGCCCATGCCCCAGTGTTCGCTGAACGCATCGGCCACCGCGTCAAACACGGCGCGCGCGTCTCGTTCGCGGACAAAGGGCCGCAGCGTGATTCCATCAGGCAGCGCGGGTTCATCCAATGGGGTATCCAGGTAGCGGCGCATGGTATAAAAATAGCGCACCGGGCGGTAGCCTATCGCTTCCAACAGAGTCCGCGCGTCCGCGTTTTTTTCGTTGACAAAGCGCTGCACATAAATCGGGCGCTCGGCAGGCAGTTCGGTTTCCGCGCGCTGCATGGCCCGCGTATCACACCACCGCACCAGTTCCGTGCCGACTCCCTGGCGGCGCACCTGGGGATCGACCACGCCGATCCCCATCACGCGGCCAATCGCCGGAATCAGAATAAACCGCCCCGCCCCAACAATGTCATCCGCTGGCGTAACCGCCAGAATCGAATCGGTAATCGGATCGCTTTCCGGCAGGCGTAATTGGCGCTCGATTTCTTCCACCGTCACCCGGCCATCGTCGCCATCCGCTTCCGCCGCCCGGTTGAGCATCGCCGTCAGCGGCACCACATCATCCCAGGTAAATGCACGGTACTGGATTGCCATGTTCACCCTTCCTCATGTGATAGACCACCTGATTATACGGCAGAACCGGCGGCTGTTCCCCACCGCTAACCTGATGAAAATCAAGCGTTCGTGCCGCGCCGCCTATAATGAAAGTGAGGAGGAACAGGTTATGAAAATCGGATTGCTGCTGCTGACAGGTCTGATCACGGTGGGTGTGCTGCTGATCGTTCTAGGCGGCCCCCTGAACACCGGGACTCCAACGTCTACCCCGCTCCCAGCGGACACGCGCGATCAGCAGGCGCTCGCCCGCCAGCTTGCGGACCAGATCGGCCCCGCCCCAGCCGATTACGATGCCGCGTGCGCCGTTGATCGAATCACATCCGCCAGCGCCGACTACAACCGGCGGGTGCTCGCGGCGGTCACGGCCTTCTTGCAGCAGTATGGGTCGGCCTTCAAGCCGCATGCCCTCCAATCGATCATCCGTTCCGGCATCGCGCAAACCAACCCGCCCCCTTACCGGCTGGGAACAACTCGCGTCTATGGCAAAACGTCGGACGCGATTCTGGTTTACATCGGTTACATCAACTGTCCCATCGGCAGCCACTACTCAACCTCGATGGGCGGGCTGTATGTCTTTTCCAGTTCCGGACAGCGCTGGCATCTGAACGACGGCCACTCCGTTGACGCGTATCCCACCGCCAACGGCTGGATCGCGCTGGCCGATCTCTCCCCTTCAAGCATATCCGGCGATTACCACGCCGAGTTTTGGCAGATCATGCCGACGAATGGTGAATGGGGTATTCGCACCATCACGAGTTTTCAGTTTCCCCAACCCAGCCTGATGGATTATCGCGTGGATCAACAGCATCTGAGCATGCGCGTTCATAATGGGATGCTGCCCGCGCC
>DATAMF010000301.1:0-6263 GCA_036260665.1 Aggregatilineaceae bacterium | reverse complement strand
CAGATGCGCGAAGTGGCCTATCATATGTTCAACAAGCAGCGCGCCGGTCAGCCGCTGGTTGCCGCCCAGGATATTCTGCTGCGAGATCGCGCGGCCTATGCGCCGGATGGACGCCGCTTGACCCATCGTGAAATCGCGCTCCACAGTCTTCACCAGGAGAATCAGCACCAGATCATGGCGGTGGGCAGTTATGTCAGCCCCGATTCGCCGCCGCCGTTCGCCGCGCAGTATGTAACGATTACGCTGGACACTGAAACCGGGCAGTTTACCGTCGATGAGATGATCATGGCGGTGGACAGCGGCATCATTATCAACCCCGTGACCGCCAGCGGTCAGATCGAAGGCGGCATGGTTCAGGCGCTCGGTTACGGTCAGTGTGAAGAAATGGTCTTCGATGCCAAAGGTCAAATGCTGAATACGCGCTTTGGCCCGTATAAAATTTACCGCGCCGATGAAATGCCGGAGATGGGCGTGATCTTCATCGAAACCTACGAACCCAGCGGCCCCTTTGGTGCCAAAGCCGTCGCGGAAATCCCGCTGGATGGTGTGGGGCCAGCGATTGGCAATGCGGTTTATGATGCGGTGGGCGTCCAGATTCCTGATGGCCCCATCCTGCCGGAAAAAATCTGGCAGGCGCTGCGCAACAAGGCGAAATAACGCATGAACGAAAGCCTTGCCGTATTTGAAGCTGTGTTAAAGGCCCAGCAGGAGGGCTTACCCGCCGTGCTGGCTACCGTGATTCGGACGCAGGGATCAGTGCCCCGGCAGGCGGGCAGTAAAATGCTGGTCTGGCCGGATGGCCGCATCGAGGGCACTGTGGGCGGCGGTCAGATGGAAGCCTTTGTGATCCAGGAATCCCAAAGCGCCATCCAGTCCGGCGAACCCAAAATGTTACGTTATGAGTTGGCCGATCTCGAATCTGGTGATCCGGGGGTGTGCGGTGGGGTGGTGGAGCTGTTTATCGAACCGTTGGTTCCCGCGCCAACCCTGCTGGTGATCGGTTGTGGGCACGTCGGCAAAGCAGTGGCCGAACTCGCCAAGTGGATGCAGTTTCGGGTCGCGGTGGCCGATGATCGTCCGGGTTTTGCGACGGCGGAACAGATACCGGGCATGGACAGCTATATCCAGGCTCCAGCAGGCGAACTTCTCGATCATATCACCATCAACCGCTTTACCTATGTGGCCGCATTAACACGCGGCCTGCCCGTCGATGAAAAACTGCTGCCGCTGCTGCTGCAAACCGACGCCCCATATATTGGTTTGATCGGAAGCCGCCGCCGGTGGGCAATGACCGTTGAGGCCTTGAGCGAACAAGGCATGAGCCGTGAGCAGTTGGCGCGTATCCATGCGCCGGTTGGCCTGGAGCTGAAAGCGGAAACGCCCAAAGAGATCGCGATCAGCATCCTGGCGGAGATTGTAATGGTGATGCGCGGGGGCAGCGGCCAGCCTATGCAGTGGATGGCCGAGGCTCCAAAGTCGAGTGGGGGATGACAACCAAAGTTCTGGCCGTCAGCGATAATGTGCTGCCCTATATGCAGGATGCAGAGTATCTGAAACGCACCTACGGTGATGTGCGTTTGCTCATTAGCTGCGGCGATATGTCTGCGACCTATCTGGACGTGATCGGCTCGATCTTGGGTGTCCCGCTTTTTTATGTGCGCGGCAATCACGATACCCGTTACGAACCAGGGCGACCCGGTGGCGACAACCTGCATAAACACATCCGCAAATTTGACGGGTTTTCCTTTATCGGACTGGAGGGTTCCGTTCGCTATAACCGAGGGCCGATCCAATCCACCCAAAGCGAAATGTTTACGGCGGTGCTCCATCTGCTTCCGCGTTTGATGCTGATGCGATCCATGCGTGGCTACGGCGTGGATGTCCTGGTTGTTCATTCTCCGCCCTGGGGGATTCATGATATTCCCGATGATCCCGCTCACCAGGGATTCAAAGCATTTCTCTATCTGATGCGCTGGGCCTGTCCACGGTATCTGATTCATGGGCATATCGACACCTGGGACAACCGCAAACCCACTGAAACCACGTATGCGCGCACGCAGGTTATTAACATTAATCCGGTTCGTTTGCTGACCTTAGATAAGCCCTGATTGAGTGACGGTTTTCGACATTTGCCGCCTGCCTGTGCTACTATACTGGTGTTGCACAGGCTTTTTTGGAAAAGGGATTATGTGGCGAAATTACTATAGTGTCAATTCTTTGAGTGAAGCGCTTGAACTGCTGGGTGAGTATGGCAGCCAGGCGCGAATTGTGGCGGGCGGGACCGATCTGATCCTAGAGATCGAGCGCGGTCAGCGGCCCGGTGTAGAGACTTTAATCGATATTACGCGTGTACCGGGCCTGGATGAAATTACACTGCGTGGTGATACCTTCCGGCTTGGTCCGCTGGTGACACATAATCATCTGGTCGGCGATCCACGCCTCGCCGCCAAGACTCTGCCGCTGGCTCAGGCGTCGTGGTCGGTGGGTGCGCCGCAGATTCGCAATCGCGGCACAGTAGCGGGCAACGTGATCACGGCTAGCCCAGCCAACGATACCATCACGCCGTTGTGGGCGCTGGGCGCAACCGTCACGCTGGTTTCGCAGCGCGGTGAACGCACATTGGACTTCCCCACGTTCTACAAGGGCGTGCGCCGGACCGCGATGGAACCCGACGAGATTCTGACCTCGATCAATTTCCCGGCGCTGGCCGCGAACGAACGCGGGATTTTTCTCAAGTTGGGGCTGCGCAAAGCCCAGGCGATATCCGTGGTCAATGCGGCGGTGATCCTCGGCTTCGACGGCGATCAGGTGATACATGCGGTGATTACGCTGGGCAGTGTCGCTCCTACGATTCTCCGGGTGCCCGTAGCCGAACAGTATCTCAAAGGCCGGATGCTGACCGACGAAGCGATTCGGGAAGCGTCACGACTAGCCGCCGCCGCTCCCACGCCGATTGATGACGTGCGCAGCACCGCCGTCTACCGCTCCGAAATGTGCCGTGTGCTGGTATCGCGGGCGCTGCGGGCGCTGCGCGACGGAACCGAACGCGAAGGCTGGTCCGAAGACCCTGCCATGTTGTGGGGCGAGGATCGTGGGCTGGTCCAGCAGCCGCTGCCTACGATGGTCCGCCATGAAGATGACGCCAGCGATACGATTGTGACGACAGTTAACGGCGAAGTTTACACGGTGACGGGCGGCGTGAACAAAACCCTGCTGCGCTTCCTGCGCGAAGATATCAAACTGACGGGAACCAAAGAAGGCTGTGCGGAAGGGGAATGCGGCGCGTGTACCGTTTACCTCGATGGGGTGGCGGTGATGGCCTGCCTGGTGCCTGCCCCACGCGCACACGGCGCGCATATCACGACGGTGGAAGGGCTGGCGGCACAGGATGGAACACTGCATCCTCTTCAGGATGCATTTGTGGAAACGGGCGCGGTGCAGTGCGGCTATTGTACGCCTGGATTTTTGATGGCGGGGGCCAAACTGCTCGAAGAACATCCCAATCCCACGCGCTCTCAGATCGAACAGAGTATGACCGGCAATCTATGCCGCTGTACGGGCTATTATAAAATTATTGAAGCGGTTGAACTCGCGGCCAATGGTGTTCACTCAAAGGAGTAGGCAGTATGTCCACTTATACTTCAATGCCTAAAAAGAAACGAAAAAAAAGGGTTGCTCCCCATTATGGGGCTGACCTTTGCCGTTCTACTGGCTGTTATCTCGTATGTCGTCGCGCCGATGTTGATTGAGCTGGCCGAGGACAAAAACGACAATATAAAGGCACAGTTTGATGATTTTCGCGAGAATGAAAAAGTACCCGAACACGCGCTGGACTGGATCGCCATTGGATTGATGTGGATGCTGCTGCTGGGTGTAACCATGTTCTTCGCCTCGGCGTTGGTTGGAAAAGACCCCAAGAAAGAATCACTCAAGACCATGAGTGCATCTCCCGCCAATAAAAAAGCGATGATCAAACAGATGCAGCGGGATCTCAAAGAGGCCAAAAAGCAGCAGAAGCAGCAAAAGAGGAAATAAGCTGGAGATCAGAGTGGACGAAAAGAATTTTATTTTAGGCCAAAGCATTCGCCGGATGGACGCGGTTGGTAAAGTCACCGGAGAAACCCCATATCCGGGGGATATTGATATGGAAGGGCAAGTCTGGATGAAGATCCGCTTTTCGGATCGCGTCCATGCGCGCATTACGGCCATTGACACCAGCCAGGTCGAAGCCTATCCCGGCGTGATTGCGGTTTATACGGCCAAAGATGTCCCCGTCAACGAATACGGCCTGGGTATCTACGATCAGCCGGTGTTGTGCGGCCCCGGAAGCAGCAAAGAAGGGGGCGACATCGTGCGCTGCATCAGCGATCAGGTGGCGCTGGTTGTCGCGGAAACCGAAGAAGTGGCGGCGGCGGCGGTTAAACTGCTCGACATCACCTATGAAGACCTGCCGCTGCTCAACACGCCCCAAGATGCGATGGCCGACGGCGTGCCGCAGCTTCACCCTCACGCCGATCATAATATTTTGAAGCATTATGTGATCCGCAAGGGCGATATGGACGCCGGTTGGGCGCAGGCCGAAGTGATTGTCGAGGGTGAATACCAGACCGGCTACCAGGAACACGCCTATTTGCAGCCCGAAGCCGGACTCGGTTATATCGATGACGAAGGACGCATCGCGATTCTGGTGGCGGGGCAGTGGGTCCATGAAGATCAGCAGCAGGTCGCCCACGCGATGGGCATGCCTGAAGAACAGATTCGCATCATCTATCCGGCCATCGGCGGCGCGTTCGGTGGCCGCGAAGATATGTCGGTTCAGATTGTGCTGGCGCTGGCCGCCTGGAAATTGCAGCGCCCGGTGAAGATCATCTGGAGCCGCGAAGAATCCATGATCGGCCACCACAAACGCCACCCCATGACCCTCCGGCAGTGCTGGGGGGCCACGCGAGACGGTAAGCTCGTGGCGGTGGAAGCCAGCATCGTCGCAGATGCAGGTGCATACGCCTATACGTCGCCCAAAGTGTTAGGCAATGCGCACCTGATGATCACCGGCCCCTACGAAGTCCCGAACGCTAAAATCGATTCGTATGCCGTCTATACCACCAATATCCCAACCGGTGCATTTCGTGGTTTTGGCGGGCCACAGGCTGCCTTTGCCGCCGAAAACCAGATGAACAAGCTGGCTGAAAAGTTGGGCATGGACCCGATCCAGATTCGCGAAATCAATGTGCTGCGCGACGACAAATTGATGTCCGTTGGCACGCCGCTGCCGCCCGGTGCCACATTGGATAAAGTGCTGGTCGATGGCGCGGCGCAAAGTGATTATTGGGAACAGGTGAACGGCTGCTGGCAGCGTAAGCCCATCGAACAGCCGAAAAATCCGGCCAAACGGCGCGGGGTCGGGATGGGATTAGGCCTGAAGAACATCGGCTTCAGCTTTGGAGCAGCAGAACATAGTTCGGTAATGATCACTCGAAAACCCGCTTTGGTCAGGCGATAGACAACCCCCGTTGCCAGATCGCCGCCGCCCCGGACCAAAACCGTTTTAGAGAATCCCAATGCCATGCTCACGCAAACCTGCTACCACGACATCGGGAGTCAGCGGAATCTCGTCAAACCAAACGCCCGTCGCATCATGCACAGCGGCGATAATCGCCGGGGCCAGCGTGATAAACGGCATTTCGGCCATGCCACGAGCGCCCCAGGGGCCACGTGGATCCGCATATTCGAGAATGACCGATTTCACTTCCTGCGGAATGTCCCAGATCGTTGGGATCAGGTAGGTAGACAGGTAGGGATTCAAAACACGGCCATCTTTGGTAACAAGCTTTTCCATGATCGAATAGCCCAGTGCCTGGACCACAGCGCCTTCGATCTGGCCTTCGATCTGCCGAGGATTGAGCGCTTTGCCGACATCATGCGCCGACACCACCCGCACAACCTGCACCATGCCCAGTTCGACATCCACTTCGACTTCGACAAACTGCGACATATACCCATACGCGAAGTTTGGCTCGGCGTGGCCGGTTTCGGGATCGTAGGGCGTGGTTTTGGGTGCCATGTATTTGTAGGTGGCAATCGCGGGGCGCTCTTCGTTATTCCATTTTTCGAGCGCCTGTTCCGCCGCCCCTTTGATGGCATTGCCCGACATAAACGTCATCCGCGAGGCGGATGTGCTGCCGGAATTCTGCGTATAAGCGGTATCGTGGCCGATTAACTCCACTTTTTCGATGGGCACACCCACCGCTGCGGCAGCCATCTGG
>DATAMF010000003.1:0-3017 GCA_036260665.1 Aggregatilineaceae bacterium | reverse complement strand
CGCGTGAATTACGCGTGGCCTTAGAACGCGCTATCGCCCGGTTGCCAGCGCGATGTCGTCGGGGTGAAAGCCGGTCCATTCCAGCCATTCTGCCAGCCGGTCACAGGTGCGAATCGAGGGGGTAAAGCTGGCGTAACCGTGCAGCGCCCGGCGGAAAACCGCCACGCTGACTCCGGCCTGCGCCGCCGCCGTGATCTGATCCTGGGCGCTGGTGGGGCGAAAGCCTGCTACCTGCATGCCCAACCGGATCAGGTCCACCATCCGAGGCCGCGCGCCCGCCAGGGCCATGACGTTCGCCAGGGGCATATGCAGCCAGCGCGCAAGCTGATAGTAGGTGTTGATGTTCAGGTGAGCAATGTTTTGTCCGGCGATGATACGGCATAACTCGCCTGGCGCGACCTGAAGGGTATTCACCACATCGGGCACACTCTGGCCGTGCTCGTTGACGCAGGTCAGAAAACGCCGCCGTACAATGCTGGTCAAAGAAGGTTGTCGCGTCATCAGACGTCCTCGGCGGGTCAAACAGATACATTCAAGGGTACACGATTTTACCCCGCTGGTCAAAGAAAGTGTTGGCGGGGCGGCTGGTGCGTTACCGCTGGCGTTTGGAGATCGCTCGTTCTAACGCGACCCGTAATTCGCGTGGTGCGGGCAGCGGTTTGTACATCAGGGCATCGGCCTGTGCTTGCTGGACGACGGCATCTTCATCGACGGGCGAAAGATGGTAAGCCGTCGTGAGCACAATGGTCATATGACCCATGACCGGGCTTTGACGCAGCCGCGCGGCAATTTCGGGGCCGCTGCTGCCGGGCAGTCGAATGTCCAGCAGCGCCAGTTCGGGTAAGTTGGTTTGGACTGCGCCGCTGTCTACATCTTCGATCCAACGCTCTGCATCAAAGCCGTTCGTAAAGGCGACACCGTCAATACTCCAGATCGAAAGCAGGGCCAGCAGCGTATTATACAGATCGGGTTCGTCTTCGACGACCATCCAGGTTGACATACATCCCCCAGTGAAATAGCAGGTGAATCAGGCCCCTATTGTAAAGCCTGCCGGGTCAAAAAGAAAATCAGCGCCGCAGCATTCGCTGGATCGTCGCGATCTGCTGCGTCAAGATTTCCCCATAAGGGGTGCGGGCGTGGCGGGCGGCGTCACGCTGCCACACGTCGAGCTGATCGCCCAGGCGTTTGACCTGTGCCCAGCCGTCGCGCCCCGGCCAGTGGGGATCGTCGTCGGCCATCGAGCCATAGAGATAACCCAGGTAAAGCTGGATCGCCGGCGGGGTGTTGTCTACTTCCAGCGCGTCTTCCAGCGTGGCCCGCAGGCTCTCGTCAAAGCTGCCCATTTTTTCGACTTGGGCACGCACCACATAGAGTTCGACCGGCGAGCGGTGAAAGCCCAAGGCATCGAGCGCGCCCAAAAAACGCCCCTGGTGCATCAAGGCGACGGCCAAGGCATGCCGCGCGCGCCAGTGCAGTTCGCCAAAACTGATCGCCGTCCGGGCGACCTGTTCGGCTTCGGCATAATTGCCGTTTTCACCATAGGCCAGTGACAGCCCACAGAAATACTCGATGGGGATACTGTTGTCCTGGCACGCCTGCCCGGCCAATTGGAGGGCATCCGCGAAATATTCATTGGTCAGCAGATACCACAATTCCGCAAGCTGCGGATCGTTAGGCGGCGGTTCGCTCGAAAAAAACACACTCATCGTCGAGATGCTCCTTACTGTGATCGTCGATTTTCCGAGATTAAGCCCCGTGCTACCCGATTGAACACGGCGCGATCTTCTGGATCCAGACGCTCCTGCAATTCCGGCCCAATCTGCGCAAAAACGCGGTGCGCGAACAATTCCATCCACACAAACTGCCGCCCGATCTGCACCATATTGCCGTTGGTGGTGACGGTGGCGCTGTATGACGGCTGCGCGCTGGCGATCAACACCTCCTGCTCGTCCACCACAACAACCAGGGAGTCGGCGAGTTTGTGCAGTTCGCTTTCGATCTGCGGGTGTTAAGCGACTTGTCCAACTCCCAGCCGTTCGCTGCCGGTCAGCAGTGCGCCAATCGCCACACCGCGCCCATAGGCTTCCAGAATCGTGCCGCGCAAGCGCTGTAAGTTGGCATCGGTTAGCACGAGCATGACTTCCTGCTGGGCATTGCCGATCATGTTTTCAGCATAGGTCAGCACCGAACCCTCGCCGGTGAAGGTCCACAGGTGGCCCTCGTCGCGGGCGAAATAAATCCCGCCCAGGCCCTGCCGCAGACTGATCACACGGCGCTCGTGCTCGTCGTTCAGACGGTCCAGGATGGCATCGGGGGGCATGGGACGATACAGCGTCGCTTTGGCCTCTTCCGTTTTCAACACGGCACTACGCGCATCCAGCCGCCCCAACGCTTCATAGACCATTGAACGCGGAATCCCGGCCTGTTTACTGAGTTGGTACCCGGTCGCCGGATGATCTTTCAGCAGCGCGATATAGACCTTGGCTTCATATTCGGTAAACCCAAGCTCCTGAAGTTCGGACAGTAAATTCATAGATGCCAGCGCCTTTAGTTTGACCTCACCTAGAAAACTCTATTTTACCGGGGCTGGCGAAAATAGACCATGCGGTGATCCGGTGTCCCGCTTAGAGCCAGCGGCGGGTATGCTGTTTATAGGCTAGAAAAGTGGGGCCGAACTTCTGGATAAGCATCTTTTCTTCGGCACGGATGAAGCGCTGATCGAGTAAGAACCCAAACACGGGAAGCACGAGCCAGGGAGTCAGCGATCCCAGCAGCAGCGCGATCCCGATCAGGCCCAGCATAAAGCCCAGATACATCGGATTCCGGCTAAAGCGGAAGGGTCCGGTTGTGACCAGCGCGCTGGATTCCTGGAACGGGTAGATCGTTGTGCCCACTCGTTCGAAGGCGTTATTCGCTATGCCGGCGATTCCCACTCCAGCCGCCAGAGGAAGCAGACCCACCAGGCGGAGCGGGCCGGAAAGGAAGTGCGCGCCGGGACGCAGCAGATGTAAGCTGAT
>DATAMF010000133.1:0-21278 GCA_036260665.1 Aggregatilineaceae bacterium | reverse complement strand
GGGCACGCCGCGCCATCCAGTGATCAGGCCAACTGAACAGGGGGTCCAGCCAGGGATGCAAAGCCGATTTAAGCTGCGCCGCCCGACTCATTACCCTTTGATGCCTCCTGAGCCTTTCACACCCTTCATGCCCTTCAAACCGCGTGCGGCTGCGTGTGAGATCAATCCCGTTTTGTAGTTATAAACGGTCTTCCGTTTTTCGGCATGCGCTTCAAAAGCCAGCCGGATCAGCTCATCAACCACGTCCGATGGCGACAAACCTTCTTCCTGCCACAGGTAGAAAGCCAGCGAGCCGGGAATCGTGTTGATCTCGTTGAGGAATACCTCGTCGCCGCGCACCAAAAAGTCTACGCGGGCTGTTCCACGTCCATCCAGATATTGGAACGCCTCAATTGCCATCTGTTTGATGCGCTTGGTCAGGTCGTCGGAAATCGGCGCGGGAATTTTCCGTTCGGCACCTTTCATGCCCGCCGGTCCTTCGCTGCGCATATACTTTTCTTCGTAAGTCAGAAATTCCTGCCAGGTGACGGGCTGCTCCAGCACGGATGCGCGGAGGGTGTTATAGCCCATCAACGCGCAGTTAATTTCGATGAAATTCTCTAATGCCTGCTCGACCAGCAAACGGCGGTCAAAGTTCGCCGCAATATTGATATAGTTTTGGGCTTCTTCGGCATTATTCGCCCGCGCCACGCCAATGCTGGAACCAAGCGTCGCCGGTTTGACCATAATCGGGTAGCCGATTTCACTGGCGATCCGATCCAGAATTGGCTTACTGTTGCTCACCCATTCCGGGCGAGTAAATCCAATATGCTTGACCACCGGAATCCCATAATGCGACAGCACGGCTTTGAGCATCACCTTGTCGCGGATTACCGCGGAGGACATGACGCCCGCGCCCACATACGGAATATCGGCCAGTTCAAGCAGCCCTTGCACCGTGCCATCTTCGCCATGCGATCCATGCAGTGCCGGGAAGACGACATCGAGCTTCAGTACGCGCGTGCGCCCGAATAGACCCTTCACGGGCGGCGAGATCAAACCGTGATGGTTGGTGCTGGGCGAAATAATCGCATCTTTCATCCCCATCATTTCGGTGATGTTATCGCCCTCAAAATTTTTCAGTTCGCGCAGTCCTGCCCCGGTAATCCAGCGGCCCTCACGCGTGATATAAATCGGCACGACGTTATACTTGTCAGGCCGCATCGCCTGCATCACCTGTTGAGCCGTCACGACCGACACATCATGTTCAACTGTGCGGCTGCCAAAAAGTACGCCAACCGTTCGTTTACCTGTTACGCTGCTCATAGCTAAACCCTTCTTCGTGTGCGGCCAGTCCTTAGAGATAGGTATCTGGCAAGTCATTCAAAAACAAGACCGTATCCCCCGTTTTTAATTCGCGGTGAAACCACTCAATCGCATCATCGCGGGTATCAAAGACATAAAAATGTTCGGGGGAGAAATTCGTCTCGCGGATTCCTTTTTGTAGCGGAATCGTCTGTTCGGTTCCGACCAATACAATATCGGTGCAAATCGTGGCGGCATAACGCCCCAGCTTCTGATTTTCCTGGTCCTGGATCGAGCCAAGTTCGACCATGCCGGGTGTGATTAACACCCGCCGCCCTTCCTGATACAGCGCCAGCACATCGAGCGCATTTTTCGCCCCCACCGGATTCGCGCTGTACGCATCATCGATCACGGTGATTCCGCCGGGCAGTGTGCGGCGCTGTAAACGGTGTTCGGCGGGCTGAAGCGTGGCGACGCGCATCGCAATTTCAGACAAGGGAATATCCAGGTGCCGCGCAACAGCCGTTGCTAACAAAATATTTGTCACATTGTGGTAGCCGATGATAGCGGTACGAAAGTGCTGCTGTTCATTCGTTTGTGTATCCACAACATCAAACGCCAACCCTTCAGACGTGAAAGTGACATTTTTCGCCAGGATGCGAAGCTGCGTCGCATGATCGGCGTTTTCCCACGAGACACCAATTCGCGTGTTGGGATACCCGCGCTCGTACATGCTGCGCACATAATGGTTGTCCCAGTTAAATATCCCCACGCCATCGGGCGGCAGTGCTTCGATAATTTCATACTTTGCTTTGGCAATAGTATCGTTACTGCCAAACCGTTCCAGATGCTGCGGGCCGACAGCGGTCACAATGCTGATCGTGGGTTTAACCAATTGGCATATATCGCGGATTTCGCCTTCAACATACGCGCCCATCTCGGCAATAAAAAAATCATAGCTGTAGTCGTTGCTCAGGGTGTTGTTGATCACAATGCAGACACCCATCAGCGTGTTATAGCTTTTGGGGGTTGCCAGCACCCGGTAGCGCGAGCCGAGGATATGCGCGAGATACTCTTTGGTGCTGGTTTTGCCATAACTGCCGGTAATGCCGATCACAACAGGGCCTGCCTGCTGGAGAGTGCGCCGCGCGCGTTCGCGGAACATGTGGCGGAACGTGGCTTCAATAGGATAGTTGATCAGGTTGGCGAGAGGCAGAATCAGTGGGCTGAGGTGGTAAACCAGCAGTGCCACCCCGGTAATAATCGCAAAGGTGCCCGTTTCAGCCGAGGCGAGGAGTTCATCAAACAGCACACTCGCGCCAATCTGTGCAATGATCGCCAGACCCAAAGCGGTGATCAGCAGTCGGGCGGCTCGCTGCGTGAGCTTAAATTTTTGCTTGACTTCTTTGACGGGTTCCGGCCAAATGCCGATCACGCCGGCAATACTCCAAATCACGAGGTAAAAAATTTCGTGGCTATCCCCGGCACGATCCAAAGCAAACGTGACGAGCGAGGCAACGCCGACAAACACCAGGGCGCGCCACATAATATAGCGGTCCGGTTTGGCGACCAGCCAGTTCAGATAGCGGCGATTTTGATAACCCTCGATCTGGAAAAAACGTGCTAACCGCCAGATGCGCAGCAGTATTCCGACCAGCCAGAGTACCGTTAAAATTTGTGCCATCCGGCGTTTAACTCCCGTTTTTCAAAAAGTGATCAACAACCCGAATATAATCATTCAACCGATCCAGGTAAGCGAAATGTCCCGCTCCCTTAAAAACCACCAATCCCGCATCGGGGATCAATTGTTCCAATTTGCGGCCCTGCCACAGCGGGGTATCCGCATCCTGATCGCCCCAGATTAACACGGTAGGCGCTTTGATCCGCTGCGCATAGGGGGCGAGGTTTTCCTGAATCACCTGTCGGAAGGTGTCTCGCAGCGGTCCCGCATTCTGATAGTCTTCCGAGGCAAAACGGCGGTAGAACCGCGCCCGCAGACGATCCCGCAGACCGTTCGCATGTATGATTTCGAGCGTCCCGTTGAGGGCACGCCATAGGCCAAGGATGATGCGATTTTTGAGTGGCAGTGCAGCCTTGATTCCGGCGCTGTCCGCCAGAACCATCTTGCTCACGCGATCCGCATAATCGGCGGCTAACACCAGGCCAATCCGCCCGCCGAAGGAATGTCCCAGCAGCGCGACTCGATCTAATCCCGCCTGATCCAGGTAGGCGATAACAAACCGGGTGTAGTCTCCCACCGACCACACACCCGGTGGTAGTTCACTTTGTCCAAAACCCGGCAGATCTAACACATGAACTTCATATCCCAGCGGAGCCAGCCGTTCCGCGACAGGCCAAAAACTTTTGATGCTGCCCTGCCAACCATGCAGCGCAATCACGGGAATGCCCTCGCCAATGCGAGCCACGCCGGTTTGAATACCGCTGATCGTTTGCGAGGTAATGACAGGTTCGCTCACGAATTTACAACCTCGATCTGTGCGCCTAAACTCACCAATTTGCTCACCACATTCTCAAAGGTGCGATCAATTAATTCGGCGCTGTCAATGGTCACCCTGCGATCCGATACCAATGCCGCGCCCAGTAGCGCCAATCCGGTGCGGACATCGGGGGTATCCATATATTCCCCATGCAGCTTTGACGGTCCCACGACCAGTGCCCGGTGCGGATCGCACAACACAATTTGCGCGCCCATCGCCGTCAGCTTATCCACAAAGAGCAGGCGGTTATCAAACAGCTTTTCATGGATAAGCGTAGTGCCGCGCGCCTGCGTCGCAATCACCGTCGCCATGGCCATCAAATCTGAGGGGAAACCCGGCCAGGGTGCTGTTTCAATCGGCACATCGAGATCTTCAGGCCGCTGCGAAACATTAAACACATCATGAGTCGGGACAAACAGGGTTTCGCCGTTCAGATACAGGTTGATTCCCAGGCGGGCCAGGGTGCGGACAATGAGCGTCAGGTGCGCCGGAACGATGCCCTCAATGCTGAGCGTCCCGTGTGTAATCGCGCCCAGCGCGGCAATGCTGGCCGTTTCGATATGATCGGGCGACAGCCGCATATCGGCCCCGCTCAACTGCTCTGTTCCATAGACGGTGATCGAGTTGCTGCCGATCCCGTCAATCCGCGCGCCCATAGCCACCAGCATATGCTGCAAATCCTGAACATGAGGTTCTGACGCCGCGTTATAAATCACGGTTTCGCGGCCCATGCTCGCCGCCAGTGTACAAACCAGGGTGGTCGCTGTGACGCTGGTTTGCAGCAGGGTGATTTCACGCCGTTCCCAGGGCTGCGCCTCAAAATCGATCACATCGCTGTTGATGGTAACGTTGACGCCCAAATCGCGCAGCGCGGCCAGATGGGTATGCAACCGGCTGGTGGGGTAATCGACTTCAATTCGGGCATGCTGCCGCCGCGCCAAAATGGGAGCCAGAAACATCACGGTGCTTACCTGGCTCTCGGTGAAATCATGTTCCAGGGATCGTTTTTGCAGTCCCGCCGTATGCAGCCGGATCGTATCGCCTTCGCGCACGACATCCGCACCCAGCGCGCGGGCCGCGTCGAACATCATCGTTGTACTAAGCGTATCCGGCACATTGCGCAGGGTGACTTCAGCATCCGTCATGAGTGCCGCCGCCGTCATCGCCAACGCCGAGTTACTGTTTCCCGACGGGCGAAAAACGCCATGCAGGGCCTGACCGCCGTGGACCACAATCCGCATACCCGGTTCTCCTGTACTCGCACTGTTTCGCCGGGTGATTATAGCAGGAAAGCCCAAGCGTCCAAGCTTTTGTAAACGCTCCTTAATTTTCTTTAAAAGCATATTTTTTAACTGTTAAAATTTGCGCAATCGTCCGTCTCACTCTAACATTTGTCAGTTGATAATTATGAATCGTATATTCATAATCAAGGGGATATTGTCCCGTCTATCACAAACAAATACATCCTCACCCCTTAATTGTTTATATCCAAAGCTGTCTGTCTTGATCGTCGTTACAGAAGGGAGTCCACATGCGCATTCTGTCTCGCCTGTCGTTACGCCAACGATTGTTGCTTGGAGCGGCGGGTTTCGTGGTCACGGTCCTGATCATTGGGGGAATCCTGTTTTTGGTCCGGTCCACGAATGCTGCCGAGGAACAGCCGATTGCGTTTAACCATCAGGTGCATATCAATAACGGAATGCAGTGCCAGTTCTGTCATTCCGGCGTCACAAAATCGCCCGTCGCGGGTATTCCCAGCGTGGAACTATGTATGGGCTGCCACGGGCATATTGCGACTGACAAACCTGAAATTAAAAAACTGACAGCCTATTGGGAAAAAGGCGAACCTATTCCCTGGCAGCGGGTCAACCAGGAGCCTAGTTATGTCTTTTTTAACCATAGCTCTCACTATGCCGCCGGAGTCGGATGCGGCTCTTGCCATGGAGATGTCAGTAATATGACGGTAGCCGAGCGCGTGGTCGAAATGAACATGGGCTTCTGCCTTGGCTGCCACGCAGAACAGCCCCATGGAAAAGATGTCCTGTGGGACTGTACGGTTTGCCATCGGTAGGAGAAAACAAGTATGCCGCAGATCACACGCCGAAATTTTTTGAAAGTGAGCGCTGCCGGAACTGCCGCCGCTGTGTTAGTGGGCTGCGAAACCGACGAGCGTTATGTTGAACTCGAACCCTATGTCCGCGCCCCTGATGAACAGACGGCTGGGGTCGCCACATGGTATGCCAGCACATGCCGTATGTGTCCCGCCGGGTGTGGCATTATGGCCCGCGTGATCAATGGCCGCGCGGTCAAACTGGAAGGCAATCCTGAACACCCGGTGAATCGAGGCCGCCTCTGCGCACGGGGCCAATCCGGTCTTCAACTGCTCTACACCCCGGATCGCGTTACCGGCGCGGTTCAACAAGATGGCCGAGTCAGCCGCCGCTTTAAGGCGGTACCCTGGAATCAAGCAATTAACACGCTCTATGAAACCCTGGAAGATGCTGGGGGGGAGCGTCGGCATCTGGACCGGCTCTTCGACATCGCATCATCTGACGGACTTGTTCACCCGTTTCGCGGCCTTGCTCGATGCTCCGGCTCCCATCCGCCATGATCTTTATGCGACCGTCAGCGGCTATCATGCCCTCGAACAAGCGCATCAAGGTTTGTTTGGGCGTGCGGCTCTCCCCGCCTATAACCTGGCAAATGTCGACGTTATTTTCTCGTTTGGCGCGGAATTTTTAGGGTCGTGGCTCAGCCCAACCGGTTTTCAGTATGATTACAGCCTGTTCCGTGACCAGACACTGGGCAAACGAGGCTACTTTGTCCAGTTTGAGCCGCGCATGTCGAATACAGGCGCAGTCGCGGATCGCTGGGTTCCGGTTCGACCCGGCGCTTATGCGCTGGTTGCTCAGGCAATAGCCCGCATCATTGCCGATGAAAGCTTGGGCGGTGAGGAACGCGCCAGTCGCGCCACATCGTTAGCCGGGGATGTGAATCTGGAAGAAGCAGCGGCGGCGGCTTATATGTCGCCTGAAGAATTGGTGAAATTGGCACGGGCTTTTGCCACTGCCGAACGCCCCGTAGCACTCCCCGGGGGTTATGTCGGCGGTGTTGAAGCCATGACCGCTGTTCAAGCTTTGAACCTCATTGCAGGCGCTGGTGGGTTATCCTTACCTGTCATGCCTCCTGCCGAAGGATTTAGCGTTCCAGGCACGACCTCGTTTGCGGATGTGCAGAGCTTTATCAGCGCCATGAACGCGGGGGATGTCCAGGTCTTGCTCATTCACGGTGCGAATCCCGCCTATGATTTGCCTGCAAGCGCTGGATTTGTCGAGGCGCTGAAGAATGTTGAGACGGTTATTTCGTTCAGCCCGCTCATTGACGAAACGGCAGTGTATGCCGATTATGTGCTGCCGGATCGGGTTTATCTCGAAGGTTGGGGTTATCAGGTCGTCAATCCGACATTCGGTGGTCGCCCCGCGGTCAGCAGCCAGCAGCCTGTTGTCGCGCCGTTGTATGACATCCGCTCAACGGGGGATGTGCTGCTGACCATAGCAAAGGCATTCTCCGGCGCGAGTGATTCGATGCCTTGGACTGACGAGGTTGCATTCATCCAGGCGCAGGTTGCAGCACTGCCCGCTGGAGCGACGGGTGGCGAGGATGAAGCCGTGCGTTGGGCGCGTTTTCAACAGCATGGCGGGTGGTGGTCAACGGAAATTCCGGATCAACCGGCTCTGGAGGCTGCCGCAAGCACACCTGTAACGGTTCCTGAAACATCGTTCCCCGATGAAAAGGAATACCCCTATTTTCTGAATCTATATCTTTCGCCGCTGCTGCTCGATGGCACCGGGGCCAGCATCCCCTGGCTGCAAGGCACGCCTGATCCCATGACCACCATTTCATGGCAGACCTGGATTGAGATCAATCCTGAAACCGCCGATGATCTGGACGTAAAAAATGGTGATGTCGTGCGGGTGCGTTCTCCCTACGGCGAAATCGAAGCACTGGTCTACATCTACCCGGCCATTCGCCCTGACACTGTCGCCATTCCATTCGGACAGGGACACCGTGATTCGGGGCGTTATGCCAAAGATCGCGGCAGCAACCCGGTGGATTTGCTCGGTGTATCCGACGACGGCACGCTGGCTTGGTCTACGCTGCGTGTTAAGGTTGAGTCGAAGGGCGAGAACAAACATCTGGCCGTGTTCGAAAGTACGGTTGATCATGGCGAACATCCTCACTACCCGCTGGGCATCGAGCGTGCCGCTGATCCCGAATCAGCAGGCGAATAGTGGAAAATACAGGAGCTTACTTTATGGCGGAAAATGAGCATAAATGGACAATGATCGTGGATCTCGACAAATGCACAGGCTGTCAGGCCTGTGTCATCGCCTGCCACGCTGAGAATAATGTACCGATAGCCAGTGAAAATGAAGTCATCCGGGGGCGTGGCCAGCATTGGATTCGGATCGAGCGCTACTGGGAAGGCTCATTCCCCGAAATCCAGGCGCGTTTTATCCCCGTCTTTTGCCAGCAGTGCAACAATGCACCCTGTGAGCCGGTCTGCCCGACCTACGCTTCGTATCACAGCGATGAAGAGCACCTCAATGTTCAGGTCTACAACCGCTGCGTCGGGACGCGGTACTGCGGCAACAACTGCCCCTACAAGGTTCGTGTTTTCAACTGGTACCAGCCGCAGTGGGATGAACCGCTCAACCAACAGTTGAACCCCGATGTGAGCGTGCGCGAAGCGGGCGTGATGGAAAAATGCACGTTCTGTATCCAGCGCATTCGCCGGGGCGTTGAAGCGGCGCACCTGGAAGGGCGCGATGTTGCCGATGGGGAAGTCGTTCCGGCTTGCGTGCAAGCCTGCCCCGCAAATGTATTCACCTTTGGCGATTTGTACGATCCTGAGAGTGAAGTGTCAAAGCGGCTTCCCGATCAACGGCAGGCCAAACTGCTGGAGCATCTTGGCACGGAACCGGCGGTTTATTACTTGAAAGGCGGTGAGAGCCATGTTGGAGAGTAAAACCTCTACCGGACCATATTGGGAACAGCCGGCCCCAGACGACGAAGAACTACTGCATCAGGTTGAACATCTGCGGGACGAGCATTTGCTGCTCGATCCCCGCCCCCCGGCAGAAAATAATGCCCTGATGCTGGCGACCATGCGGCGTACCGGCCCTTTCTTCTGGCTGATGGTGCTCGGTCTGGGCGGTTTTGTCGCGGCGCTTTTTGCGGTTTGGATCACCCAAATGATCTACGGGCTTGGAATTACAGGGCTGAACCGTTCGGTGATGTGGGGGCCTTACATCGCTAATCTTGTGTATTTCATCGGTATCGGCCATGCCGGAACATTTATCTCCGCCGCGCTGCGTTTGATGCGGATGGACTTCCGCCGCCCGATTGCTCGCGCGGCTGAAACAGTCACGTTGTTCGGCTTGGCAATGGCGGCGCTCTTCCCGCTGATCCACGTTGGCCGCATCTGGAAAATTTACTATATGTTTCCCATCCCCAATATGCGCCAACTGTGGCCGAACTGGCGATCACCGCTGCTGTGGGATGCCACAGCCATCACCGCTTATATGCTCGGCAGCACGCTCTTTATGTTTGCCGCGCTGATTCCCGATCTGGCAATGGCCCGCGACCATACAACCGGCTGGCGGCATAAATTATACGGCGCGCTGTCGTTTGGCTGGCGCGGCACCGAAGCGGAATGGCGGCGTCTGGAAAAGCTGGCTGACATCCTGTGTTATGTCATCATCCCGGTGATGTTCTCGGTCCACACCATTGTGTCCTGGGACTTCGCAATGGCGGTCCAACCCGGCTGGCACAGCACGATTTTCGGCCCCTTCTTCATCATCGGTGCGCTGTTCTCCGGTGTGGCGGCAGTGATCATGTGTATGATCATCATCCGCAAGGCGATGGGCCTGGGTTACTTCATCCGCGAAGAACACTTTAACGCGATGGGTATTTTCCTGATGATCCTGTCGATTGCCTGGACGTACTTCTACTTCAACGAGTGGATCGTGACCTGGTATGGCAATCTGCCCGCCGAAAAAGCGATTTTGAATATGCTGACGGGCGATCTGGGGCCGTTTTTCTACCTGATGTTGTTTGCCAACATTATCGTGCCTCTCGGAACGTTGTGGTCCAAGCGGGTACGCACATCCCTGCCCGCCATGTTTGTCATCGCCATGTTTGTCCAGATTGGCATGTATCTGGAACGTATCCTGATTATTCCTGGCTTTTTGTCGCGCCCCGAGCTTCCCTTTAACTGGGTCAACTACACTCCCCACTGGCCGGAGATCACGATCACAATTGCTACCTTTGCATTCCTCGGTTTCCTCTACATTTTGTGGAGCCGGGTTGCGCCGATCATCCCACTTTGGGAAGTCCACGAAGGGCAGGCGCTGCAAACCACGCGCCGCATGGGTCGGGCCGCCCTTCCCACACGGACGGAAGGACACCACTAGGAGAGATTTATGGGCGACTATATGTTGCTTGGCCTATTTGATAACGTGAATCCGGCTGCTGAAGCGGTCAGAGGTTTGAGTGAATTGGGCTACAAGGAACGGGATGTAACCATTATGTCCCATGTGCCCTATTCGGCTCGTTTCTTCGGGCGCAAATCGCCGCGCACCTACTATTTGCCCTTCGCCCTGGCCGGGGCCGGTGGGGGCGCGCTGATTGCGTTTTTCATTACCGTGATCACACCTTCCCTGTACCCACTTTATGTGGGACATCAGGGATTAACCCCGTTCCCGCCGAGTGCCATCATGTACTTCGAATTCATGGCACTCGGCATCATGGCGGCCTCGTTTATCGGCTTCCTGATGCAAGGAACGTTCCCGATTCTGGTACGTCGGATGTATGACGAGCGTATCACCGATGGTTATATCGGCATCCAGGTGAAGGCCCGCGAAAATATGCTGGAACGGGTCGAAGAGGTTTTCCGTGCGCATAACCCGGTAGATATTAAGCGCGACGATGCCGATAACTACCGTCCACAAGGCATCCGGCACCTGATCTTCTGGGCGATTGTGGGCGGCGGTGCAGCGACAGCGGGAATTATTCCCCTGCTCTTCACCTACGATCTGATCGATATTCCCTGGATCAACCGCATGGTCGATACACCAGCCATCAGCTACCAGGAAGGCCCTCGCTTGGCCGCGCCTGCCGCGTCGATCCCTATTCACGGGCCGACTCTGATCGAAGATCAGCCAGCCAGCGAGCGGCTTGAAGATACAGACGTCTCTCGCCAGCGTGGTGCCCAGCTTTATGGAACATTTTGTGCTGTATGTCATGGCGTGAACGCCGACGGACAAAGCACCTTAGCCGCCAAGTATTATACCAATCAGGATAGCTTCCCTCGCGGCATACCACCTTTGGCTGGACAAGGGCTGTCACCCGATTATGTGTTTACCACCATCACACGGGGTTGGCAGTATGGCGATTTGATTGCGATGCCCCCGTTCGCCTACCAGCTTACGCCGGGCGAGACGTGGGATATTGTGAATTATCTTCTCAGCCTCGGTGCTGAACAGTAGACGGAGGACTGTGGTGTTTAGACGAAACTCGATAATTTTAGTCGCAGCCCTGGCGCTAGGCGTGCTGCTTAGCGCATGTGGATCAAATGAATTGGCCGAAGACCTGACGCCTATCCCCACATTACCCGCCGGTCAGGAACCCGCTCTCGCCGAAGCCATCACCAACGGGAACGCTCAGCAAGGCGCTGCCAGCGATGATCCCGCAGTGGCCGAGGGTCAGGATCTCTGGGCTTCATTAGGCTGTTCTGGTTGTCACCAGGCGGAAGATTCCCCGGCAGCACCAGGGGTAAATCTCATGGCCGGACGTGCCCCGGATCGTAAGGAGGGTCTATCGGCGGAAGAATATCTGCACGAGTCTATTGTCGAACCTGATGCGTTTGTCGCGCCGCCCTACGAGCGCCCCATGCCCAATCTCGGCGTAACGGATGAACAAGCGAATTCACTTGTCGCCTTTATCCTTTTCACGGGAGGTGGATCGAGTACAGCGGAAGGTACCGCTGAGGCTCCCAGCGGAACCGAACAAGCACCGGTTGCTGAGGCTACTGCCGAAGCGACCGAAGAGGCCGCTGCCGAAGGGGATCCAGACGCAGGCTCGACCCTCTTTGCCGACACTTGCTCTGGCTGTCACGGGGAAGAAGATGGGGCGGGGCCGGCCTTGGTAGGCGACAATAATCGAACCGAAGATCATGCTCAGGCTACCGATCAGGAGTTGATCGATTACCTGCACCAATCGATTGTGGATCCGAGCGCCTATGTCGTGCCCGACTTTTCCGACATCATGCCCAAAACCTATGACGAGCAGTTCAGCGACGAGCAAATTGCCGACTTGATTGCCTATCTGATGCAGCAGTAAGCGTTTTATCCCGCGCATCGACATTCTCCGAGGGCGGCTTCGAATCAAGTCGCCCTCTTTGTTTGGTTCACGAGGCGCTCTCATGGTAGGATTAACGCGTTCAGATATGGATAAAGCTATGCGATTGTTCACTCGTCTTGCCCTTATTGCCCTGCTGCTTATATCGGCGCTGCTGCTGGCTTCCGTCCAGCGCCAGTTGCTGGCCCAATCCGATCCCACTTCGACGCCTAATATTAATTGGGTCAGGCTTGAAGAAGGCATCAATGTGCGCGGCGGCCCTGGTTTTAATTTTGGTGTGATTGGCCTGCTGCGGTTAGGAAGTTGGGTGCAGCCATTGGCTCGCAGCGCCGATGGTGAATGGGTGCTCATCAGTTATCTCAACACCCAGGGTTGGGTGACGCGTGGTGGCGTGAATTGGCGGTTAAGTATCAATTCGCTGCCCGTGATCGCAGATGGTGAAATTACGCCTGTTCCACGCCCGCTTTATTACAACACACCCGGCGGCCCTACCTATACACCGAATGCCAACTGGGTCGATGCGGGATTAGACGGCGCATTTGTCCGTTCCGGGCCAGGGCAGGGTTATCCCTCGATGGGCGTACTTTTTACTGGTGACGTAGTGGATCCGGTGGCCCATGATCAACTGGTCGATTGGGTGATGATTCGTTACGGCGAAGGTTATGCCTGGATTCGTTACGATTTGGTTGTGTGGGTTGAGCCGGTTGAGGCACTGGCGGTGGTCGATATTCCGAACCTGACGCCGAGTTTTACGCCTGTACCGCCGATTCCGTCGGATACCCCCACGCCAACACCATCCGACACTCCAACTTCTACAGATACCGCAACGACCACCCTCACCCCGTCCGATACGCCGTCTCCAACGAATACCGCCACGCCATCGAATACGCCGAGCGTAACACCAACCAACACATCGCTGCCAACGCTGACTCATACGCCAACTGACACACCGACTGAGACGCCGCCTCCGACGGATACCGCAACGGCAATACCAACTGATACACCGAGCGCGACACCAACCAATACGCTGCTGCCCACCCTGACCGCTACCACTGAATCTACGGCAACCGCAACCGTGCGCCCATCCCGGACGCCCACTGAGCAAGCAGTGGCGATTATTCCAACCGATACGGTGACACCGGAGCCGCCCAGTGTGACGCCAATCGATACTGTGACGCCGCTGCCAAGCTTCACCGCGACCCAAGTGCCGACCGATACGGTCACGCCGGAACCACCTACGGCGCAGCCAACGGAAACCGCCACCACTGCCCCCACTGAGGAAGTTGTGATCGTTCCGACGCCTACCAACACCGCTACGGTGCAGCCCAGCGCAACATCAACACCGCCACCAACTAAAACGGTCACCCCCACAGACACCCCGTCTTCGACGCCTACAGCACCTACAGCGCCAGCCGTCGCAGCTGCGGGAGAACCGGGGGATACGGGAGGATCAAGCGCGTCATCCGTTCCGCCCACATCCTCACCAGAAAAGCGCTCTTCCCCCGGGCTTCTCATCTGGCTCATGGGAGCATTGGGCTTAACGGCCTTAACCTATCTGGGAATTTATGCAGCGCAGGCGGGTACAATGGACCGCTATCGGGACGGTTTTATCCTCTCGACCTGTCCGGTGTGCGGCGAGGGTCATCTCTACCTTGATGAGCGTCGTTACCGTTTGTTGGGCATTCCCGTTGCGCGGCGCGTGGTCCGCTGCGATCATTGTCGTTCTGTGCTGCGCCAGGTAGGGCGGCAGCGCTGGCGTTATGCGGTAGATGGGGCTATCAACCGGGACATGTTCGGCGATTGGAATAACCGGGTTATCACTGAGCAGCAGCTCATGAACGCTGCACCGGAATCTCGCCCGCCGGAATATATTGAGGACGACGATCATCTTTAAATTGCCGCACCTTGTCGGCCTTGGTACCATCTGCCTTGTAGTGGAATTTGTCTATGGGAGGCTTTGGCGTGGAAGTAACGAGCGTTGAAAGAGCGGTTAAGACCCCCGATTGGGTGAAGGATGCGATCTTTTACCAGATATTTCCTGATCGGTTTGCAACAAGTAAGCGGGTAGAAAAACCGTCCAATCTAGAGTCATGGGATTCGCCCCCGACCACCTATGGGTTTAAAGGCGGCGATCTGTTGGGTGTGGCCGAGCACCTGGATTACTTGGAAGACCTGGGGATCAACACCATCTACTTTAATCCGATTTTCCAGTCGGCTTCCAATCACCGTTATCACACCCACGATTATTATCAGGTAGATCCGATTCTGGGCGGTAATGATGCCCTGCGTGAATTGTTGGATGCCGCCCACGCGCGGAATATTCGGGTGGTGTTGGATGGTGTATTTAACCATTCCAGCCGGGGATTCTACCAGTTCAACCATTTGCTGGAATGCGGCAAAAAGTCCCCCTATCTGGACTGGTTTTTTGTGAAGGAATTTCCCCTCAACGCCTATAAAACCGATGAAAAGCCCAATTATGGCGCGTGGGTTGGGCTGCATGCCCTGCCCAAATTTAACACCGATAATCCCCAGGTCCGGGAATTCATCCTGAATGTGGCAGCTTATTGGGTCCGGTTCGGCATTGATGGCTGGCGGCTGGACGTTCCGGCGGAGATTGACGACGATGAGTTCTGGCGCGAATTCCGGCGGCGGGTGCGCAAGGAAAACCCCGACACGTATATCGTGGGCGAAATCTGGCACGAAGCCCAGCGCTGGCTGCAAGGCGATCAGTTCGACGCCGTGATGAACTATATCCAGACGCGCGCCGCGATTGCCTTCTTCGGCGGGCGCACGCTGGCCGCGTTAAATCCCGGCGGTGGGTTCAAGCAGTTGCAAACCCTGGATGCAGCCGTTTTTGCCTCTTCAATTGAAACTATGCTCAGTCTGTACGATTGGGAAATCACCGGCGCACAGATGAACTTGCTCAGCAGCCACGATACACCGCGTTTTTTGACGATGGTCAACGACGACAAAACCGCGCTCAAGCTGGCGATGCTCTTCCAGATGACCATGCCGGGCGCGCCCACCGTTTACTATGGCGATGAGATCGGGCTAACCGGCGGGGACGATCCGGGTTCGCGGGGCGCATTCCCTTGGGATCAATCTCAATGGGATACGGACCTGCACGGCTATGTGCGTCGTACCGTGCAGTTGCGTCGGAACAGTGTGGTGCTGCGCCGAGGCACTTATAACACCTTGTTAGCCGAAGCCGATCATTATGCCTTTGAGCGGGTCTATCAGGGCCAACGGGCGCTCGTCATCTTTAATACAGGCTCCGAAGCCGATCCGATCAAGATCGTGCTGGCGGGGGGAATCGGTCAACCGAAGGTGCTGTTTGGTGAACCCCTGGGCATCCAGGTCGAAACAGCCAGCATCACGCTAACCGTACCGAGCCGTAGTGGGATCGTACTGGCTCTGGACAGTTAGCCCAAATCGTCAATAATCAGAATAGATAGATCGTAGGGGCGGGTTTCCGCCCTTTAATACCTTGAACGAAAAGAGAATCACCGTATGGAATCGCCCAGTATTCAATCAGCCGAACCGCGCGACTGTGTGCAGGTCTCATTCCCCGACAAAGTCATTTTAGAAGGCCCAATTGGCACTTCCCTGGAGTTGTTTATTCAGGCTTATGTGAAACATCACCCCCAGAATCTGCCTATTGTTGCAGCTATTGTGGATGGCGTACTGCGCGAATTAACGATGTCAGTTGTGCGCGATGTGCATATTCGCCCGGTGACAACGGATATGGGGGATGGCAGTCGCATCTATCGCCGTTCGTTAGCCTTTTTGCTCACGGTAGCGGCCTCCGAACTTTTCCCCGACACCAAACTTATGATCGACTATGCGCTTCCGAGTGGGGCCTTTTTCTGCAAAGTCGCGGAGCGCAATCCGTTCACCCAGGCGGAACTCGACGCTATCAAAAAGCGTATGAAAGAAATAGTCGAAGCCAACGACCCTATCATTCGCCGCGAAATTCCACTTGAAGAAGCCATGCAGCGCTTCCAGGAATGTGGTGATGACGATAAAGTACGCCTGCTCGAATTTCGCACCAAGACTTATCTCACGATTTACGAACTGCGCGGTGAGATGGACTATTTTTACGGTTACATGGTCCCCAGCACAAGCTATTTAACCCTCTATAATGTCCAGCTCGAAGAAGGCGGCTTTGTGCTGCAATATCCACGCCGCGAAAGCCCAACCATGCTCCGCCCCTACAGCAAATCGCCTCAAATGATGAAAATCTTCCACCAAACCGAAGAATGGCTCAGTCTGTTGGGGGTCGAGGATGTGGGGCATCTCAACCAGGCAATCCGCGATGGTCATGGGCGTGAACTGGTGCTGATCAACGAGGCGCTCCACGAACAGCATATTGCACAAATTGCGTGGCAGATCGCCCAGCGACACAAAGATGGGTTGCGGCTGGCGCTGATCGCCGGGCCATCCTCCAGCGGCAAAACAACGTTTTCTAAGCGTCTAGCCGTCCAAATTCTGGCGCATGGTCTGAAACCCTATACGCTCGAAATGGACCGCTACTTTGTGGATCGTGACTCGACCCCGCGCGACGAAAACGGCGAATTTGATTTCGAAGCGCTCGAAGCCGTCGATCTGGCGTTGTTCAATGAACAGATGTTGGCGCTGGTTTCGGGGCAGCGGGTCCAAATTCCGGTCTTCGATTTTATCAGCGGGACGCGTAAGCCGGGCGATGAGGTGCAGCTTTCGCCGGAGCATATTTTGATTATTGAGGGTATTCACGGCTTGAATCCGCGTCTGGTGCAGTCGATTCCGGTAGAGCGGACTTTCCGTATTTATGCTTCAGCCCTGACTCAGTTGAATATTGACCGCCACAACCGCGTGCCCACCACTGACCTGCGCCTGATCCGCCGGATTGTCCGCGACGCGACCTACCGGGGCTATTCGGCGTTCGATACATTGTCTCGCTGGGAGAGCGTGCGTCGGGGCGAAAAACGGTATATTTTCCCCTACCAGGAAAACGCCGATGTCATGTTCAACTCGGCCCTGCTCTACGAACTGTCCGTGCTGCGCCCGATGGCCGAACCCCTGCTGCTGCAAGTCGAACCCAGTCAGGCCCACTATATTGAGGCGCGCCGTTTGCTCTCCATTTTGGGCTGGTTCAAAACCATGACCACCGATCTGGTCCCCGACAATTCACTGCTGCGCGAATTTATCGGTGGTTCTATTCTGCGTGACTACATTCCAGGAGCCGGTTATTTGTCCGTAACCGTTCAACCCAAAGATCCGCTACTTAATCATGGATAGGTGAGCGTGGATAATCTCTCGACCAAACTGCTCAACCAGTATGAGGCCGTGCGCCGCCAGGAACATGAGCAGATTACTGAACTGCTGGATGTGCTGGGGCAGGTCGATGGTCTGCCGGAGAGCGAAATGGAACAGGCACGGGATGCCCTGTTCCATGCCAATCATCCATTTTTGATGGTGATGACCGGGCCATTCAGTTCGGGCAAGTCCAGCATCATCAATGCCCTGTTAGGCGAAAATGTGATGGATGTGGGGCCGATCCCCACCACCGATCATATTGTCATTCTGCGTCATGGTGCCGAATTACAGCGCACGCGGGCCGGAGAGATTGAAACAATCTTTCATCCCAGCCCCTTGCTCGAAAATCTGAGTTTGGTCGATACGCCGGGCTTAGAGTCCGTCTTTCGTACCCACGAAGCGCTGACACGCCGCTTTTTACACCGCGCCGATGTCGTGGTGCTGGTGATGTTAGCCACCCAGGTTTTGACGGCGGGCAACCTGGAATATTTGCAGGAACTCAAGGTCTATGGCAAGCGCGTCGTCGTGCTGGTTAATCAGGTGGATGTGCTGGAACCGTCCGAACGCGAGCAGGTCCGCGAATTTGTCTTCGAACAAAGCCGCCAGTATCTTGGCCTTGAACCCAAAATCTGGCTGGTATCCGCCCGTCAGGCGATGGCCGCCCAGCAGGAAACACCTCGTGATGAAATTCAGTGGGACGAAAGTGGTTTTGCTGATTTTGAGGAATACATCAAGCTCACGCTCAACGACGCCGAGCGCTACCGTCAGAAGCTCGAAACACCGATTCAAATCGTCCAGAACGTGACCAAAACCGCGCTGGGTCTGGTGCAGCTTCGCCAGTCCTCGCTGGACGATCAGCGCAAAACGGTTCAGAACATCGACGCCCAGATCGAGCAGGGACGCCGCGCGCAGCAGCAAACAGTGGATGACACCCTGCACGACATCGAAAACCAGTGGAACGAAACCGCCGCGCGTGGCAGCGAAGCGATTAGTGAACTTTTTCAGTTTTCGCGCGGATTTTCGCTCTTTTTCCGGGGATTAGGTGAAATCGTGGGCATCGGGCGCTTGTTCCGCCGCTTCCGCCGCCAGACCCAGACCGAAAATACATTTGAACAGCACAAAGTGATCGAAACCCTGCGCCAGATTCCCCAAACCGTGGACAAGTTAGGCCCGCGTCTGGAAGGGCGCGATTTGCAGGATATTGATGATCTGGTCGATTACACTCGTAAAGCGGTGGATGCGCTGCCGTCTGGCCTCTCCGACAAAGTGATTGGACATATCCAGACGCCGCTTCGCTACGAACGTAGTTTTCTGCGAGATGTCGGCAGCCAATTAGACGATCTGACTCGTGAAGCCGAGCGTTTTGAAACCAAACGCCTGGATCGAATTCTGCGTAACACGCTGATTATTTTGGCGCTGTGGGAACTGCTGATTATCTGCTTGTTAGTGTCTGTTGCCGCCAACGCCTTCTCGAATGTGGTATCGGGCACCCAGCAATTTTTGGTGGTGTTCGGCGTGGGCTTTGTGCTGGTTATGTTCGGCTTAGGTCTGGTACCGCTGCGAGGCTGGTTCCTCAGCCGCGCCTATGAGCGCCGTTTGGCCCACCTGCGGGATAAACACCTGGAAACGCTGCGCCACGCCTCCGAAGACGCGGTGACGCATGGTGTCCAGTTGCGCCGTGATGCCGTCGCGCCGTTTACGCGCATGGTCGAAGCGCAAACTGAACTGATCGGCAAACTGCGGGGTGAGCTTGTGGATCAGCAGCAGGCGCTGCTGCGGATTCAAAGCGGTCTTGCGGCCATGCAGCCCCCATCTGAAAGCTGATAAAATCTCTGTAAGTTCTGGAGCTTTTGGAGCTTCTGTAACTTTTGTAACTGCTGTATTGAAGGAGCTGGCATGACCAGTATCGTATTAGAAGGCCCTATCGCCAATGCCCGTGAGCGTGAAGTGCGCTTGCTGCATGATGTCGCGGATACCATTGCCCCGCTGGGTGAGGGAACATCCGAAGACAAAAAACGGTTGCAGCAGAATGCCGCCGATCTTCAGGATATGTTTTTTCTGGTCGTCGTGGTGGGCGAATTTAACGCGGGCAAATCCAGCTTTGTGAATGCCCTGCTGGGGGATGAAGTGCTGCCGATGGGCATCACGCCCACCACGGACGCCATTGAACTGGTGCGCTGGGCACCCCGCCGCAACAAGGATCCCGAATGGCGCGAACCCGGCGTCGTGCGCGAATGGACACACCCCAACACGGGCGGGCCAGGTGTCGTGATTGTGGACACCCCCGGTACGGGATCGGTTTTTCGCAAGCATGAAACCATCGCTAAAAATTTTCTCAGCCGCAGCGATCTGGTGATCTTTTTGCTGTCGGCCAAGCGCGCTTTTGCCGAAACTGAACGGCTCTATCTCGAACTCGCGCGCGACTACGGCAAAAAGATAATTGTTGTGATCAACCAGATGGATCTGCTCGAAAAGAAAGAGCAGAAGGAAGTCCAGACCTTTGTCCAGCAGCAGTTAAACGAACTGCTTGGCCTGCGCCCCGACATCTTTATGGTATCGGCTAAGCAGGCGCTCAAGGATCGCAAATCGGCGGGCGGCTTGTTCACCACCGCGAATGATGATCCGGGCAGTATGAACGCCGTGCGCGAATACTTGCGCAACATTTTTAAGCGTGTTCCCCCCGCCAAGCAGAAGCTCTACGCCCAGCTTGATTTTGTGGACAGCATCGCCCGTAAATACATCGAGCAGTTAGACAAGCAGATTGCCCTGATCACCAGCGACACCGCGCGCGCCGAAACTTTGCGTCAGGAACTCGAACAGCAGGCGGTTGGCCTCAACGAACATCTTGAAACCGCCCGGCGTGAACTGGATAAGGTTTTTGTAGGGCTGCGCGAACGCGGTCAGAACTTTATCCAGCACCATCTGACTCTTCAGCGGGCCGCCCGCGCGCTCGAACGCGATGAAATGCGCGAAGATTTTGAGCGTGAAGTGGTCGGCAATGCGCTGGATCAGATTACAACGATCTCTGAGCAGTATGTCAATGCGGTGGTCGATAACAGCCGCCGCTACTGGCGCAGCATCATGGATCGTCTGAAACAGCTTGAAACCACACTGAGCCAGGAATTAGGTGCAGTCGATGCGACAGGTTACGCCGAACAGCGCGCTGCCTTACAGGAAGCCATCGCCATCGCAGATAGCGAACTTAAATCCTATACCGACAATAGTCTGGCCGAAAATCTGCGTAATACGTTTCGGGGGAATCTCGCGGGTTTTTCGGCGGGATTCGCGGCGGCGCTGGGTGGAATTTTAGCGGTGATCCTCGGCCTCGCGGCTCCTGGCGCTGTCACCGCGACGGCGGGCGCTCTCGTAGCAACGGTGATTGTTGGTCCGGCGCTGTTGGTCGGTGGCGGTGCGGCGGCCATGTTGTACTGGCGCAAAATCAAGCGCGATGCCTCTACCGAATTGGACAAACGCCTGAACGCCTTGCAGTACAGTTACCATGCGTCGATGGTCGATCTGACCAACCGCGAACGCAATCGCCTGTTGCAATACGGCCAGCAGATTCTCACACCCGTATTCAGTCAGCTTGGCGTGCTCAAGGATCGCTACCAATCCCAGCGCGACACGCTGCAAGGACAGTCTGATCAATCCAAAGCGCTGCGCAAAGAGATCGACTCTATTCAGATCATCATCGAAGAAGCCTGATCTGTTCCCCTCTCCAAGGATTTTGGAGAGGGGCCAGGGGTGAGGTCCGACCCCATGCAAAAAGGCGTTATGCAT
>DATAMF010000113.1:0-1615 GCA_036260665.1 Aggregatilineaceae bacterium | reverse complement strand
GAGTAGTTAGGGAATCATCTATCCGCGCGGAATCAGGGCGCTGCTGCCCCGAATCCACCAACACGACACCTTGTGCATCCAAAATGCGAATGCGTGTGTTGATCTCCGCGCTGAGTTGCAGAGTCGCGCTGCGAGCATAATCGAGGCTCCCCGGCACCGCCGCCGGATTCGAGTTTTGGGTTTCCAGGGTGAGGTTCCCCAACTGCTGTTGTTGGATCGCATTGGAGGAGGCCGACTGCGTATTCACCACAGGGCCGCCAATGGTCCCATTGGGGATGAGAGCCTGCGCGGTAATGCGTGCCTGCGCGATCAGGCTGTCTTCGGCGGCATCGAGAAAATAGCGCTGCAAAAAGGAGAGCAGCAGCAGCCCAGACAACCCCATCGCCAGGATGATCACCGCCAGATAACTGAACACCAATCGCGTGCGGATGCTCGTAAACATAGCCGCGTTCCCCTTTATCTCTTGCTTTTCTTCTCACCCATTCAGCTTATACCCAATCCCCCGCACTGTCTCGATCCACTCCCCGTCTGGTTCCGCCGCGCGCAGTTTGGCCCGCAGCCGTTTGATCACCGCATCCACCACGCGCAGATCGCCCAGGTAGTCATAACCCCATACCTGTTCGAGAATCTGTTCCCGGCTGTATACCTGCCCAGCGTGCCGGGCCAGCAGTGCCAGAATTTCAAACTCCAACAGGGTCAGTTTCACTTCAACCGATCCAACGGTCGCCTCTCGCCGTGCCAGATCGATACTCAATGTGCCGATCCGAATCCCATCCGGTGCAGCACCGTTCTGACTGCTCCGCCGCAGCACATTTTTGACGCGTGCCATCAGTTCGCGCACACTAAACGGCTTGACGACATAATCATCTGCGCCCAGTTCCAGCCCGACCACGCGATCTATTTCCTCGTCGCGTGCGGTCAGCATGATAATCGGCACATCCCGTTCGCGGCGCAGCGTCCGGCAGACCTCTAACCCATCGATGCGCGGCAGCAGCAGATCGAGGATGATCAGATCGGGCCGTTCCTGCCGGGCCAGTGTGATCGCCTCTTCCCCATCGCGGGCGATCACCACCTGATAGTTTTCCCGCTTCAGGTTATAGGCTAGCACGTCAATAATCGGCGGCTCATCATCCACGATCAGGATTTTTGCATCCATTATTCGCTCACAACCGGCCCTACATCCTCCGGCGGTTTGGTCGATTCCAGGATCGAGTTACGCTCCGCCTGTCGCAGCATCGGCTCCGATCCCAGCCATTCGCCGCCGCCGTTCATCAGATGATGCACCAGCCCATGCGCGTGCAGCCGCCACTTTTCCCGCTTGGACTGGGGGAAATACTCAAAATGCACGATCCCCGTATTATGGGACCAGATTTCGACGCGGCGGTGCGGCCCTACCTCAAAAATCACATCGAATATGCCTTCGACCACGCCACCGTGACACACCACCGCAACGGTCAGTGGGGGATCAGATTCGCCGTGCCAGGCAACCATATCGTTCAAAAACGATCCCACCCGTGCCCGGAAGAGCAGCCAGCTCTCTCCGCCTGCACAAATCGCGGTATAGGGCCGTTCTGTGCCCCAAAAATCAGGATAAATAATGGGCATCTTGTCTGCT
>DATAMF010000109.1:0-39733 GCA_036260665.1 Aggregatilineaceae bacterium | reverse complement strand
GCGGTATAGATAAACGGCGGGCCAAGCAGCACTTCACTGCCATTGACGATTTGCAGCGTGCCGAGACGTCCGGCTTCCACTTCCGTATCGCCGGGTTTGAGCGTACCATCGACGACGGCGCGCATCACATACACCGCCGCGTAGCCCAGATCAACTGGATTCCACAGAACGACCGACTTCACGCAGTCATCTTCGACAAACGGCTTCATCGCGTTCGGGGTCGCCAGACCGATCACAGCTACCTCACCGCATAGTCCCGCCTGAGTTACGGCGTCAGCAGCGGAAGGCGTTGCTACACTGGTCATGCCAAACAGACCTTGCAAATCTTCACCGTACTTGTCGATTAGGGTCGTTGCCTGCTGGAACGACAGAACCGCGTCTTCCTGGGCTTCCAGTGTTTCCAGCCAGGTCATCTCCGGGAAGCACTGCCCGGCATACGCCCACATTTCGGCGATCCAGCGGGCCTGATTCGGGGTCGTGAACGTGCTGGTGACGATAGCAAAGCTTGCATCTTCGCCTTTTTCTGCCGCCAGGCTGTCGATCAATGCTTTCGCGATGCCGTTGAATTCGGCCTGATTCACGAACCATTCACGTGCATCGGGTTCCGCATTAGCATCGTAACCGACGACATGGATACCGGCTTCGAGGGCTTTCCGTAGCACGGGCGCAATCGCAACCGGGTCATTGGCTGCGAACAAAATGCCATCTACGCCCTGAGTGATATAGTTATCAATAAAAGTGATCTGCTCATCAATGTTGGCTTCGGTGGGCGCATCAGTGGTTACCGTGACATTGCCCAGTTCTTCAGCCGCTTGCTGCTGACCCAATGTGGTCGCCGCAAAATAGCCGATACCAACCAACTTGGGAACGTCAACCAGGACAAGATCCTGTTCGGCTTTATCAGGCGCATCAACGGCCTCGCCACCATCATAGTCTTTTGGTTCAGGTGCAGGAGCTTCTTCATCACCGCAGGGGAGTGGATTTACGGGCAGGTCATCGGCACCATCCCAACGTTTTTCGTCGTCCTGCGCTGTCGCAGGGGTAATGGAAACCGAACCAACCAGCAGTGTGACTATCGTCAGAACAAAGAACAGTCTTTTTAACACGGCAATTCTTCTCCTTGTTTACAGTATTCTATTGAGCTACAGACAGAACCGAGTTCATTAGGACATCCTTTTATAGCACCACCTCCTATACGCCAACGGTTCGCCGTTGAATAATCGTATTAATGAGTACAGACAGGATCAGCACGCTGCCGATTACTACAATCGTCGCATCGCCTGTCACCCCAGTCAGTGCCAGTCCATTTTTGAGAAGCTGGATCAAAATCAATCCGATGACGGTTCCCACAATGCTGCCCGTGCCGCCAAAAATACTCGTGCCGCCCAACACCACTGCCGCAATTGCATCGAGTTCCCACCCGGTTCCCATATCCGATCGGGTTGTGCTCACCCGCGATACAAAAATATAGCCTGCAAGTCCGGCCATGAATCCCGAAAAGGTGTAGATCAACAGGATATTGCGGCTGACGGGAATACCGGAAAAACGCGCCGCTTTTTCATTGTTCCCAATCGCATACAGCGAGCGTCCGAAAGTCGTGCGCGAGAGGATAATCGCGGTAATAACAATTGCGATCACCAGGATGAACAGTTGGTTCGGTATCCCCCATGTTTCTTCCTGTCCAAGTTCATAAAACCACGCGGGATAGCCGCGCACCGACCGGGATTGGGCGATACCTTCGGCCAAGCCTCGATAGAATGTGAGCGTTGCGAGAGTCATAATTAGCGGTGGCACACGCACGCGCACAATAAACAGGCCGTTGATCAATCCTGCTAACGAACTGACCGCCAACGCAATAAAAATTGAGGCCTCGAGCGAATATCCTTTATTAAACCAGCTATACCCCAGGACAATTGCGCTCAGCCCGACAATAGAACCCGCCGATAGATCGATTCCGCCTGTAATAATAATAAAGGTCATTGGTAAGGCGAGCAGGCCGATTTCGGTCATCAATCGCCCCTGATTCAGCAGGTTTTCGGTCGTGAGAAATTTGTCGGTTTGAGTCGATACGATCAGACTGGCGATAAGGGTAATAATTAACAGGACGCCTTCCTGCGTTAACAGCAATCGTTGTATCCGCAATGTTAAAGACGGTTTTTTCAGAGATGTTTCTTGGACAGCCATCTTAAGTTTGCTCCTTTTACGCCGATTGACGCTGCCGACGCAAAAGATCAGCCAGCACAGTAATAAGAATGAGGACACCCTGGATAGCGCGCATCCAGAAGGGTGAAATATCAACAAAAACCAACGCCTTCGTAATCGTATTCAGCAGAATAGCAGCCAGCATCGCGCCGATCACAGTGCCCGTGCCGCCCAAAATGCTGACCCCACCCACAACCACGGCGGTGATAATAGTCATTTCGATAGGTGGCAGAGTCACCTGGATCACACTGAACTGGGTGGCATACAACACGCTCGCAATGCCCACAAAAAAACCGTTTAAAATAAAGGTGAGCATCAGAATTCGGTGCTCCGAAATACCCGACAACCGTGCAGCTTCCGCATTTCCCCCGACGGCATAGAGCGCGCGTCCTGTCGCACTATAGCGCATCCAAAGTGCGACCAGAATGATCAGGCCAAACATAAAAAAGATGGGCATGGTCAGTCCGTGAAAAAAATCCTCAAAAATCGGCAGCGGAACTTTTTCCAGCGGATGTCTTTGCGCCAGGGCATAGCCGTCGGGCATACCCGTGATACGCTCGCCTTCGCTCACAATGATGAGAATGCCCTTTAGAATACTCATGAACCCCAAAGATACGACAATCGCCGGAATTCGAAGGTAGGTCACAAAAAAACCAATAATGGCACCAACTATTCCCCCGACAATGAGCGGCGCGATCCACGCCAGCCAGATAATGCTGTTTTCCGACATCCACGAGGGGAAATGCGTATAAATCGAAATAGCGCCGCTGAACATCGCCAACGTGACCATGAGTGATCCAACCGAAATATCAATGTTGCCCGTGATGATCACCATCGTCATGCCGATAGCCGCGACCGCGATATAAGCATTTCCACTAAACACATTGACCATGTTGCGGGTGGCAAGAAACCGGCCATTTTCATTGCCCACATAGGCGATCAGAAGCACCAGCGCCAAAAAGAGCACCGCTTCTTGGCTGCCAATAATCGACCGCAACACGCGCGGAACAGCAAATCGCCGGCTGATAGGTTTTACAGTTTGCGTGACACTAGCCATTACACACCGTCCATTTGATGTTCTTCAACCGGATGGCCGTTCTCGATATTGCCCATCATCGCCATACCAATATTTTCCTGGGTAGCATCGGCGCGGGAATATTCGGCCACGATCCTCCCTTCACGCATCACCAGAATGCGATCACTCATCCCCAACACTTCGGGCAGTTCGCTGGAAATCATCAGAATAGCTAATCCCTGCTTGGCGAGTTCACCCATCAAACGGTGAATTTCAGCTTTTGCGCCCACATCGATTCCGCGTGTAGGTTCATCGACGATCAAAATACGGGGCATCGTCGCCAGCCATTTGCCCACAACGACCTTCTGTTGGTTCCCCCCCGACAGCTTACCCACAATCTGATTCGGACTGTAAGCGCGGATACTGAGCTTTTCGATGGTGCTCAATGCCAGCTTGAGTTCTTTCTGGCGATTGATAAAGGAGGCCCGCGATAACATTCGCAGTACCGTGAGCGACATATTGATGCGTAAATTCATCTGCCGGACCAGGCCCTGTGTCCCGCGATCTTCGGGCAGATAGGCCACGCCATGCCGCATCGCCTTTCGAGGATTCCGGACTCTAATCGCTTTGCCGTTGATGCGAATAATGCCCGATTGTGCCGGAAGCAGGCCGAAAATGCTCTGCGCTAACTCACTGCGCCCCGATCCCACCAACCCTGCCATGCCGACAATTTCACCCTCTCGAAGCTGGAAACTCACATCACGCGTGAGCGGCTTATGGTTCAGGTGTTCCACTTCCAGAACGACATTTCCAATCTGGGTTTCGGCTTTGGGAAACAGGTTATCGATGGAACGTCCCACCAGCATATTGATGAGTTCATCTTCGGTAGTGTCAGTGACAGCTTTCGTGCCAATATACCGCCCATCCCGCAGCACCGTAACTCGATCCCCCATATCGAATACTTCCTGGAGCCGGTGACTGATGTAGATGATTCCTACACCACGCCCTTTGAGCAGTTTCATAATGTTGAATAGTCGCTCAACATCAGCCTCGGTTAGTGCCGCAGTCGGTTCATCCATAATTAGGATACGCGCATTGAGCGACAATGCTTTTGCGATTTCGACACGTTGGCGGTTACCAACACTCAAAGCGCCAACTTTACGCGTAACATCCAAATCATATATATTGAGCGACGCTAACAGTTCACGCGCTTTTTCGCGCATGCTGATCCATCGAATCGCCCCAAATGGAGTCCGTGGTGCATGTCCCATAAAGATATTTTCAGCGACCGTCAGTTCGGGATACAGCAGCAGTTCCTGATAAATCGTGGCGATACCCTGACTCTGCGCTTCATGTGGACTGCCGAGCCGGACAGGTTTCCCTTCGAGCAGAATGTCACCTGCATCAGGTTGGTAAACGCCGGAAGCAATCTTAATGAGGGTTGACTTCCCCGCGCCATTTTCTCCCAACAATGCATGGACTTCGCCAGCGCAGATGTCAAACTGAACATCATCCAGGGCTTTCACACCCGGAAAGGTTTTTGTAATGTGTTGTAATTCCAGAAGAGGTTGCATACTTCATCACTCGATAACTGTGTAAAAAACAAGCTGAAATAATCCGGTGCCTCCGAAAACTGTTTTCCCTCCTCCCGTTACCGTGCGTAAGCCGCCGGAACGCCACCATCTACTGTCAATGCGGCACCAGTCGTTTTGATGCTGCGCGGCCCAGCCAAAAAAGCAATTGCCTCAGCCAGATCTTCTGGCAAAATTTCTATTTTTAACGTATTTCGCTGGCGGTAAAATTCATTCAGATCATCAATCGAAATGCCATGTTGAACGGCACGCGCTTCCCGCCATGCGCCATTCCAAATGCTGCTTCCTTGCATCACCGCGTCGGGCAAAACCGAATTAACTCGAATTCCATAAGCACCGCCTTCTTCTGCCAGACACCGCGCCATATGCAGTTCTGCGGCCTTGGCGACGTTATAGGCAATCGCGCCTTTGGTAGCACTCACACTGTTTTTGCTGCACACAAACACCATCGCGCCGCCCACACCCTGTCGTTTCATCACCTTGAACGCTTCGCGTGCCATGAGGAAATAGCCGGTTGCCAGAATGCCCATACTGTGCTGCCACATCTGCAAGGTAGTTACGTCAAGGGGTGCGCTGCTGGCAATTCCGGCGTTATTTACCAAAACATCCAGTCCGCCGTACATCAGAACCGTCTGTCGCAGTGCATTCTCAACCGCCGCCTCATCGGTAACATCCGTATGGACAAACATGGCTCGTCCAGAGCCATATTTTGTTTGTAAATCTTCGGCAACCGCCTGTCCATTTTCAGTATTGATGTCAGCAACCACCACATGCGCGCCTGCACTCGCCATCCGGTAAGCCGTGGCCCGGCCAATGCCGCTGGCTCCTCCGGTAATCAACGCAACTTTTCCATCAAACTCGCGTGGTGGTGGCGCTAATTTGAGTTTGTAGAGTTCGAGCGGCCAATATTCAACCGCATAGGCTTCGGCTTCGGTGAGGCTGTTAAACCCGCCCAGCATCAGCCCTGCTTTTAAAACCTCAACGGCGCGGTGATACAGTTGGCGGCTGACATTCGCATTCTGGACATCTTTTCCCGTGCTGATCATCCCCAAGCCAGGGATCAAAATGATACGTGGAGCCGGATCGCGTAACGCGTCATCGTCTTGCCGATTTCGTTCGAAATAAACCTTGTACTGTTCCTCAAATGTAGTTATTCCTTCAGCGATCTTTTCTTTGAGCGCTTCGACTCCATCCGCTGGTTTCCATTCGACAAACAGCGGCAGACGCTTCACATGCACCAGATGATCAGGGCAAGCAACCCCCATTTGACTAATGGAACCTGCATCACCGTATCCCACTATCTCAAGGATTTCCGGCGACTCGTCGTACTGAAGAATTGTCGATTGCACTTTGGATACTGCGCCGCGAAGCAGAGGAAGAATCTCAAACAGTGCGGCGTGTCGTTCCTGTTGGCTGAGCGGCGGTATACTCACCGAACTGAACACGCGCTTCCTGTTGCGCTGCTTCTGAATATAGTCTTCAGCCTCTTGAACAATGCGGATCGTATTGTCGTAACAGGTTTTGCTTTCCGCTCCCCATGTCACCAATCCGTGTTTGCCCATGATCACACATTCGATCTGGGGGTGTTCGCGCAGCGTCTGCCCAATCTGCTTGCTAAGGGTAAAACCGGGGCGAATATAAGGTACAAAGGCCATCCGGCTACCATAAACCGCTTTGCATGTTTCTTCTGGATCAGGCGTGGAAGCGAGACTGATAATCACATCAGGGTGGGTATGATCGACGTGATTATAGGGTGTGAAGGCATGAAGCAGTGTTTCGATACTTTGACGAGGGCGACCCGGCTCGAAGACAGTCCGGTTTAGATAGTCAACCATCGCTTCATCGCTCATCTCGTCGCGCTCAAAAAGCGGTTCTATTTCATCGAGTTTGAGCAGCGCAAACTGTTGCGGTTTGATGGTCAATATATCGGAACCGGAAGCTTTGACTGCCAAAACTCGCACTTGTCGCCCCATATGATCGATCAAGTCGAGTTTCGCGCTCGTATTGCCACCATAAATATTTACAACCGCCCGATCACGCCCCAAAAGATTGCTGCGGTATACTAATCCATCAATATCTGGCAGTTGTTTAGCTTCAGATGACAACCATAGATTTTTTGGCATAACGGGCAAACTCCCAGGCTGTCTAGTCTGGTGAGATTTAAGGCTGTGGAACTTTTAAATAATAATACGAAAGCCTTTTAGTTTCGAAATATTTGACTTTGAAAACAGTATATTATATGTCGAAAGCAAAGTCAACATGATAAGCACTTCAGTCTGCTGTTGCTTTCTTTAACTGTAAGTCAAGATTTACTTCTTGCTGAAATGGGAACTACATCAACAGCAATACCCATGTTTCGAAGCTGATCAATCCATATACTAGGAGCATCGTCGCTCGTGATAACTCGGTCCAGGTGTTTAATATGTGCAAAGGTATAAGGTGCGACTTCCCCCCATTTCCGCCCATCAAGCAAAAGGACAAGCTGTAAACAGCGCTCGATCATAGATTGCCTCATTTGAACTTCGTCGGGGTCTACATCGCTCGCCCCCGCAACTATGGAAAGCCCCCAGGCGCTAAAAAACCCATAGTTGAGATTGAGGTCGGGTAGGGCACTGGTCACACCAACAATCGTAGCCGACTCTGCCCGTATCCGTCCCCCTGGCACTAACACCTTACTATAGCATGCATCCCGAAAGCTCTCAGCGATCATCAAGCTGTTCGTTACGATGGTCAAATTACGCATCGGTTTGAGATAAGGCAGCATGGCATAAACAGTAGTACTGCCATCAAGCGCAATTCCATACCCATCTTTGACAAATTGGGCTGCATACCGGGCAATGCCTTGTTTAGCTGTTGCTGCTTCCCGCAGTCGCGCTTCGAAAGACAATTCTGCTGTACGAGAGGTGATGGAATGTAAAACCGCGCCACCGTAAAACCGTTCAACAGTGTGATCCTCAGCCAACATGCGTAGGTCTTTACGTATGGTGACAGAGCTAACACCCAGTTTCTCACTGAGGGCAATAACCGACAGCTTCCCGCCCTCATGTTTGAGCAGATCAAGAATCTTTTCCTGTCGCTTCGTTATGGTTGTCATTTCTTTCGATAGATTACAAATCGAAAATACTTTTTATCACATTGTAGTACGCTTTACTTTATTTGTATATCGGTGCTGTTCCTGGTTGAGCACCTCATTGTAAAATCGCTCAAAGCGCGCCAGTGATTAGATACTTTTAACAAATCTTTCACGGGTCGTTTATCGACTTCGCGCTCAAACCTCCTATACTAGAAATAAGTGCCGCAGCGCGACAATTATGGAAAGTCATCCGTATGAATAATCTGGAATTTACGCCATATAGTCTACCCCTCCTGCTGGTGGCGATTATTTCCTCTGTGCTTGCTGTAGTCATTTGGCGGCGGCGACCAGGAACGGGCATAAATTCATTTCTCATCCTTAACCTTGCGCTGGTTTTTTGGTCCTCCCTAGACGCGCTCGGCTTCATGATCGAGGACTTGGATACCCGACTTTTTTTTAGCAACTTGGCTTATATTGGCATTACAGGCGTTCCGGCGGCGTGGTTTACGTTTGCCCTCGAATATACCGGACGCGAAAAATGGCTGTCGCGCCGCAACATCCTCTTATTACTAATTGAACCCCTCGCGGTTGTATTGTTAGCATTTACCGATTACCGCTACCATTTATTCCGTGCCAGCGCGCGTTTGGAAACAGATGGCCCTGTCTCGTTCCTGATTTCCACCTATGGCCCGGCCTTTTGGCTTCATGCGGTTTATTCCTATTCGCTTTTGATCGGTGGAACGCTGCTGCTGGTGGAAGGAGCCGTTCGTTCGCAGCCGGTGTATCGTCGGCAATTTATGATGTTGCTGCTAGCGAGTGCCGTCCCCTGGATAGTAAACGCGTTGTTCATTTTTGGGCTTTTACCCGACTATATCGATCCCACCCCCTTTGCATTCACTATCACCGGTTTGATAATCGCCTGGACCATCTACCGCTATCAATTGATGAATATTGTGCCGGTTGCGCGCGCCACGGTGATTGAGTATATGAATGATGCGATCTTAGTGTTGGATCGCCAAAATCGCATTGTGGATGTCAACCCGGCGGCCCTGCAAATTATTGGCTCAAAATTATCATCCCAAGTCATCGGGCTGCTGGCACGTGACGTGTTAACGCCTTTTTCCTCCCTGGTTGATCAGTTTCGGGCTGTAAACGACTTCGAGACAGAGATCGAAATTGGCCGTGATGGTGCCCGGCGCAATTTTGCCCTTCGAATTTCACCGCTGTTTAGCCATCAAGGATACCTGACCGGGCGCTTGTTTGTCCTGCATGACATTACCGAGTTAAAAAGCGCCACGCTCCAAATTCAGACCCAAAATCAGGTATTACAGAGCATTAATCAGGATTTAGCTGCCGCCCGCGAACAGGCTGAAGAAGCCAGCCGTCTCAAAAGCGAATTTTTGGCAACCATGTCCCATGAGTTGCGCACGCCGCTGAATTCGATTATTGGCTACACGGATCTCATGTTGTCCGGCCTCGTTGGAGACTTCACTACAAAACAAAACGATTACCTTCACCGTGTGATCTCGAATGGTGAGCGTTTGCTCGCCTTGATCAACGATATTCTTGACATTTCCAAGATCGAAGCGGGGCGTTTGGAGCTGGTCTCACAGCCCCTTAACTTGGCCGAGTTGCTGGAGAATGTACGGCGACAGGTTCAAAATTTGGTCGATCAAAAAGGCTTAGACCTGAAAATTCACTTTGACGAGTCGCTGCCCACTCACATTCAGACAGACCCCAAACGTCTGGAGCAAATCCTGATTAATCTCACAAGTAATGCCATTCGTTTCACTAATCGGGGTTCTGTCTCAATCTCATTTGAGAGAGAAGATAGTGCTTTTCTGGCGATCACAGTAACAGATACAGGTATCGGAATTCCACCGCATGCCTTGGAGTATATTTTTGACGAATTTCGCCAGGTAGATGGTTCAACTCATCGAGAGTATGGAGGATCAGGGCTTGGTTTAGCGCTAGTCCGTAAATTCGCTCTCCTAATGGGCGGAACAGTCGATGTCCAGAGTGAAATAGGCAATGGCAGCGCATTTCGTGTGCGTCTGCCATTGAGCATTCCAGAGATTTCAGTGGCTGATGGATAAGGGAAAATTCCAATGCAGTTGCTTGCAGAGATGTCGAGTTGGCGCGTTTTAGTGGTGGATGATGAACCGGATAACCTGGAGTTAGCTGCTGATGTCCTCGAATTTAGCGGGGCAACCGTGATTCGAGCGTTAGGCGGTCAGCGTGCTTTGCAGTTGTTTGATGAGCAGCAGCCCAATATTGTCCTGCTTGATCTGGCGATGCCTGATGTCGATGGCTGGGAAGTTTACCGCCATCTCCGTGCTCGAAAAGATGGTGCTACCTTGGTGATCATTGCTTTAACCGCTCTTGCCATGTCGGCAGATGCCTATAGGGTCCGCACAATTGGCTTTAACGGATATATAACGAAGCCGTTCCGCGTACAGGCCTTATTACAGGAAATTGCCGAATGTGTCAAAAAGCATAACGAGGTCACTCCGGCAGCGTTCACCACACAGGAAAATGAACAATGACCGACATCAATGAATGGGTAGTTATACTAGTTGATGATGAACCCGATAGCCTGAACCTACTCCATGACATTCTCACACTGAACGGTGCGAAAGTACACCAGACAATCAGTGGCGCGCAGTGCTTGGAAGAATTAGGGTATATTACGCCGACCTTGTTTGTGCTTGATCTTGCGATGCCTCATCCCGATGGTTGGGATTTACTGGCCTTCTTTCGTGAAAACGCCGCGACCAAACATACGCCTGTGGTCGCTGTAACCGCTTACTATTCTGAAAAAGTTGCGGCTCAGGCATACGAAGCGGGTTTTGATGCGTTTTTTCCTAAGCCCATCAAAGCAAGTGAATTTTTGGCGAAACTGAAAGAGCTTATCTCCTGAAATCGGCCCATTATATAATTTGGAGACATTTGTCAAAACGTTTAGCTTTGTGGTGGCCTATTGGAATAAAATTAATTAAATTTTAATTACTTTTTATTACCCGCACTCAAGCACCCGCTTTTTCCCTATAAGAAGTCCATCGATCAATTAAACCAAGCTTAATACCCTGACAATTTGATTACAATTAATTGTTAGACCTATTGATCGCAACTTTAAATTATGCTATATTTACAATTAGTTTACTCTTCTCCTGTACCCTTCTCAGTCAATCAAGGAAGATTGAAACTAACTAACCTTGGTGGCAACACTTATTTGGGAGATAGCGGCAATGACTTCAATCCTGGTGGTAGACGATAGTCCAACCATACGCACAACGGTCGAATGGTTGTTATCGAACTCCGGCTACAACGTGCGTATTGCTCACGATGGATTATCCGCTTTGAATGCCCTCCGCGAATTTGATCCAGATCTCGTGTTGCTTGACATTCGCTTGCCTCATGTAGATGGTTACCAGTTGTGTAAATTGATCCGGCGCAACCCTCGTTTTGCGCAGGTGCCAATTGTCATGTTATCCGGCTTGTCAAGCCGGAGTCACATTCAATGTGCGCTTGATGCCGGGGCGGATGATTATGTTGTTAAGCCCATTCAGGATGAAGTCTTGTTAAACACTATCCAGCAGCAGTTAAGCCGGGCTGCTCAGAATCCCACTCACTAACCGTAAAGGCAAATACAAGGGTGGACGAGAAAGTTCAACGAACGGTTTTAGAAAATGGGGTTCGCATCTTAAGCGAGCAGATGGACGGTGTTCGCTCGGTCAGTGTCGGTGTCCTGGTCGATGTTGGCCCTAAAGACGAACGGCCCGATGAATGCGGATATGCTCACTTGCTAGAGCATATGTTGTTTCAGGGGACGGGCGAGCGCGATGCGAGTTCCATTGCTGAGATGATGGAAATTGGCGGCGGAGCGATGGGGGCTTTCACCGCCCGCGAATACACGGTTTATCATGCCACTGTACTCGACGAATATCTGACGTTTGCGCTGGAAGTACTGGGCGATATGTTGTGTAACAGCGTGCTGCCCGAAGAAGCAATAGAACGTCAGCGCTCGGTGATCCTGAATGAAATTGCCGGGAATGCCGACCCTTTGGAACGGGCGAATGCCCTTCTCAAAACCCAACTGTGGCCCGATCATCCACTGGGTTATCCAACCACCGGGTCTGAAAAAGCAGTTCAATCGGCAAGCCGGAATTCCCTATTGTCGTTTATGTCTCGCCACTATATTGCGAATAAGTTGGTCGTGGCTGCCGCCGGAAATGTGGTTCATAATAACTTTGTTTCGCAGGTTCGAGATAGCTTTTGGCAGATGAAAAGCGGTCCCATCGCACCTCCCCCATCTCCACCCATCCCACAGATGGGAACCGTCATCGTTGATCGTCGGGATGTGCAGCATGTTTATTTCTCACTGGCTTGGCCTGCCCCCGCCTATACCTCATCGGATCGCTACACCTGGCATGTCTTTGCCACACTTTTGGGCGGCGGACCTACGTCACGGCTTTATCGTCGGCTGCGTGAAGAATTGGGTTTGGTTTATCACATTAGTGCTCACTACCAGGCTTATGGGAATACAGGTACAGTGGTGGTCGAGGGTTCGACCCAACCGCAAACCCTCGTGCTGGTTTTGGCCCAGACTCTGATCGAACTATTCAAAATCTGTGACAATAACATCAACCCCGATGATCATCATCGAACCGTCCAGTCACTGGTCAGCCAACACTTGATCTCAGGCGACTCGGCTTATGTCCGCATGAGTCGTCTGGTAATGCAAGAACTCTATTTTAGAAGAATTCTACCGAGCGAAGAGATCATTAGCGGATTGCGTGAACAATCGCTAGCCGCACTGCATGAGGTTACCCAGTCACTTTGCGCGACTGGATTGCCAACCATGGCGCTGGTCGGCCCGCTTTCAGAGGAACTCGTCAATGCGGTTGGTAATATGCTGAGCGATTTTGGTGAGGCTCCTACCATCCGTCTAACATCTCAACCCACCATCGTGGCGTTATAAGGGAGGACACAATGCCAGTCGATCCAACGATCAAGAAACAATGGGAAAAGGTTCAGGCAAAATACGACTATCCTGTGGATGCTTTAGGACGCCCAATTGATCCGAAAGATCAAAAGACGCTCCGCGTATGGCAGGATGAGGGTATCGACCGTTTTGTAAAACGGTAATTTCGATTACTTCGCTAAGTAGTAGTCATTCTGCGGGTAGAACCCCGCGACAAGGAGGCTAAAATGCCAGTAGATCCCAACATCCGAAAACAGTGGGAGCGGCTACAGGAGAAATACAACTTTCCAGTAGACGCTTTAGGCCGTCCCATCGATCCGAAGGACCAGAAAACCCTGAAAGTCTGGCACGATGAAGGCATCGACAATTTCGTGAAGAAATAGGGGTCGGAAATTTACCGGGCAGAAACGGTCGGTACTAACCTGCCCGGTCTTTAAGGCAATAGGAGTAGAAGGTATACGCTATGGTGGACATTTTAGTGGTCGAAGACAGTCCTACCGTTCAATATGTATTGGCCGATATGCTTGTCAACGGCGGCTATCGGGTTCTAAAAGCTGCCGATGGGGAAGAAGCGCTTCGGGTTGCCATCGAACAGCAGCCGCAACTGATCCTGTTGGATGTTATTCTGCCCAAGTTGAATGGCTATCAGGTTTGCAGGCAGTTAAAAGCCAACCCGGAAACGGCCCATATTCCCATCATCATGATCACAAGCAAATCAAAGGATAGTGACCGCCATTGGGCCATTGAGCAAGGGGCGGATGATTACATTGTCAAACCCTTCGAAAGTCGGGCGGTTCTGGAGACGGTAGGCCGTTTTGCGCCCCAAACGGATCATCCATGACAGATGCCCATGGTCTATTTTATCTTGACACCCTTCTAGCCACCATCCAGGAACGACTCGCCATAGTCGATAGCGTTTCCTATAGTCGCCCCTTATCGGCCTCAACGGCTTCGGTTGAAATGGTGCGACTGGTCGTATTTGAGTTGTCGGGGGTTCGTTATGCCCTTGATATTCGATTTGTCCGCGAAGTGGGGCGGCGGACCGGCCTTACACATGTGCCCGGTTTACCCCAATGGGTACTCGGCGTGATGAACCTGCATGGGGAAATTATTTCAGTAGTCGATCTGGCCAAGTTTTTATCCCTTGATCCATCCCCGGCTTCGATGCTCATCATCGCCCAGACCGGCGCTCAACGTATTGGTCTGATGGTCCACGCCGTCGAGCAAATTCAGCGTGTCCCTGTAGAACAAATTATTTCACCCCCTTTTAAAGTCGATACCCAATTAGTGAATTATTTACGGGGAGCAGTAGAGCAAAACGGCCAGTGGATACGCTTATTAGATGCCGAACATTTGCTGCTCAATCCCCACATGCAACAGTTCTCGTGAGAAAACAGGAGGAAACCCGTGCCGCGACTTCTCCGTTTTAACGAATGGTCCCTGGTCTATAAACTCATCGCTGCGATTTTGCTGCTCACTGTGTTCGCCCTCGACATCGTCATTATTCCTACCAGTATCACCACATCCAACATCATCAAACAGCAGACCGAAGCAACAATGACCAAGCTGGCGGAACAGGAAGCCTATCAAATTGCTACTGTTCTCGAAAATGAGTTGGAACTTTTAAATACGTCCATTGCCGGACGAGATAGTTTCCGCAGTCTGATATCCCTGCGCAATGCCGCTTACTCCGGTAGCGACGCTGAAATTGGTGCGCAGCTTGAACAGCAGGATGAGAAATGGATCAATGCACCGGAAAGCGGAAATGAGTTAACTGGTCAAATTTTGAACACTCAAGATTCGGCTATTCTGAAAACCCATGCCGCAGAAACACCGGGTCATCTTGAAGTGATGGTCTTGGATCGCTATGGCGCGCTCGTTGCCGCCAGTGGCCTGACCGAAAACTATTATCATGCTGAAGAATCATGGTGGAAAGCCGCCTGGAACGACGGTAATGGTGCAGTCTATATTGGTACGCCGGTTTTCGATGAAAGTGTGAATACCACTGTTCTCGAAATTGCATTACCGGTATACGGATCGACCACCGGTGAGGTCATTGGAGCTGTAAAAGCTGAATATGATCTTCAGGCTTTAATCGACCGAATCAATCAATTTAGCCTGGGCAGTACCGGCCAGGCGCAACTGCTTGATGGGCAAGGCATTTATATTACGTCGCCGCATGCGGGCGATATGGGTCATCCGGTCGAGGAAGGATTCCGTTTAGATGGCCGTACGTTCTCTGGTAAAGGGTATGAGGATGATGTCAAAGGGCATGCAGGCAAGTCTTATGTACTTGGATATGCATCCGTTTCCACGCAAGGATTTTCGCCCGCCATCGATCAATTGAACTGGGTTATACAGGTATTTCAGGAAAGTTCAGAAGCTTTTGAAGCAGTCCGCAATCAACGTCTCATTGCCCTTCTCGCAACGACGTTTGCTGTCCTGTCCGCCGTTGGATTAGCATTTGTTATATCCCGCGCCCTGACTCGTCAGGCGAAAGAAATCAGCCGGGTTTTCTCTGAAGTTCGTATTGGTGACTTTGCCGCCCGTGCGCAGGTCATGAGTAAAGACGAATTGGGTCAGGTGGCCGAAGGGGTGAATGCGATCTTGCAGCAGTTCACCGATATTCTGGGCGAAACTCAGGCGCTTGCCCAAGAACGTATCAGCACCATGGCCTTGCTTGGTTGGACTTGGGAGCTAGATACTCAGGGTAATTACACCTATTGTTCCGAGAACGTGGTCAATGTGCTTGGGTATACAGTCGATGAAGTGCTTGGTCAGCATATGGGCAAATTTATGCCCCCTGAAACTGCCCAGGCGGTTCAGCGTGCACTCGCTCAGGGTATTAGTGAAAAACGCGCCATGAATGATGTTCAAAGCTGGCGTATCCATAAAGATGGTCATAGGGTATTCACCATTAGTAGTGGTGTCCCCATTGTGAATGATGAAGGCGAAGTCGTTGGTTATCGCGGCGCGACGAAGGATATCACCGCCCAACAGCGCGCGGACGAAGAACTGAAGCGCCAGCAGCAGTTACTCCAAACAATACTCGATAACATTCCGGTGGGTGTATTTGCTATCCGTGCCCCCGATGGCACTCCGGCCCTGGCGAATCCTAAAGCCATTGAGATGTTAGGGCGCGGTGTCATGCCCGACATTGATCAAGCCGAACTGGCCGAAACTTATGCATCGTATGTTCGTGGTACGGATGCACTCTACCCGGTTGATCAAATGCCGCTTGTCCGGGGTCTCATGGGTGAACAGTCCCATATTGAGGATATGGAAATCCAGTTAAGTGACGGCTCACGTCGTCTGCTGGATGTCCAGGGTGTGCCGCTTCGCAATGAGCAAGGCCAGGTTATCATGGGGATGGCGGTGTTCACCGACATCACCGAGCGGCAGCAAATGGAAGATACACGTGCCCAGATGCTCGATGAAATGGCCCGCCAGAAGGCCATGCTGGACAACAATATGCATGACTTTGTGAGTATCGCGAATATGCAAGGCCAGATCCTCTATCTGAACGCGGCAGGTCTTGATATGGTGGGCTACAGCGAGCAAGACCGCCATCAGCTTTCCAGCCGAGACTTTTATTCTCCCGAAGAAGTCAAACGGATGCGTGATGAAATTCTGCCCGTCGTGATGGACAAAGGAAGTTGGTCCGGTGAAACCGTCCTCCATCACCGCGACGGCACCTTGATCCCGGTGCATCAGGTGACAGTCCTGATTTGGGACAAGGTTGGCAATCCTCAAGCCCTCGGCTCAATTTGCCGCAATATCAGTGAGCAGCGGCGCGTGATGGCCGACATTGAGCAGGCCACAACCGAAATGACAATTGCTACCGAAGCCATGTCCGAAATCGTTCAACTGATGATCGAACAGGCCGGAAGTACCGCGAAGGTAGCTGCCGAGGCGACTTCCAGCGCCCAGCAAGGTGATCGGGTTGTGAGCGAGACGATCACCGCCATGCATCGTATTCGTGAGAACACGCAGGAAACAGCCCGCCACATCAAGCGGCTGGGCGAAGCCTCACAGGAAATTAGTGAAGTCGTTCGGCTGATTGAGGAACTATCCGACCGCACAACCATTTTGGCGCTCAATGCTTCAATCCAGGCGGCAGCCGCTGGTGAAGCGGGGCGTGGTTTCGCGGTGGTAGCTGAAGAAGTTCAGCGTCTGGCCGAACGGGCAACCGGCGCGACCCGTGAGATCGAAAAGTTGGTGAAGAGCATCCAGGCCGAAACGAATCAAGCGGTTGTGGGTATTGAAGAAGCAACGCGTGAAGTCGTCGGCGGTTCGCAATTGGCCCAGCAAGCGGGTGACCGTATGACAGAGTTAAACGGATTAGTCAATCGATTGGCGAGTCTGATGCAGCAGTCTGCCGAAACAACCGCCCAACAGACCAATGAATCCATGTCGATGCTCGCTGACCTTTCGCACAATTTGCAGGTGTCAGTGGCCGCGTTTGCTCGTGCCGAAAAAAGGCCAGGGCGCAATGGCGATGAAGGGCGTTCGTTCGAGCACCGGAATTGATTGGCGGTACGACTATGATCACCCATCCGCCTGATCTGCTTACTGGTTTTCTGACGGAAGCACACAGCTATCTGGCTGAAATGCAGGAGGCGTTGCGCATCGGCACCCTCGATCCACCGCGCCTCCAGGTCATCCATCAGCAGGCCACTATTTTGAGCGGTGCCACCGAAATGTTGGGCCTGGAAGAAGTAGCGAATTTGGCCGCTGGAGTGCTGACTATCCTGGCGCTACCCCTTAAAAATGGGCATGGACTTGCTGCTGCCGAGTGCCAAAAGCTGGTAGCTGCGCTGGCGCAAATCGAACAGGAACTCAATCGTCAGGCGGATACCCAATCGGAACAGGCCGAAACGAGCCTTCCCGATGTGCCCGCTGAATTACTCGAAATTTTTGTGCTCGAAGCGAAAGAGCACAACCAGGCTATTCAGGTCGGTTTGGAACAGATTCAACAGCACCCAACCGATCTGCACAGTCTGGGCGAACTGCGCCGTGTGACTCACACCCTCAAAGGCGCGGCGGCTTCGATTGGTTTTGTCCACATTGCGCGCCTGGCGCATCTGATGGAAGAATTGTTTGAGCGTTGCCTGGAACAAAATCAGCCGCTTGAACGCGAGGCCCTCGATTTACTCCTTGATTCGGTTGATGTCTTAGAAAATCAGCTACAACCGGGCGGCGCACTCCCAACCTCGCTAAACGCGCTGGAAGGGCGTTATGCTGAACTGCTCAAGGATAACTATCCTCAGCCCCAGTCGAGGGCTGTTTCTCTGCCCATTCCAGGCCTTCAGACCCCAACAACGGAAGATATGCTCCGTCTATCATTAATCACGATGGACCGCCTGATCAACCGTGTTGGTGAATTGATCATCAATCGCGCTGGATTAGAACGCCAGATCGGTTCGTTCCGTAATCTGCTGGCCGAGTTGAACCTGACCACTAAACGCTTGCGCCAGATTGCCCATGACATCGATGAGCAGGTTGAGACGAATCTGCCGGTGCGCGCTGTTCCATCCACCGATCCCACCTTTGATCCGCTGGAGCTTGATCGGTACTCTCTCCTGTACCAGCTAGTCCGCGAACTGGAAGAAATCGCCGCTGATACTGGGGATGTCAACAACCAGCTTCATTTTTTGGCCGATGATCTCGATGCGAGTTTAACCTACGAACGCCGTCTCACCACCGATCTCCAAGATGGGCTTTTGGCGACGCGGTTGGTTCCATTTTACGAACTTGAAACCCGGCTCCGGCGGACAGTTAATCGCACCGCGCGCACGCTTAGCAAAAATGTGGAACTGATTCTCACCGGGTTTGATACCAAAGTCGATAAAAATATTCTCGATGGGTTAGCCGATCCGCTGATGCATTTATTGCGCAATGCCGTTGATCATGGCATTGAATCACCGGAAATCAGGCACACCAGGCTGAAACCGGCGGTTGGCAAAGTCGAGATTCATGTCATGCGTGAGCGCGGGCGCGTGATGGTGACGCTCCGTGACGATGGCGCGGGTATCGATCCCAAGCAGATTCAACAGCAGGCGGTCCGGGCCGGTTTGCTGCTGCCAGATGTATCTCCCAGCCATCAGCAGTTACTCATGCTGCTTTTTGAGGACGGCTTCTCCCTGGCCGAAACCGTCACCGAAACATCCGGGCGCGGCGTAGGGCTGGATATTGTCCGGCGCGCGGTGAGCCGGCTGCAAGGAACCGTGCGTGTGGATAGTGTTCTGGGCCAGGGGACCACCTTTGTCATTACCATTCCGATCACGATGGCGATCACCCAGGCGTTATTCATTCAATGCTGCCGCCAGCAGTTTGCCATTCCCATTGAGCAGGTGTCCGCCGTGCTGCGTTTGGAACCGGAACTGTTAGATGAACTGCACCGCGAAGGCGTGCTGCATTATGAAGGCCGCGCGATGCCCGCCTTCGATCTGGCGGATTTTGTTAATAACGAAGCGTCACGCGATGAACCGCGTTATGGGCTGGTCATTGAAGCAGATCGAGAATCCATTGTGCTGGTCGACGCGATGGGCGGGATTCATGAAGCAGTGGTGAAATCCCTGGGACCCCACTTGCGTCATGTACATGGCGTCATCGGGGCAACGATTGCAGGCGATGGTAGCGTCACCTTGATTCTCGATTTAGTCGAAATTCTGGCAGGCAAACGACCTGTTGCCGAACCAGTTCGCCATGAAGTGCCGGGAACCACAACGCCGCATGTATTGGTGGTGGATGATTCGCCCAGTGTGCGCCGTGTCATCTGCTCATACCTCCAACGGCTGGGATGGCAAACCACAGACGCGAAAGATGGCGTGGATGCGCTCGAAAAACTGGTCGCACTGCATCCCGATGTCGCTTTAGTCGATATTGAAATGCCGCGCATGAATGGTTTCGAATTGTTGGAGCGCATCAAAGCTGATCCCGGTTTGCAGTCGATTCCGGTTGTTTTTCTCACGTCGCGCTCGGCGGCCAAGCACCGCGAACGGGCAGATCAGCTCCATGTCGATGGTTATCTGGTCAAACCTTATCGTGAAAATGAATTGGTAGAACAACTCCGGCGAGTGACGAGGAAATAGCCCATGTCGGCCCCTGTGCGCTATCTTCCCATCGAAATATCAGGCCGCTTGTTTGGCTTCCCTATCGCTTCTGTCTTGGCAGTCCACGGAAATGAGTCAGATAGCGCCGAGGGCGAATCGATCATGTGTATCGATCTGGGCTGTTTGTTTGGCCTGGCGGATTCACCGGCTCTGCGCAGCCAGACCGTGATCCTGTCCACACTCGCGGGCGTTTATGCTGTGCGCGTCGATGCGTTACACCCTATCCGAACGGTAAACAAGGTCGATGCGATGCCGCCCCTGCTCGCCATGTGCCCTTTTCAAGGAGTAGTCCTCGAACCGGATGGTTTAGTGCTGATGATCGATCCGCGCCAACTCATTGAATTAGTGCGGCGCGCGGTACCGGAGGATACACATGAGGGCTGAGCATGGCCTCCCCCAGTTGCTCAGTTTTACACTTCCGGGTTTGTCGGATACTAAATTCGCCATTCCGCTGCTCGAAGTGGCTGAAATAGTCAAAGCGTTACCCGTTACATCGGTTCCCTTTGCGCCATTTTATGTCCAGGGTATCAGCGAGTGGAAAGATCATATTATTCCGATCATCGACTTAGCTGCTGCGCTGTGCCAGCCCCCATTCCCGCTCATCTATACCAGCCCTTACTATCTGGTTGCCCGGTTCGCCAGCGACACCACCCTGCATACCCTCGCCTATCCGATTCAAAGTGGAGCGAGCGCCCTGTTGGTACCCGACCAGTTGCCGCTCGCCCCATCACCGCTGAATTTATCACCGGGTTTGATTCACGCGACGGTGTTGGTGAACCAGGAACCCATTGTGCTAATCAATCTGGCCGAATTAGCTAATTCTGTTATGGCTGCCAGGGCACCGCTGGGGCCGGATAGTAATTCACCCCCATAGTCGCCAATCGCGGCCCATGCGTTCCCAATCGGACGCTGAATTCATCCCAGTTTCGACCCGCAGCGGGCGACCATCCGATCTCCGCATAAGCACACAGCCGTGGAAATGCCATGTATTCAATATCCTCGATAGTTTCCAGAGTCTCCGACCACAGCGGCGCTTCGACCCCCAGAATGTCGCTTTCTCCAACCCCTTCTAAATAAGTAGCCGGATCCCAATTATAAGCATCCGGCACATCAATATACCCGGCCCAGTTCAATCCCAGCGGCGTCGAAGTATCGTACTTCATATCCAGGTAGGTTTTGGGAGCAGGCGACATGATCACTTTGGCTCCTTGCTGGACCGCTTTTTGCGCCATTCCGCTGAACCAATACTGCGCAATCGAGGTGTCCAGCAGATCGATTTGAACGATCTCTTCCCACCCGATCATCTGTTTCCCATGCGACTGCACAATTTCCTGGGTCTGCGTGATGAAATGTTTATAGTCTTCTTCCGAGGTGCTCGAAGCTTCATCCCCGCCAATATGAAAATACGGCCCCGGCGTCAGCGCCGCAATTTCGCGCACCACGTCATCCACAAAGGTATAGGTAATCTCCTTGTCGATGCACAGCGTGCTGAAGCCGACTTTTGTACCGGTGTACAACTCCGGCGCGGCCCCATCGCAGTTGAGTTCGGCATAAGACGCCAGCGCAGCATTAGTATGGCCGGGCATATCGATTTCGGGGATCACCATCATATACCGGCTTTGCGCATAAGCCACCATATCAGCATATTCTTCCTGCGTATAATATCCCCCATCCCCGCCGCCGACTTCGGTACTTCCGCCGTAGGATGCCAGCTCCGGCCACGAATTGATCATAATTCGCCAGCCCTGGTCATCCGCCAGATGCAAATGCAACCGGTTGATTTTGTAGGAGGCCAGCAGATCGATGGTGCGCTTGACCTCTTCCACGCTGAAAAAATGCCGCGCTACGTCGAGCATCGCGCCGCGCCACTCAAAACGCGGGTAATCGGTGATCGTCCCCGCCGGAATAGTCCAGGGGCCATCCTGCACCACCGGACTTTCGACTGCTGGCGGTAACAGTTGCCGGATGGTCTGCACGCCCCAGAAAAGTCCCGCAGGCTGGTCAGCCACAAGCTGCACCCCATCCGGTGTAATTGTCAGTTCATACCCTTCCGCGCCAAGTGTTGCGTTTCCGCCCGTCATGGTGAGATAAAAATTCCCCGCTGCACCGTCCGCCGCGATCACCACCGGCATCTCATACCCCGTCGCGGGGCGCAGTCGCTCCGCTAAATACTGCCCAATCTCGGTCAGCGTCTCATTTTCAACATAAATTTTGGTGTCTTCGTTCAGTGTAAATGTGCCATCTCCCGGTATGACCGAGACAGGCATTGGAATCAAATTATTCATGGTGGAGTTGGTCGAAGGTGTCATGATCGTTGTCTTATGTGAAATCCCAGAAAAACTGCCGGATACTAAACCACAGATAAGTATGAGTAATATTCGTTGCATTGCGGCTTTCCTTACTCATTAATCTACTCGTGCTACAGGATAACACGGAGGTTCGGGCTTGTCATAGCCTGTCTTTTTCGAGTGCCGGTGCTAAAATTAGCATTAAACTGCTATTTTTTGGAGAGTATAAAAAATGTCCCGCATTATAAAAGCCCCGCATGGCAATCAGCTTAGCTGCAAGGGGTGGCTGCAAGAAGCCGCGTTGCGCATGCTGATGAATAATTTAGACCCCAATGTTGCCCGTGATCCGGATAATCTGATCGTTTATGGTGGACGCGGCAAGGCGGCCCGCAGTTGGGAAGCGTTTGATGCCATAATCGCCGCGCTGCAAGCGCTGGAAAACGATGAAACCCTGCTGGTGCAATCCGGCAAACCCGTCGCCGTTTTTAAAACGCACACCGATGCCCCCCGCGTGCTGATCGCCAACTCGAATATCGTGCCCTACTGGGCCACCCAGGATAACTTTGATGAGTTAGAGCGCCAGGGTTTGATCATGTACGGTCAAATGACGGCAGGCTCATGGATTTACATCGGCACTCAGGGTATTTTACAGGGCACCTATGAAACCTTTGGATCATTAGCGCATCAACAGGGCTGGAATAGTTTACGAGGGAAATTTGTTCTCACCGCCGGGTTGGGCGAAATGGGCGGCGCGCAGCCCCTCGCTGTGACCATGAATGAGGGAGCCGCGCTGATCGTCGAAGCCGATCCGCATATGGCCGAGCGCCGTTTGCGCATGCGCTATGTGAACAAAGTTGTCGATAATTTGGACGAAGCGCTGGGTTTAGTGCTGGAAGCCAAAGACAAGCAGCAGGCGCTGTCCGTCGGGCTGATCGGCAATGCGGGCGACATTTTCCCCGAAATCGTCCGGCGCGGCGTGCTGCCCGATGTCGTGACCGATCAAACCTCAGCCCACGATCCCCTCTCCTATGTCCCCCAGGGGATGCCCTTTGAGATGGCGCAGGCATTGAAGAAGCAAAATCCATCCGAATACAAACGCCGCGCCGCTCAGACAATGGCCGTTCATTGCCGGGCCATGCTCGATCTGCAAAAACGTGGCTCAATCGTGTTTGATTATGGCAACAATCTTCGCCAGCGGGCCTATGACGAAGGCGTGACAAATGCATTTGATTATCCCGGTTTTGTGACCGCCTACATCCGCCCCCTGTTCTGTGAAGGCAAAGGCCCCTTCCGCTGGGTAGCGCTGTCCGGCGATCCCGAAGATATTTACCGTACTGACCAGGCAATTCTCGAACTGTTTCCCGACAATGAACATCTCGCGCGCTGGATCACATTGGCTCAGCGTGATGTCGAATTTCAGGGCTTGCCCGCACGCATTTGTTGGCTGGGTTATGGTGAGCGCGCCAAAGCCGGACTCGCCTTTAACGATCTCGTTGCATCAGGTGAAGTCAGCGCGCCGATTGTGATCGGGCGCGATCATCTGGATGCGGGTTCAGTAGCCTCCCCCAACCGGGAAACGGAAGGGATGCGCGATGGCTCCGATGCCATCTCCGACTGGGCTATTCTCAACGCGCTGATCAACGCGATTGGCGGGGCCACCTGGGTGAGCTTCCATCACGGCGGTGGTGTGGGGATCGGTTACAGCCAGCATGCGGGGCAGGTTATCGTTGCGGATGGCACGCCCGAAGCCGCCCGCCGCCTAGAACGAGTGCTGACAACGGATCCCGGCATGGGTGTCATCCGGCATGTAGACGCCGGGTATCCCGAAGCAATTGCGGCAGCTCAACGCCATGGAATTGTCATCCCAATGCAAAAATACGGTGAAGCTCGCTTGGACTGACGCACGGACTGCGCTATACTTGGAATGATTGTTGCGCTCGGGGAGAATTTTATGGTCAGAGAGTATCGTAGTGAAATTTTGGAGCGGACCCTTCGAACCTTACATTCGGCTGTTCCCGGCATCATTGCCTCCGTCATCGTGAATATTGATGGGTTACTCGTGTCTGCGTATCCACCGGGCGACGACGAAAACTTCCACGAGAATCCAACCAGTAGCCCGCAGGTCGCAGCTATGGCTGCGACCCTGATTGGACTGGCCGAACGGACCTTAGGTCGTTTAGCCCAAGGCAGTATGGAGCGTTTGCTAATCGAGGGTGAAGACGGGGTGATGGTCGTCTATCCGGCGGGACGCGCGGCGCTGGCGGTTCTGGTTCGTAAAGATGTAAAACCGGGCATGGTTTTATATGCTGCGTCTCGTGCGCGCAACGATGTAATGAAAATCTTGGGGTCGTAGCATCAAAAAACCAGGAGAAAGTTCTCCTGGTTTTTAAAATTCAGTTGATCAAACGCGGCTGATCAGTCGCGTTTTTCGTCGTCCTTCGGTGCCTCAGCAGCAGGTTGGGGAGGCGCAGTAGCCTCTGATGCGGGTTTGGGTGCTTCAACGCTAGGCTGAACAGCGGGCGGTGCTTCTACCACAGGACCGCTCGGCCCACTCTGTGACTCTCCCACTGGCGGCACAGCAGCCTCAGATCCCGGCTTGGGTGCTTCAACGCTAGGCTGAACAGCGGGTGGTGTTTCTACCACAGGACCGCTCGGCCCACTTTGTAGTTCGCCTGTAGGTTTTAGCGCTTCAACACTGGGCGGTACAACGGGCGGCGCGGCCTTGACCTCTTCAGCTTTAAGCTGCTTTTCATCATCCACATCGAGCGGCGCGGTACCGGGCGGTTTCTGGATCGCCCCAGCTTCCGTTTTTTTATCAACACTGTCAGGAACTTGTATAGTTGCTGGCGGTGCCTCGACTGCCGGACTCGACGGCGATTCAATGGGAACGGTAATGGGCGGCTTCCCGCTTGGCACTTTTTCGGGAGTCTGGAAAAATACTCGGATAACCATCTGGCCCAAACGGATTTCATCGCTGTCGTGCAAACGGTAGGGACGGTGTGCGCTCAGCCGTTGTCCATTCAGAAAAGTGCCGTTACTGCTGCCTAAATCCCACAGGTCAAGCGTTTTGTCATCCCCAAACCGGATGGCAGAATGGCGGCGGCTGACCCCCATACGGTAGCCCGCAAACGGCGTTAAATCCACATCGGGCATCGCGCCTGTCGCCGGATCACGACGGCCAAAAATAGTTTCAGTTTTCGGTTTAAATACAATCGGTTCTGGGCTGCCTTCAATTTCGAGGCGAAGTGATGTCCCTTCTTCAAAGGCAGACAACCCCTGCACCTTGACATCGGTTAGGATGCTGGCATCGACTCCAAGTTTTGCCTTTTCTTCTTCAGAATCCAACGATTTTGTATCAAGCGGCAGCCGTCCTATCAAGCTTGCGCCGCAGTTCTCGCAAAAAACGATACCGGGTCGATTCTGATGTCCGCAGTTTGGACACTGTTGCATTCAGCACCCCCTACCTCAACGGACACAATTGAGAGAATTGTTTTCCACTACGCTGTCCCCAAAATCTTAGGTCAAATTCGTCAAAAAAGCCAATTCAACAAATATCAACTCTGTTTAACAATAGTAGCGCCAAACGTCAATTCCTGCGAATGATTGAGTATAGGGAATTTGTCCGGGTTCCGATATAATAAATTCTAATATTGCTTGAACCATTTAACTTTCTTAAGAGTATTCTTTATTGAATGTTCACCGGAGAAACTCCATGCCCGAAGTCGAGATTAGTCCATCTGATGGCGAATTAATAGCTCGTTTAAAAAGCGCTGACCTCGATGCTCTAGGGGTGTTGTTTGAGCGCTATCGACTGCGAGTCTATCGAACCGCTTTGATGATTGTACGTGATCCTGCTGTAGCTGAAGATATTCTACAAGACTGTTTCTTGAAAGTCTATGCGAATGCGCATCGGATTGATGCTGAACGACCCTTAGCGCCGTGGCTGTATCGTGTGACAGTAAACTTAAGTTATACATGGTTGTCACGCGGACGAAATCGCCGCACGCCTATTGATCACGTATCCGATCATCTCGTCAGTCCTATGGGGCATGCGCCGGATCAACTCACCGAACAATCGGAATTACGCCAGAATATTCGCAAAGCCATTGGTGAATTGAGCATCGATCAGCGTGTGGTGGTGGTCCTCTACTATCTCAATAATCTGAGTCTGCAAGATATTGCTGAAATTCTCAACCTGCCGATTGGGACTGTCAAATCCCGGCTCTATTACGCCCGTGAAAATCTGCGTAATACGCTCGGCCCCAATTTGAACTGGCTTCCTGAGGTTGCTCATGGCTATATCTAAGTTTTTGGGATCTCTGGCGTCTATTTTTACGCGCCAGCGTGAATTCGAACCAGATACGGAATTGGATGATCTGATCCGTGATGTGCTGCGTGAAGATGCGCATGTGCCGCTTCCTGTTGGGTCTTGGGATCGCCTGCGCAAGAGTATTACGGATCGGAAGCCCATCAAAAGTTATGGCATGTGGATCCTGGATGAACCCCTGCGCGATCCGCCCAAGTCACCGCCTAGTACCCTGAATGAGCGTGATCTTGCCCTGGCGATGCGTCTCTATACAGATCGCCGCCACCTCCACACGCTGAAGATCAAAGAATCGTTGTGGAGTAACTGGGCACCCTCATTCGCCATCCTGTTTAACTGGTAATTTTCCACCATGTTATAATGGTCGTCAGTGCTTTTTACCATAAGAAAGGTTACTGGCGTGTTACCTGAAATTGCTCGTTTGATCGATCACACTCTGCTCAAACCGGATGCCACTCGTGATCAGATTTTGAAACTCTGTGCGGAAGCGCGTCAATATCGTTTTGCCTCAGTCTGTGTCAATCCCACCTACGTAAAACTCTGCGCCGAACAGCTCCATGATGTGCCCGATGTGAAAGTCTGCACGGTTATCGGCTTTCCACTTGGGGCCACCCTGCCCGAAGTCAAAGCTTTTGAAGCCGAACTAGCTATCAAACACGGTGCAACCGAAGTCGATATGGTGCAGAATGTTGGCGCGCTCAAATCTGGTGATCTCGCCGCTGTGCAGTCCGACATGGCAGCCGTTGTCAATATTGCCCACCAGTATGGTGCGATCTGCAAAGTTATCCTGGAAACCGCTTCGCTGACCGACGAAGAAAAAGTCCAGGCTTGCCAAATCGCTCAAGAGGTCGGGGCCGATTTTGTCAAAACCTCCACCGGATTCGGTTCAGGGGGCGCAACTGCTGCCGATATTGCCCTGATGCGCCGGGTGGTTGGGCCGGATATGGGTGTCAAAGCCTCAGGCGGCATCCGCACTTATGCCGATGTGCAGACGATGGTGGCGGCGGGTGCCACTCGGATCGGTGCCAGCGCCGGGGTAAAGATTGTTGAAGAGGCGCGCGGGCAAGCCAATATCCCCGCCAGCGGCGACAATTATTAGTCGGATCGGCGGGGAACAGCTTAGAGGATATCAGCGAAATTTTGCCCTCGTGCAGCGGCGCGTTCTATTTGCCACTCGCGCAAAGTCGCAGGCACCGGCTTGATCTCATCTTCTGGACGGCGAACTAATTCGATTGCGCCCTGTTCGCAGTGCAGCACACATTGCCCACAGCCGACACAGCGCCGCTGTTCCACCGCCATTATGCCAGTCTCGTCCAGTGCCAGCGCGTCAAACTGGCAGTAGTCAGCGCAGTTTTCGCAGCTTATACACAGATCAGCGTCAATCCGGCTGACAAATGCGGCCCGCGCGACCACATTCGCCATGCCCAGTTCCGCTACGCCGCGCAAAATACCACACGAACAGGTGCAGCAGTTACAAATATACCCGTTCTCCTCAGCCTGATGGTTTCCTACTGTATGCACCAGTCCGGCATCAGCCGCCATCCGCAGTGTTGCCAGGGCCTCTTCGTAAGTCAGTGCTCGCACATCATCCGAGCGATCAAACACGCCGGGTATGCTGCTGTAAATAAGGCACACCTCAATCGGATGTCCACACGCCTCCCCAATTAAAGCCTTTTGTTGGCGGCAAATACAGTCGATTACACCCCATGCCTTCGCCTGGCTGAGAAGCGCCGCGGCACTCTCAAAGGGCTGCACCTCAATCCCCACCGGGATCGTTTCTCCAATCGGAATCACGCGATGAAGCTGCGGTTCAACTTCCAAGACCTTCATGAAGGTGCGTTTGAAATAGGCTTCCACCAATTGCGCGAGGGTCTCATCAAGTGGGCGTTGATTTTCATAAAACCCCACAACAAAGGGCATCAGCGCATAGCCTAATCCTGTATCAATTTTTTTGACCTCAAGCAGCCCTTTTTTTGCCATATTCTTGAGCATCACCCACAGCGTTTTAGGGTCTTCTCCCAGCGCGGCGGCGAGTTCTGCCGGAGTCTGCGCCGTGAAACTGAGTTTCGCGGCCAAATCAGCTTCTTCGGGCGTAAAGAGATGCGCCAGCAGCGCTAGTTCAATTCCATCATCAGTTGGCGGAAAACCATTAGGCAGCGTATCAAGCCGGATGGCTAACCGCCGGTAAGCATCATTAATCAAAATCTCGCCCATTCACCTTTCTCCTTAAAAAATTCAGTGTTATTGTACGCAAAATAGGGAAAATGAAAATTACTTCTTGACTCTCGCGTTACGTCATAGTTTATCATGTGGGCCAGATGAGGAAACATGTACACAGTCAAGCAGCTTTCCAGGTTAGCAGGTGTCACCGTCCGCACCCTGCACTACTACGATGAAATTGGTTTGTTGGTGCCCTCCTCGGTGAGTGATAACGGCTACCGTCACTATACTGATGAGTCGCTGCTCAGGCTCCAGCAAATCCTGTTTTTTCGAGAACTTGATTTCAGCCTGACTGAGATCAAAATGATCATGGAGCAGCCCGAATTCGATCTGCTGGCAGCCCTGCATCAGCATCGTCAAGCTTTGCACGACCGAATGAAGCGGCTCAGAACCCTCATCCAAACCGTAGACAGCACGATCTTTCATTTGACGGGAGAGGTTGAAATGAGCAAGAAGCAGTTATTCGCCGGTTTTTCAGCCGAAGAAGAACAACGTTATGCCGATGAAGCACGCCAATTATACGACGAGAAAACCGTGAACGAGTCCTACCAGCTTTGGAACAGTTACTCAGCCGCGAAAAAGGATCAGATTAAAGCCGAAGGGTTGGCAATCTATACCGATCTGGCGGATCTCATCGCGCGTGCTCCTGCTGATCCTGATGTCCAGCAAGTGATTGTACGCTGGCACCAGCATATTCGTTACTTCTACGAGCCAACCGTTGAAATCCTGCGCGGTTTGGGACAACTCTATGTCGAGAACCCCGACTTTACCAGGAGCATCGGCGCGGTTCACCCCGATTTGCCCGAATTCATGCGTCAGGCGATCACAGTCTACTGTGATAACTTGGGCTAAGAATCATAACGAGCGGTGTGCGCCGCTCGTTATGCTGGTTATATGATCAGCCACCCATTTTTCAGGGCGGCTGATTTGTTTATGGGATTGGAGTGGGCAGGACCCATCCACCCGATTCTTCAGTTGGCGTTGCAGGAACGTCAGTGGGAGGAACATCCGTCACAGGAACATCGGTCGGGATGGCTGTCGGCACTACCCACGTATCCTCAGTCGGGGCGGGCGTACTGGGTACCGTATCAGCCACCATCAGTTCATCCACCCACCAACCAAACGTTGTTTCATTGGCAGGAACAGCCCCAAACGTGTCAAGCCGGAAGCGGAGTTGGATCGTAGCGCCCCGGTAGATGCTGAGATCGACCACGCGCTGCATCCATTCACCCGCCGCGACACCGATTTGAGCATCAAGCGGCAGCCAGGTGACACCGCCATCGACGCTGATATCCACGGCTGCTACGTCGCCGTTGGTAAGCGTCATCTTCTGCCAGAAGCTCAGTTGCGGCGCGGTTGCTGTGCCCAGGTTGATCTGATAGTTAGCCGTAAGCGTACTGCTTTGGTTGCGGGTCAGGGCTTCGACAAACCAACCGTTGCCGCTGTAGGCCGACTGCGTATCCGGTTGCCAACTGCCGCTTGCGCCCCAGTTCATTTCAAGGTTATCCGCAAATGGGATGACCTGAATGGGCTGTTGATCGGCTGTTGTAGGTTCGTCAACCGTTTCAAGCGGAACGTCAATTGAGTGCTCAATCGTGGGGGCCGGGGTCGGCTCAACGACAACAGCACTGGGGTTATCAATTGCAAAGGCATCAAATGCCACCGTACCATCAACCGCATAGACGCGCAGGGTATGGACCCCTGGATTCAGATAGCCGAGAGATACTCGCGCCCCAAATACTGTATCGGCTGAGGTGCTGTTGATGGTTTGTAGCAGAACGCCATCGACTTCGACAGCGAAAGTTCCAAGTGCCGGATGCTGAACATAGACCACATCCGCCTGGGTGCCTTCAAAGCTCAAAACCAGGGCTTCGCCCGTCACACCGCTGCTGTAAAGATAGGTGCCGCCGCTCGCCGCATCGCTGTTATAAGCTGTCCATGCGCCGTTCGGTTGAACCGTTGCATTTTCCGCCTCAATCGTCATGAGAGCGCTGGGTTGTGGCGCACCTGCTACGGCATCAACGGTAACGCTCCAGATCGTGCTCCACGCGCTTCGATTACCAGCCGCATCATACGACCGAACACGCCAGTAGTAGACCTTATCCGCCATAGCCGCAGGCGTATAAGTTGAATTGTTCGGGAAGGCGCTCACATCAACAGGAGCGAAAGCCGCCGCCGAACTGATCTGAATTTCATAGTGGTGCGCTCCAACCACATCATTCCAATCGAAAGCGGGGGTGCTGGTGGTGACAACCGATCCGCTGGCCGGGCTGGCTAAAGTGGGTACTCCCGGTTTGACGGTATCGATCGTAACCTTAAAGACCGCGCTCCAATCCCCCCACAGCCCGTCAGCGCCCTGAGCCTGAACGCGCCAGTTGTACACGCCGTCCACCAGAGCGATTGCCGGAGTATACAGGGTTGCCGCGGACGCGATGTTGATTTCTGGGCTGGCAAAAGTCGCTGTATTATCGACTTGCAGCCGGTAGCTGATGATCCCCGCCGCCGGATTCCAACTGAAGCTTGGCATCGTCTGGTTGGTCGCGCTGTTATCCACGGGCAGTAGCAGGGTTACAACGGGTGTCGGAACCGCATTGATCCGGACATTCCAGGCCGCAGTCCAACCGCTGAAGTTACCCGCCGCGTCGAAAGCTTGGACGCGCCAGTAGTACAGCCCATCCGTCAACGCTTCACTCGGAGTAAACTCGGAAATGCTTGTTTCTTCGTAGATATTCGGGCTTGGGAACGTCGCCGCGTTATCCAACTGGAATTCGTAGTGATGCGCCCCAGCGACATCATCCCACTGGAACACAGGTGTACCTGTGACTTCAGTGGTACCCGTTCCTGGTGTGCCCAAAACTGGTTTCAGCGGCTTAGTTAGGTCAACGGTGAATTGGCGAACAACGCTCCAATCGCTCCACAGGCCATCTACCGCCAGGGCACGCACGCGCCACCAATAGACTCCATTGGCTAACACAGTCGTTCTGGTATAGGTTGCCGCTGTGGGCAGTACCTTGATCTCAGGACTGGCAAAACCAGCCGTATTGTCTACTTGTAGTTCATATCGTGTGGCACCCACATTGCTCCAGACAAACACATACTGAGTCTGGGATGTTTCTAACCCATCCACCGGAAGCATCAGCGTCGGAATAGAAGCCGGAACCGCGTCAATGCGGAACGACAGGCTGGCGCTCCATGCGCCGCTGTTTCCAGCATCATCATAGGCTCGCCCACGCCAGTAATAAACACCATCGGTGAAGGTGCCGGGATAAGGATAGGTTAGTGTTGTACGCGAGACAGTTTCCGGGCTGGCGTAAGTGGCGTTGTCGTCAATCTGTATCTCGTAGTGATCCAGGTTGGCATCCACAACCGCCTGCCACTCAAACGTGGGATTATTGATATTTAGCGTTCCCGTTGGTCCGACAAGTACGGGTACACCTGGAGCAACTGTATCAATGTCGAATGTCCACACCGGACTCCACGCACCCCACACCCCGTCATCCTGATCTTTGGCTTGCACGCGCCATGAATAAGTCGCATTCGGCAGGACAACCGTCGGGGTGTAGTTGAGTGTTGTCACCAGTACATTGATGGCTGGCGAACCAAACGCCGGATCATTATCCACTTGCAGACGATACTGGTTCGCATCCGCCGTAAGGTTCCAGGCGAACACGGGCTTTGTCACTTTCGTGCGCAGCCCATTAGCCGGTGCCGCCAGCGTCGGGACATTCGTCGGATCAGCATCCACACGCACGGTCCACGCCGCGCTCCACGCGCTGATGTTCCCCGCCACGTCATACGCCCGCACGCACCAGTAGTACAGGTTATCCGGATAGGGCGTTCCGGTTGCCGTGTAGGTCGAGGGAATCGGCGAGCCGCTGCTGATCGGGCTGGCAAACGTGTTGTCGTTATCCACCTGAATCTCATAATGATCCAGGTCCGTATCGGCCACATCGCCCCAGTCGAACGTCGGCAGGTTGCTGACGATAGTATCACCATTGCCGGGCGTACCGAGCACCGGAATCGCCGGAGCAACCGTGTCTACCGTGACCGTCCACACCGGACTCCACGCACCCCACACCCCGTCATCTTTATCTTTGGCTTGCACGCGCCATGAGTAAGTTGCATTCGGCAGAACAACCGTCGGGGTGTAGTTGAGTGTTGTCACCAGTACATTGATGGCTGGCGAACCAAAGGCCGGATCATCGTCCACTTGCAGACGATACTGGTTCGCATCCGCCGTAAGGTTCCAGGAGAACACGGGTTTTGTCACTTTCGTGCGCAGCCCATTGGCCGGTGCCGCCAGCGTCGGGACATTGGTGGGATCAGCATCCACGCGCACCGTCCACACCGCGCTCCATGCGCTGAAGTTCCCCGCCACGTCATACGCCCGCACGCGCCAGTAGTACAGGTTATCCGGGTAGGGTGTTCCGGTTGCCGTATAGGTCGAGGGGACCGGCGAACCGCTGCTGATCGGGCTGGCAAACGTGCTGTCGTTATCTACCTGAATCTCGTAATGATCCAGGTGGGTATCGACTACATCGCCCCAATCGAACGTCGGCAGGTTGCTGACGATGATCTCCCCATTGCCGGGCGTACCGAGCACCGGAATGGCCGGAGCAATCGTGTCCACCGTGAATGACCGGACGATACTCCAATCACCCCATAGACCGTCTACGGAGTCTTTTGTCTGTACGCGCCAATAGTAAACACCATCCACCAGCGCCGTAGTCGGTTTGTAGGTAGCGACAGTAACCAGCGCATCCGCCACTGGCGTGCCAAACAGATTATCCGTCGCAATTTGAATCTTATACTGCGCTGCACGTGCCGAAGTCCATGTGAACTGCGGAGTTTTAACTTTGACGAACGCCAGATCCGCCGGTGCGGTTAAGGTTGGGATACTGGTTGGATCAGCGTTGACCCGGACTTTCCAGACTGCGCTCCATACTCCCCGGTTGCCCGCTAGGTCATACGAGCGGAGTCGCCACGAAAAGACCATCTCACCCAGCGGCGCAGCGGGCGTATAGCTGGTCGCGCCTATCACTGTGAATGTACCAACCGGACTGCTGAAGTCGGCGTCGTTGTCAATCTGGATGTCATACTTGACTGCATCAGCTACGGCATTCCACGTGAATTCAGGCGTAGCAATAAGCACCGTCCCGTTGTTGGTCGGGCCAGATTGTGTTGGGGCAGCCGGAGCAACGGTGTCCACTGTGAATATCCAGTTTTCGGTGCTCCATTCACTCCACATGCCGTCCAGCGCCGCGCGCGCTTTGACGCGCCAGTAATACACACCGTCTGTCAAAACGGCAGTAGGTGTATAGGTGGCGGTTGTAACGGTCACACTGATCGCTAGTGTGCTGAAGTCGGCCAGTTTGGAACCTTGCAGCATATACTGCGATGCCCCAGCCACCGTGCTCCAGGTGAATAGTGGTGTGTTATCCTTGGTGAAGAAATTATTCGTCGGTGCAGTGAGAGTCGGCACAACTGTCGGAATCGCGTTCACCTGAACGCGCCACACTGTTGACCATGCGCTCTTATTCCCTGCCGCATCCACCGACTGGACACGCCAGTAGTAAAGCGTATCCGCCAATCCGACTGTCGGCGTGTAAATGGACGAAACGACAGAAAGATTGATTTCAGGGCTGGAAAAGTTAGAGACATTATCGACCTGCAAAACATAATGATCGAGATCAATGTCTGATACACTGTTCCAGTCAAAAGTAGGTTTGTCCGTCGTTTCCGGCGTACCATTGTTCGGCGGCAAACTCAGTGTGGGTACGGTGGGCGCTGTCGTATCAACCATGACTGACCACGGAAAACTCCACGCGCCCCAGTAGTTCGCGCTGTTTTTAGCCTGAATCCGCCAGTAATAGGTCGTGCCGCTTGCGAGCGCGACAGTAGAAGTATAAGTCGCGCCTGTGGCAGTCGCCGAAACTACTGTGCTGGAAAAATCGGAGTTGTTGTCAATTTGAATCCGGTACCCGGCTGCACCCGAAACGGCATTCCACGTAAAAGTGGGGAGCGTCGTTGTAACCGTCGCGCCGTCAGTCGGGCTGGCAAGCACCGGAGTCACAGTCGTATCCGAACTGTAAATGCTCCACAGATCGTTAACTTGAACCCCGTGCGCCGGGGTAAAGGTCCGTACTGCGAAGAAATAGAACTTGGTGGACAGCAGCCCGCTGATCGTGCAGTTGGTGTCTGTTTTTGAACCGGAGCTGCACCCCAGGATATACGGACCACCTGAAGTCGTGCTGTATCCAACTTCGTAATATCCCCCGTCCCCTGTATAGGCGATAGGGAGCCACGACACTTCGACGCTGGTACCTGAAAGTGGGGTCGCCTGCGCCCCAATGGGCGGAATGGTTTGGGTCTGTGCCCAATTCGCATCTTTGCTGTTGAGGAAAGCCACCAACAGGGGATCCGATGCGGTCAGTTTGTTATACCCAATATCCGTATTTGAAGAACTCAGGCTAACCAGATTCTTGAATTGGAGCGGTACATTTCCGCCGAGTTGGTTGCTGCTGAGATTGAGTGCTGTCAGGTTGGTTAGATTGCCTAGCGAGGACGGAATAATGCCGCCGAGCTGATTGTTATGAAGGGCAAGGCTTGTCAGACCGGTCAGGCTGCCAATTTCGGTAGGAATACTGCCAGTTAAATTATTCCCCGCAAGGCTGATCGCGGTTACACGTCCGCCGCTCACCGTGACACCTTGCCATGTGCTAGGAGAATTGCTTCCCCAGTTCGTATGGCTGCTCCAACTATCACCATTTGTACTGTTATAGAGGGCGATTAAGGCTTGGCACTCCGCCAGCGGAATTTCAGCCACCGATCCACAGATCGCGCTGTCGAGTGCGGCATACGAAACGGGCGGGAAAAGGACCATCATCAGTAAAAGAAGCGAAGGTATTAGAAATAAAAACCTTCTGAGCATCGATTTTCTCCCCTTTATATTTTGACCATGCAAAATTAATTATATTATACTTTTCCACTCCCATTCAACCTCCCTTGATTTTCTATATAAGAATATTAATTTATAAATTTTTAATCGTATCTCGTTCGTTATCTGTCCGTTATAAATCAATTTGCAGATCATGCATGCCAGGATTCAAACATCGGTGTAAGATAGGGGGGAAAATCTTTGAAGGGGAGGGGTACGTTGGTGTCTGAAAAGCAACCACTTTTAGAACGCTTTAAATATCCCATTTTTTTGTTGATCGTTGTTGCACTGATGGCGGGGATAGCCGTCCTCTTGCTCAATCGTCCCGATCCCACAGTCATCACTGTGCTTCCTCCCGAACCAACCGCGATCCCCTCGATCACGTTTACACCTGCGCCTTCTCCCACACCGGGTCCCTATCTTGTATATGTGACAGGCGCAGTTGCCAGTCCCGGTTTGTTAGTCACCCTCGAATATGGCAGCCGCGTGGTGCATGCGCTCGATGCGGTGGGTGGCCCTGCCGAAAACGCCGATCTGGATCGCGTGAATTTGGCCCAGCTTGTTGAAGATGGTGATCAGATTACAGTTCCTACGCGCGCGGGTTCCGTCGTTGAGCCAACTGCCATCATCCGTATCGTGACCGCAACGCCGGGTGAATACACTATCTATGTGACGGGCGAAGTTGCCAATCCCCAGTCTCTGGTTTCGGTTCCCATCGGCAGTCTGGTCCAGCATGCAATTGATGCCGCAGGCGGTGCAACAGGTAACGCGGATCTGTCTCAGTTGAATCTAAGCCAGCGCTTGAATGATGGAGATCTGGTCTATGTACCGTCTTTGGCAGAACCGGCGAATGCGATGATAACTCCTACACCCAATCATCCGCCGCTCGTCCATATCAATTATGCAACCGTTGAAGAACTGGATGTGCTGCCGGGCATTGGCCCATCTTTAGCCCAGGCCATCATCGACTATCGCACCGAAAACGGGCCTTTTACCAGTATCGACGAATTGGACAACGTCCCCGGTATTGGCCCGTCTAAGTTAGACACCATTCGTGCCTTGATTGTTATTGACTGACGTATTGAACCGCCAGCACATCCGTCCAACGCCACCCAGTATACGGGCGCGGTAAGGACACATTGGTCAGAATGCGCTTAGGCGGTTCGCCCGTCGTTAGCGATACCAGCCATAACTCACAAATATCGCTGTTGCTATCATTATCCGCAGTGGTCGGTTGCCGCAGCACAAACAGATGCTCGACCCCCGCCCAATAAACCGATTTCTCAATCGCACCTTCGGGCAGTTCAATGGCATGAATTGTGCCTTCTTGCGGTGAGAACAGGAAGAGTCCTTTTCCTTCAGCCTGTCCGGTAGCGGCATAAGCCATCCATGCCCCATTCGATGACCATTGGACCGCTTGCGGCCACGGCATTTCGCTGGGCATCGCATACGCTTCATCATCGCCTAGATTGACCGTCCACAGTTGGTTCTGCCGCACCACCAGCGTGATATCCTGTGCATTGATCGGCCAAATGAGCTGCGTTCCTTGCCCGACCGAATCCCCTTCAACCCGTTGCAGTCGATGCGAGTTGATCTCCACTTGATACAACGCCGAGGTTTGTCCATCTTGAGTGACATTCCAAACCAACAGCGTGCTGTCATTATTAAGCCACGCCGCCGGAGCCAGCAGCAGTTCGTTCGGGCGTGGATTTCGCGCCACTTCCACGCGGTACCCACTGGCTAAGATAACTCGCCAGATCCCTTGCTGCGCGGCAAAGGCGATCTGGTGGCTGTCGCTTGACCAGACGGGTATCCCCCAGGCATCCTCTTGAACAGGGGCTAGCACGCGATTCGTTTGGCTATCCACATCAAACACAACTAATTGCCCGTTGCCATCCGTATAAGCGAGAGCCTGTCCATCTGGCGACCATGTCCAGTTGGCAGCCTCTTCAACCGCTACCCGGAAATGTTTTCCCGCGCTGCGCACCTCCACCACATGCAGCGTGCCTCCTTGTTGAAAGGCGACCCACTTGCCATCCGGTGCAAATTGCAGTTGGCGCGGCATGGTAATTTCGTCCAGTTGAGTGACAATTTGTGACCGCCCATTGTCCAGCGACAGCAGCACCAATCCGTACTCCGACACCGCCGCGACCATAACCGGCGGCCCATCGTAACTGCGCGCTACCGCTAGATTCCGCATCGTCGTGGCGTCGGCTCCCGGCAGAATCACCATAAACGCCACAACCAGCAAAGCGATCATCACGGCAAAGGGAATATTCGGCACAAACTGTTGGAGGCGGAATGAGAAGCTGAGTCGGTGCGGCGGTTTATTCCATCCGCCAGAAATGGCGTCAAAACTGAGCTTGGGACTCGGTTCGGCCTTATCCAGTTCTCGTTCCAGTTCGTTCTTGACTCGGCGGCAAAACGACTCGATTTCGGCTGCCATCGTGCGACAGGAAAAACAAACAGCCAGATGCTGCCGGATAGCCTGTTCCTCGTCTGGCAGAAGCTGGCCTAATACATATTCCTCTAAAGTGAACTCATCATAATGCGAATCGTTCAGCGGATGGTTTCCGTTGCCAACCATCGGACCTGTTCGTCTCCCAACTGGGCACGAAGTTTTTCAATCGCCAGGCGCAATCGGGATCGCGCCGTGTTCAGAGAGCAGCCCATTATCTCTCCCATCTCTTTATACGTACAATCGGCATAAAAACGTAACACGATTGCTTCACGGAGCTTAGGGCTGAGCTGGCTCAAAGCCTTGTTTAATCCACCCTCAACTTCCCGTTGCATGGTGTAGGCCTCTGGTCCGGGTTGATGATCCCGAATCTGGTTGCCCATGCCAAGCCACTGGGCCAAAGAGATGCTCGGAAGTAATTTGCGACGACGTTTATCTCTGGCGCGGCTCACGGTAATGGTGTGTAGCCAGGTGCTAAAACTACTAAGTTCGCATTTGTAGCGTTGAATGTTTAATAAAGCATAAGTCAGCGCATCTTGGGCCACTTCTTCAGCGTCCGAAGTATCGCCCAACAGACCTAATGCCAGACGGTAGGTTCGCAGTTGGTAAGCGTCAAAAAGCTGCCTCGCAGCACGCTCGTCACCACCCTGTGCCCGTTCAATCAGAGGAACGTCGTCCATAGGTTCTATCCAGTTGTCTCGGATTTCTTTCTATTGCCCTATGTATGATACGCGGTAACGGATGAAATTGTTCACTACTTGATCAAAATAGCAAGGTCATTTGTCATTTTCGCGTCAGTTCATATATCGCCGCCGCTGCCGTGCCACAGAACATCAGCCCCATGATCACCACCAGCCCGCACATAATGATATTTTTACCCAGGCGTAAAAAAGATGTCACAATGACCCAGGCCCCAATCAGCATGAACCCGCCCACGCCCAAACACAGACTCTGAGCGAGCGTTAATCCCCAGGGCATGACTTCGTTTAAGTCCATGTGGTCCGAACGCCTCCTCGATAAGGGCTGTGAGCGATCCGCCCGCGTTTCACAACGGTTTGGGCCAGATTCGTCCCAAAACGGTAACTCAAGTGGGGATAACTGGGTACGTTCCAAATCACCAAATCGCCCAGTTTGCCCACTTCCAGGCTCCCCACCAGATGCCCGCGCCCCACCGCATACGCCGCGTTGATCGTCGCTGCCGCCAGGGCTTGCCCCGGAGTCAGCCGCAAATAACGAGTGGCGAGCGCCATCACCAACTGCATATTTTCGTTCCAGGCTGTGCCGGGGTTACAGTCCGTCGCAATCGCCAGTGCCGCCCCCACCTCTAAAAATCGTTTGGCGGGTGTGTATTGGGTATGTGCCAACCCAAACGGCGTCGGCGGCAGCGCCACAACCACCGTATCCGAGGCCCCCAGCGCGGTTATATCAACCTCCGGCGTCATCACTACATGATCCGCTGACACCGCGCCGAGTTCCGCCGCCAATGCTGCCCCCCCCAGCGCCTCGAATTCATCCACATGGACCT
>DATAMF010000079.1:0-8207 GCA_036260665.1 Aggregatilineaceae bacterium | reverse complement strand
CGCGTGGCTCGTCCGCCTCCTATTTCGCGTGGCGGCGGACAGAAAAATGGATCGGAGGAAGAAGAGTGGAGATCAATAAAAGATCAATGAGCATTGATGTAATTTAGGAAATACCCCCTCCCCCCCTTTGCGCCCTGATTTTGGTCGATTTGAGGGGAAAACCACGATTAGAGAGGTGGAGATGTTGGCAGGAAGTGGGACTTTCTGCCAAAAAGTCCGGCATTTTAACCCCTCCCCGCTGGCGCAGAGAGGGACTTGAGCAGCGGGCTTCTATGATCAGGATAGCACGAATGTTCGGATTTGTCATGGTCGTGGATGGTGAACTTGGAGGGCTAACTTCGATGGTTAATAATGGATGGGGCGGTTGACCCCTATCCCCTGGCCCCTTTCCCCACTATCGTAGAGAAAGGGGGGAAAAGCGGACAGGGCAAGCGAGGCAATTCGTGAATTGCCCCTACGGCGGACAGGACAAAGGAGGGGGTATTTCCTAAATTACATCAATGCTCATTGATCTTTTATTGATCTCCACTCTTCTTCCTCCGATCCATTTTTCTGTCCGCCGACTAAGCGTATAATAAAACCTTACGTGTCATGTTGGAGAGATGGAGTCGGTCATGCCGGATTCAAGTGGGTTTCTGCTGCCCAACGAACGGGAAATTCTGCTGCGGCGTTATGCCCCCATGTTGGTGATGTTTCCCGAAGATGCGAACCAGGCCCCTTATCCCGATGATGGCGACGCGATCTATACCCTGCGCGGTTCCTATCACCCGCGCTCTGTGAACTTCTTCCTCAAATATGCGCGTGTGCGCTACCGTTGGCAGGTCTGGCTGCGTGATCTGAAACTGCTGTTCCGGCCTCGTTCTGCCGCCGAAGAACGTGTTCTCGTTCACGACAGCATCACCCGCGACGATTTGCAGGCGGGCATGCAGGAATATAAAGACGATCCGCGTTATGCCGGATTGGGTGACGCCGAATTTCGTGCTGCCGTCATGACCGAACTCGTCCAACGCCGCCTCGCGGATCGGATCAGCGGCTTCAATTTGCCTTATTTTCGCGGTTATAACCTCAAACAGTGGAAAACCTATTTTAAATTCCTTGACGAAACCGATCCCACCACACGCCGCTCGACGGTCTATGGCCGTTTGGTCCAGGGTTTAGCGCCCCTCGGCAAAGTGATGGCCGAATCCGATGTCGTCCACTCCGGCCCCTATGATGTCAGTCAGACTCGTGTCGCGCTGCAATACTGGTTCCAGTATTACTACGATGACTGGGCCAACCGTCACGAAGGCGACTGGGAAATGATCACCATTCTGCTCGAACTCAACCCGGCGCTGCTGGCCCAAATCCGCGAACTGAGTCAGCAGGAACTGCTCGACGGCGTGACGGTGCGTGATGTTGGTTATGCGACTCATGAAGATGGTTACCGCCGCCTCTGGGAAGATGTGCAAAAGACGAAAGAAGGTCGTCCGCTGGTTTATATCGCGCGTGGCTCGTCCGCCTCCTATTTCGCGTGGCGGCTGGATGGTTATTCGACGTCGGCCCGGATCGGCTTGCTGGAAAAAATCCTTTCCATCCCCGGCATGCTCTTACGCGGACGTCGCATTTTTGGCCGCCGCTGGGATGTGGAGGTACGCGCCCGTGTCCAGGGCCACGATCCGAAAAATACCGATTGGGTGCCCGTTGATCCGTTCCCCGAAGATCGCCTGGATGAATCCAACACCGATCCGCTCGAATGTCTGGTCCCGATGGGCTGTCGTGGCATCCGCCGCGCCCCCGATTTTGGTCCGCAGGCTGGGCAGAATGATCGCACCTACCATCTCGAAACCCAGGATACCTTCTGGCTGGAAATGGTCGAGGAATACGGCGTCATGTGGGGCGAAAACTACTATCTTCCCGGCACACGCGGCCCTGCCGGACTCAGCCGGAAGCATCGCGAGCAGCACCGCGAACAGATTCGCCAACTCCTGACGCTGGAAAAATCGATCTCCCAGGCGCTGCGTACCCTGACCCAGATTCGTTTCACCCCCAACGATGCGATCCCTGAATTGGGCGATGTGCTGCGCCCGCTGCGTCCCGGCAGTCTGCGCAAACAGCACGCCTTCCCGCCCGCCGTACAGGGTTACGTCTACACCATGTGGACTGCCATCCTGGACTCGCACCCCGAAGCCTGGCCGGGTGGACCGGGGCTGATTCTGCGTTTCATCCTCTGGCGTGAACCGCGCCTCGATCCGCTGTTGAGCCGCGACGATCCGATGTACCATCTCAAATCACTGTGGGCGCAGGTTCGCCGCGTGCGTTACGAAGTCCAGCAGGAAGACTCAAAATGGGATAACCCCTTTGCCTGGGCGCGTTATATCTGCCAGCCCGACACCTTCTACTACGGCATCACCCCCAGCCGCGAATCCCGCAAGCTGGACATGATGCATCTCGACTGTTCGGATCGCGATATGTCAATCCGCTGATGGAGAAATTCATATGCCCAAACACACGATCAATCCGCCTGATCTGTTCAATAGCCTGCAATACGGCTTCTCACAGATCGTCGTCAGCCAGGGATCGCAGCAGGTCCATATTTCGGGGCAGGTGGCTTGGGATGCGCAGAGCCAGATCATCGGTCCCGGCGATCTCCGCGCCCAGACGATGGCCTCTTTTGAGAATCTGGATCGCGCCATCCAGCACGCGGGCGGCACGTTAGAGGATATTGTCTCGCTGCGGATTTATATTGTGCAGTCGGTCATCGATCAGGATCGCTATGTCACCGAAGGCTTGCGCCGCTTTTTTCCGCAGCATCCGCCCGCCTCGACCTGGATCGCCGTGCCCGCCCTCTCCATGCCCGACTTCCTGATCGAGATCGAAGCCTTCGCCGTTCTCGCAGGAGATATACAATGAGATGTTTTAACAGAACATCAGTCTACTGTTGTTAACTATTGCCAGTATGTTGCTTAGAAGAGCATAGTTGACGCTACAAGTTTCTGAGCTTCAGCGATATTGCTTAAGCTGATACGATATAATTCGTGAGGCTCGATCTTATGCAATCCGCCTCCATATGTACGGCCTTCTGAGATAATGATTTGATTGTCGATTCGGCTTAGCAGCCTGAATATTTCAGCCTGAAGTTCTAGGCTGTTTCCCATATAAGCTGTTAAGTGCTCTCTGGGGTAAATGACATGGTAAACATTCGGACTTGTAGCTTTTGACTGGTTCCAGATGAACCGTAGGGGGCTTTTGTTTTCTTGGGCACGTCCCATATAAGTACACAGAAATGGTGAAGCAGGAACTTGCTCTTGCTTATACCAGGGATTTCGTTTACTAGTCAGGTATCGCTCATGAATCCCTAACCTTTTTCCGTGTTCGAGATATTCCCAGAGGCTCGGATACTCAGCTTGGACTTGCTCTTCGGGCCAGTCACAGTCTATCAACACAAGTTGGGGAATCCTCAATGGGTATCCATCTCCATCAGCCTCAATCACGACATCTGTCAGGTAACGAGGACTAGGCAAAATCGGTTTCAAGAATTTAGCGGGTAAGCCTTGTTCCTCAGCTTTACTTCTAGGGAGAATAAAATAACCATTGGCACCCGTTGCTAACCCACGCCGGACTTTAAACAAATTTCCGAAGCTAATTTCCGGTTGAGTGCGCTGGGTAGATGGAGAAATTGATTCAGGCACATGGGTCCATTTATGTGCTTTGGAAAGCCACTCATTTTTCACTGTATATGTTTTACTAGGCTGAGAGAGTGAACTGCCGACAGTAAATATCGCTTGATGTTCAATGGTCGGCTTCCTATTCTCAAAGACCACTACTGCTGAAGAAACCAAAGCATCAGCAAACTGCACATCAGAAGCTTCGAACCGATGGAGTCTTTTTAGAGTGACATGTTGGCTAAGGTATATTCTGATAGCTTCTCCGTAATTAACGTCCATAAACTCCGTAGGAATAAGCCATATGCTTAAGCCACCCGGTCTTAGCCACTGGTGAGATAACAACAAGAAGTAACAATACAATCCTGCTAGCCCATTGAGCCAAAGACCACTCGTTTTTGATGCTCTAGTTTGCAGAAGATTCTTTTGAAGTTGTTCTAAATGGTGATGTCGTGAATACGGCGGGTTGCAAATAATTAGGTTCGGAAGGTCCGGCTTAAAAAAGGAAGTAAGACGAGTGAAGTCATCCTGAATCACTTGGAAGCCAAATGGTGCCCATAAAGAACGAGCAACCTCAGCAAAGGCAGGGTCTATTTCAATACCGTAGGCGGAGCCTAGTTGATTGGCTATCGAAGTCTGTAGAAGTGCTGAGTAAAACACGCCGGAGCCACAACCAGGATCAAGAAAGTCGATAGTGTCGATAGTATAGTGTTCGTTCTTTAAGTGCTCTACGGCTAGCTGGGCAATTTCTAATGCAAGAGGAAATGGGGTGGCGAACTGTCCTAGTCGGTTACGCTCCTGTGTAGTTTTCCCCCCATCAAGACGTGCTTGTTCTAACCGTCGCTGTTGTTCCGCTGCATTAACTCGGTCCATCCTATACTCCTAGTTCCAATAAATCTTCTATTCGGTGTTCCCATACCCAGTCGATACCCTCTGCTGCTTCATAACCAAGATAACCACTATCAAAGTAACCATTGAGGAAAAGAATATAAGTTAAGTCCTCGCCGTAGTGGAGCTTTAATTGGGTCATTTTCTGGGCTTCTTCTTTGCGACGTTTATTAGTGTTGGTGAAGTCGCCCGCAGATTTAGCTTCAACAAAAATAGGTAAACGACTATGATGTAAGTTATGAGGCCAAATAAGGGCATCAATGGGAATCCTGATTTGATGGCTTGTACCCACCACTACATTGTGTCGAAAGGTGAAAGTGTCAGGCCTCATCTCATGCAAAACCAGAGATTGAGGCATCGATATTTTTTGATAGCCTCGTTTTTCCAAGAAGTCCTGAATTGTGGCTAATTGCCTTCGCTCTTGCGCATTGCGAATGATAGGGTCGGCAGTAGCCCCCGATAACCGATCTGCAATAATGCTGGCGGCGCGAAGTCGATCCGTTTCAGTCGGTTGACCGGAAACTGCTAACCAGGGGAAAATGTCTTGATCTAGTAGCGTTGCTATAACGTCACAAATACGAGCTAGCGCATCATCCAGGTTCCCATAAGCTTTAGCTGACGGTGACTTACCATTTTCCAGAGTTTCGATAAGAGTTCTGCTTACGTTTGCTAAGCCGCTGAGCCGATCACGTGCAATAGGAGGCGCAGTAGCCATACGGAGCATTTTGAGTACAGCAGGGTGTTGTTTGAGCATTGTGGGGCTGAGTATGACAAGATTAGCTGTATGTTCGATAGCCTGATCAACCCAGACAGTTATCTCTTGACGGGCCACTCGAAATGTTTCTGGGGCAAAATGCATAAACCATTTGTTATAGAAATCTATCGAGAGAGCGGTATCGCTTTTCCAGCGCTCCGGCTTATTGGCGTTAACAGGCATAAACTTTTTATCCTTTTGAGGTACCTACACATATTGTATATCACTCAAATAGAAAGAGTTAAACCTGTTTACCATATTTTAACTCTCTATGCACAGCCAGAAAAAATCAGCCCCCTTCTTCGCGCGAAGAAGGGGGCTGTAGGGGCAATTCACGAATTGCCCCGCCGTTATTTCCCTTGCTCCCTACGGGCACGCACCCTTCGACAGCGTATAGCTGATCGTGCGCGCGTTGTCCGTTTCCACCGTCTCGCCGATCTGGTTGCCCGGATCGATGATCAGCGTGATCGTGTGCGTCTCGTTGTACCACGTGCTGATCGTCAGCGGCATGGTCACGCGGAACGTTTGCCCCGGCTGCAACACCGGGAACCCGCCGATGGTTGTGCCCTGCTGCGCTCCGTCCGCCGTGCGCACATCCACCAGCGATACCGTTCCGCTGGCCGCGCTGGGCAGTGTTCCCAGGTTCGCCACATCAAACCCGACGTTGAACGTTTGCCCGCAGACGGGTTGTGACGGTTCGAGCACCACAATTCCCGCCACGAGATTGGCAGAGGCCGCCGGGATCGGGGTTGCTGTCGGCAGGGCAGGCGTCGCCGTCGCGGCTTCGGTGAAGGCCGCATTCACCACCGGGACGGTAGCCAGATCAATATTGATCGTCAGCAGCGGCGCATACACCCAGCCCGCCGGACTTGCGATCTGCACCCACGAATTGTCATAGTAGCGCCCGATAATATCGACCGTCTGTCCCTGCGCCAATCCGCCCACGATCCGCGCCCCCGGACCCGGATTCGCGCGCACATTCAAGCGTGTACCGCCCACCACCGCATCGCCCGTCGGGGCTGCCGCCGTCGGGAAGGGCGTGCTGACGCCAGGAGTAGGCACGCCACCCGGTGCGCCTTCGCCCGTTCCAGCCATCGGCCCGCGCTCGTCTGCCGGATCGTTCGTCAACTGCCGGACGACTCCGGTTGCTGCCGTGATGATATACACATCCCATTCGCCGTTGACATCCGACATATACACAATATTATTCCCGTTCGGCTGCCAGCGCGGTTGGACATCATTCTTGTTGTTATTGGTGATCTGTTCCAGCCCGGTCCCATCAAGATTGACGACGAACAGTTCAAAATCGCCATCCCGATCCGACGCAAACACGATCATTTCACCGTCCGCTGACAACTGCGGATCGATGTCATCCGCCGGATCATTGGTTAGCTGGGTGGTCAGCCCCGTTTCCAGGTCCAGCACATACAGCTCATAATTCCCCGAACGATCCGATGCGAAAACGACGAATTCCGCCTCAGAATCACCCTGAGCCAGAACCGGCGTCCCGATAGAGGTCAGCAGGAGCATCAAAGTAAGTACAACCCTTTTCATGGTTCGTTCTCCTTGTACGAATTGTTTCTCTCATTTTAAGAGATACAGGGTGTTAGCGACAATGGGAAGAACGGCGGTCTATCCCTCCTTTTAACCTCCGCTTGCCAAATGCCGAAACCGGTGTATAATAGAACATAGGTTCTTAAACCGCGTATCGTCATTTCATCGCTGTTTCTTCATCCCATTCTCGCGTTGATGGTTATTAGGGCACTGTTCCGGGAACACATCCCGGTGCAGCCGCTATCGCTTGTCTGTTCCTCATGAGGACAGACTGTTTCGGCACGGAGTAGCACCTGAATCAGGAGAATCACCATGATGAATTGGGCTGAACTTTGTTTGTTGATCGACTTCTATCAGGAAGAAACTCGGCGGCGTGAGAAGCGTTATGCGCGCCGGTTCAACCGTCCCATCTCACCGCGCCGCCGCTTTTCGATCAAACGTCGTCGTTAAAACCAACGGTGCCCGCAGAGAGATCGGCTGCGGGCACATCGGCATTATCCACCCTCCACTTGTGGCTTGCATTTTTCGGCGTGCCTAAAATATACTTGATGTACGGGTACGCATCCTAAGGAAGGTCACGTGGACGACAATTTTCTCTCACAGACGGCGCACAGTGAAGCGATAGAAGATTTTCTCAAAGCGGTCTATCTGCTTCAACAAGAACATGCCCGTGTCCAGACGTCGATGTTGGCTGAGGCGCTGAGCATCACCCCCCCTTCGACCACCGAAATGGCGAAAAAGCTGGCGAGAGCCAACTTGATTACGCATGAGCTGTACAAGGGTGTGCGCTTGACCCCCACAGGCGAACGCGTGGCAATCGAAATCGTGCGCAACCACCGCCTCATCGAGTTGTTTCTGGTGCAAGCGCTGGGTTTTGGTTGGGATGAAGTCCACCGTGAAGCCGAGCGCCTCGAACACGTCATTTCCGAGCAGCTCGCGGAACGTATCGCCCAATACCTGGGCAATCCCCATTTTGACCCGCACGGCGATCCGATTCCCTCACCTGAAGGGGATGTCGAGGAGCGCGCGCTGACGCCCTTATCGGCGCTGGCTCTCCATACGCCGGGCATCGTGGCCCGCCTGCGCGATCAGGCCCCGGATATGCTGCGTTATCTGGGCGAAAAAGGCTTAGTCGTCGGCGCACACGTCGAAGTCATCGCCATTGATCCCTTTGAGGGGCCGTTGACCGTCCAGGTTGATGGACAGGCACAGGTGATCGGCTCGAATGTCGCCCATTATGTCTTGGTTTCACATTCAAAAGGGATGTAACTCATGGCTGATTTCCGCATCGAAAAAGACTCCTTAGGTGAAATGCAGGTTCCCATGGCGGCATTATGGGGCGCACAGTCTCAGCGCGCTGTCCAGAATTT